>JAYVZL010000325.1:0-20063 GCA_043783505.1 Elusimicrobiota bacterium
GCTTCGAACCTTCGGATGAGGCCGTGATACAGGCTTTCGGAGTCGGTGAGGCGTAGATGCGTGCACTGGTCGTCCTCGAAATCCGCGCCGACCTTTTGGCCGACCAGCTTCTCGATGCCGCGGACGATCTCAGAGTCAGTCATGTTCGGCGACCTTGAGACGAAGGCTTTCGGTCCAGTCGTCGAAAAGCTCCCAATCGATGAGGGGCAAGGTATCGAGAGACAGCATCGGATGGAACTCCCGGCCTCCGCGACCCTCGATCAGCCGGCGAAGGATCTTCGCGGCACCGTACTCGTAGAGGTCATAACCGTAGTAGTTGCCGAGCTCGCACACCGCGTACTCGGAATGCGAGAAGTCGATACCGTCCTGGTCGAAGAGGCGCTCGAAAGGCTCGGCCATTTCCTCATTGCCGGCGGTGGGGGTGAGGAAGACGAATAATTTATAGGCGGCGAACGCGGCGGGACCTTCGAGGTCGTCGGCGTGATAGAGGTCGGCGTTGCCGAGAAGCTTCTTGATCTTTTCGGCCGCGACGAACGTGTTCCCGCCGCGAGTGAGCGATCCGAATATGATCGCCGTTTTCGCCGGAGGCGCGTTTACCTGTCTCATGGAGGGTGGCCCGAGGCAAGTGGAGCCCAAGACCTATATAAATATGACAAACGTCGATGGAAATAACAACCATCTGTTGAGGTCGGCACTCTCGATATCGCATAATCAGCGGGCATGAAGCGACTTCTTCTGACCATGGCCGTTCTGCTGTCCGCCTCGTCCGCGTTCGCGGGCGCCGACCAGTATGGCGGGTTCGCGCGCTACGCCGATGAGGGCTCGCTCAAGCCTTTTGCGCGCGATCTGGGAGGCGTGTTGGGGGCGTCGTCTTTTCAAAGCGGGCGCTCGCTGGGCTTGACCGGCTTCGACGTGGGAGCGCGCTTCGGCGGGCAATTCTACCCATCAGCGGACAACCGCATTCTGCGCAACAACGGAGTTCGTATCTTCGGCTTGCCGTGGGTGCAGGCCGAGGTCGGGATGCCCTTCAAGCTCAGCGGGTTCATCCGCGGCATCTCCTATCAAGGCTTGACCATCGCGGGCGGAGGCTTGCGCTACGGCCTCTACGCCGTGTCCGACAAGCCGTGGTCGCCCCAGCTACTGGTCTCCGTCGTCGGGCATTCCGTCGTGCATCAAGACTTTTCCGCGTCGCATTTGGGAGCGAGCTTGGTCTGCTCGGCCGGCACGCCGTTCTTCGCGCCGTATCTAGGAGCGGGCTTCGATCGGATGCGCCTGGTCGTGCGCCAGTCGACCCTCGATGCGACGCTCAACGGCAGCGAGGTGAGTACTCTCGAGAGCCGGTTCACGGGAGGCGTTCGTCTGACCCCCTACCAGTTCACCTACCTCAGCCTCGCCTACACGCTCGCTCACGGCCAGTCCGGCGCCGAGGTCGGGGTCGGCGTGCGCTTCTAAAAGGCGTCAGCCGCGGTATGAGCCCTTGAAGCTTTTTTCGGCCTCGCGCCGGACCGCTTTTTTCTTCAAATCGTCGCGCCGGTCGGCGCCGGTCTTGCCCTTGGCCAGGCCCAACGATACTTTAGCCCAACCGTTCTTGAAGTAGACCTCCAACGGAATGAGCGTGAGGCCCTTGGTCGTGAGCTTGCCCGATATTTTCCGGATCTCCGCGCCGTGAAGCAGGAGCTTGCGGTTGCGCCGTGTGTCCAAGGGCTCTTCAAGGGAGGTCGCGAAGACGTAAGGGGGAATGTAAAAATTGTGCAAGAAGAGCTCGCCCGAGTCGTTGGGCCGGGCGTAGCATCCATCGAGACTGGCTTGGCCGCCGCGCAGGGACTTCACCTCCGGTCCCCGCAGTTGCAGACCCGCCTCGACGACCTCCAGAATCTCGTAGAACTGGCGGGCCTTGCGGTTGGTGGCGACGGTCTTTTTCTCGTCGGTCTTGTCTTGGCGCGCCATGATGTCGTAGAATGGCATTGTATCACTTTCGTCCCAAGCGGTGGGCAGGTGGCGGAACTGGCAGACGCGCACGGCTCAGGACCGTGTGGGCGCAAGCTCTTAAGGGTTCAAGTCCCTTCCTGCCCACCGATCGGGATGAAATGGATATAGCGGCGGCCGTCTTCGCCCTCCTCTTCGGCTCCATCTACGGGAGCTTTCTTAACGTCGTGATCCACCGGCTGCCGCGCGAGGAGTCGGTGGTCAGCCCCCGTTCCCGTTGTCCTCACTGCGGCAAGCCCATCGCCGCGCGCGACAACCTTCCCATGCTGTCCTGGCTGCTTCTGCGCGGACGCGGACGCTGCTGTCGAAAGCCGATCGCCGTCCGCTATCCCTTAGTCGAGGCCGCTTCCGGCTTGCTGTCCGCGGGATTGTGGCTGCGCTGGGGCGGCAGTCCCGTTTTCGCGGGCGCCGCCGCGCTCGCCTGCGGGGCACTGCTGGCGGTGGCACTCATCGATTGGGACACCTTCCTGATCCCCGACGAGCTCTCGCTGGGCTTGGCGTTGGCGGGACTTGTTTTCTGCGCCTTCAATCCTTATTTCGACGCGGGTCCAGGCGCGGCTTGGTGGCTGGCGCCCTGGTGGAGCGCGCGCGGAGCGGTGTTCGGCTTCGGGCTGGGCTGGGCCGTCGCGGCTGGCGGCGAGGCGCTGTTCAAGAAAGAGGCGTTCGGCGGGGGGGATGTGAAGCTGCTGGCGGGGGTGGGGGCCTGGACGGGTGCGACCGGAGTCTTCGACTGCCTGATGATCGGCTCCTTTCTGGGCTCGATCTACGGTTTGCGGTTGATGCTCGCGGGCAAGGCGCGGCGCTCGGATCCCATCCCTTTCGGCCCTTTCCTGGCTGTCGGAGCGGTCTTCAACTTCTTCCGTCTTTTGCCCCTTGGCTGGCCTCTGGGCTGAGCTAGGGGCCCGGCCCAGATGCGATTGAGGAAAGCCTTATAGCATCTAGAGAAGCGACTTAAATCACGTAAATTTTCTATTTCGTTTCCTTGACAGGAGCCTTGCCTGAAGCTATACTTCGCCCAGGCGCATGTCTATGAGTGCCGTCATAAAGAACATTTACTCTTGATACATACATAACGGCACAAAGGGGGTCATGCACATGAAGAAGTTGAAGACGTCGGGCAAGAAGGGATTCACGCTCATCGAGCTGATGATCGTCGTCGCGATTATCGGCATTCTCGCGGCGATCGCCATCCCGAAGTTCGCTGAACTCATCCGCAAGTCGTCGGAAGGCGCGTCCAAGGGCAACCTAGGCGCCGTCCGCTCGGCTATGAGCATCTACTACGGGGACATGGAAGGCATTTACCCGGCGTTGATGGCGTCACTGACCGTCGCGGGCAAGTACCTCAACGTAGTCCCGATGGCGAAGACGCCCAACTACCACCCGGACGCCAATGCGGAAACGGCGGGCACGCTGGCGTCACTGGCCGACGGAAGCGGCTGGCACTACGTGAACTCGACGGCCGACGCGAACATCGGAAACATCCTGGTGCGGTGCACGCATACCGACACCAAGGGCAGCGTCTGGACGACGTACTAAGCTAGACGCCTGACGAAGGCCCCCGGGGTCTAACGACCCCGGGGGCTTTTTTGTGTGCGAAAATTTTAATTTAGTTTCGTTGCTGGCCGCGCGGTCCGGAGATATACTGCCTTAGACGCGGGAGGCATGTATGAGGGAGTTGAAGACATCGAACAAGAAGGGCTTCACGCTCATCGAGCTGATGATTGTTGTCGCGATCATCGGTATTCTCGCGGCGATCGCCATCCCGAAGTTCGCCGAGCTCATCCGCAAGTCGTCGGAAGGCGCGTCCAAGGGCAACCTAGGCGCCGTGCGCTCGGCTATGAGCATCTACTACGGGGACATGGAAGGCGTGTACCCGGCGTTGATGGCGGCGCTGACCATCTCGGGCAAATACATGAACGCCATCCCGATGGCGAAGATGCCCAACTACCACTCGGACGCCAACGGAGAATCGACGGGCTTGCTCACGGCATTGACCGACGGCGCCGGCTGGTACTACGTGAACGTGACGGCCGACACGAATGTGGGCAGCATCCTGGTGAGTTGCACGCATACGGACACTAAGGGAAGTGTTTGGACGACGTACTAGATGCTGCCGGGCCCCTCGGGCCCGGCCTAAGCGGCCTGATGATGCGATAAAGCCGATAGCCCTCGCCGGCGGCCGCGTCGGCGAGGCCGTAGCGGGCGAAGGACTCGGCCCATCCCGAAGCGGCCAGCGAGCGGTCCGACGCGTAAACCGGCTCGCCCTCGGCGGCCAAGGCGTCGAGTCGGGCGAACAGCGAGGCTTCATCGCGCCAGTAGCGGGGATTGAGGGGTTTGCGGCGGGCGAAATAGGGAAGGTAGACCGGACCGGCGCCGACGGCCAAGACCCAGGCGTTTTCTGGCGTATTGCGTCCAGCCCAGGAGGCTTCAGCTAAACCGACGTTGTTATCGAATCGTGTCGCGGGAAGGACGGCCGCGTTCCAGTTATGCAGGCCGCTGGCCGCGCACCAGGCCGCGACGACGATCGCGCGCGCGCGCGCCGGCAAGGCGTCGAGCCCTTCGAAGACGAGGGCGTAGATCGCGAGCAAGTCCGTGATCCGATACACGATGGTGTACGGCTCCCAGGTGAGGTAGAGCGCGGCGTAGCCGGCCAGCCACAGCCCCCAGAATCGGGAACGGGGACCGCCCTTGCGCAGTCCCCACGCGGCCGCCGCCCAAGGCAAAAGGGCGAGAAAATGGCCGGCGCCCTTGGCCCAGAGCACGTTCAAGCTCACGAGCAGCCAGCTCTTAAGGCCAAGGAGCAACGGGATATGGTGCCAGCCGAAGCTGCGTTCGGCGTTGAGCGCGGCGCTCCCAAGAAGCCAAATGCGCCATTGGTCGAGCGCCTCGGGCCGCACGGCGAAAAGCGCGGCGCAGGCGTAGGTAATCAATACCGCGCCGCCCATGGCGCCGAGGTATTGAATCCACGTCTTGCGGCCGCGCCGGCGCGACAGTGCCCAGATCATCGCGGGGGCGGCCATCAGATGGCCGACGTGGCCCAGGATGGCCGCGGCCTGCCACAGTCCGACGAGCCAAGGCCGGGGCTTTTCGGCCAGGGCCTCGCGCGCGGCCAGGGCGATGAACAGCGCGCCCAGCATATACACCTGAGCCTCCAAGCTCCAGAACCACCACGCGTGCGACAGCGCCAGCGCCGTGCCGCCGAGAAGGGCTTCACGCGTGGAGCGCCCCGTTCGCAAGAGAAGGGATGAGAAAACGGCGGCCGCGGCGGCGCCGAGCAGGCCGCTGAGGACTTGGAGCGGGTATAGAGACGGGCCGTCGTAGCCCAGCGCTCGCCAGGTTTGGGCGAAGATCCAGGCGACGACGCCGTAGGCCAGATGGTTGCCGTGGACGAGATGCTTGAAGTCGGACAGGTCGACGGCGATCGCGCAGGCGACGCCGTCGAAGTTGAAGAAAAGAGAGCGCGTGGACAGGTACAGCATCAGGGCCGAGGCGAAGACGGCGCCCGGAACGCGGAGGCCGTCGAGCTTAGAGCGGTTCATAGACGCTGGCGCGCTCGGCGGGCTCCTCGTGTATCTTGCGAAAACGCTTCGCGTCGTCCAATTGTCCATAGGCGCGATCGAGCAGGCGCTGCAGAGGGGCGGACTTGCCGGCGCTAAGGCCGATGTCGAGTCCGTCCTGGCGGAGGATGAAGCGGGCGCGGGCGCCCTTGAGCTTGGCCGCGAAATCGGCGGCGTCCTCGGCGTCGGGAAGGGGCAGGCACGGGCGTTGAGCGTACCAGCCGTCGCGCACGGGCAGGGCGCTGGCAAGGGCGCCCGGCGCGGGATGGGATTGCAGCCACGCGTAAGTGCGCGACAGCTCGGGTTCGGCCCAGGGGCTTGGCCGTCCCAAGCGGGGCAAGGTTTGAAAGCCGAGCTGGGCGGCGAGCAAGGCGGCCAGAACGCGCGGGGCGGCCGCGCCTAGTCCTTCGATCATCGCCCACAGCAGAAGGGGCAGCAGGGGAATAAGATAGCGCTCGTACTGCCAAGTCCATAGTGCGTGCATGGCCACGGCGCCGAGGAGAGCGCTCGCGGCGGGGTCGGAAGTTTTGCGCCGCAGGGCGCGAGCAATTCCAAGTGAAACCGTCAGCAACAGGACCGCACCGAGCAGAACGGCTCCTGTTCCATCGGCATGCAGCGGAGGCAAGAAGCAGCCGCCTAGGGAGGCGGAAAAAAAACGGGCGTTGGACAGCATCACGTGAAAAGGCGACATGGACGCGCCTCCGCCGTAGGCGAGAGCGAGCTCGCCCGCTTCCTGCACGCCGCCGGAACGCTTCATCGACCACGCGCTCCACACAGCGGCGGCGATCAGCGCGGGTGTCAGGGCGCGGGCGACGTCGGCCCAGCGCCGCTTGAGGGCGGGCTCGGCCGCCAGCGCGGGCAGGGCCGAGAGTCCGGCGGGTCGAACGAGAACAAGCAAAGCGCCTAGGCCGCCCGCGATTGCGCGTCGGTCGCTTTCGGACGCCATCAAGGCGGCCAGGAAGACGATCAGATAGGCGGCCTCGGGCATCAAGGTTCCGGATTGGGACAGGAGCAAGGGCGAGGAGGCCAGGATCAGAGCGGCGAGCAGCGCGGTCGCGTTTTCCGTGCGACGCCTGAGCCAGGCCCACAACAGCCAGGGTCCCGCGGCCAATAGCAGTGCGGCGAAGGCTTGGAAAATCCCCGGAGCGTCGGTGAGAAAACCGAGGGGGGCCATCAGAAGGGGCCAGCCCGGCGCCGTCGAGGTCAACGGGGGATGGCCGACGGCGGTTATCAACTCATAGCGGCCGGTGGGCAGGGCTTTGGCCGCGAGGAGATACATCAAGTCGTCCTGCTGGCGGCCGAGATACTGGGCCGGGGCGAAAGCCAGGATGAGCAAGCTTCCGGCGCCGAGCAGGACCGCGGTCAGCTGCGGGGGAACGGCGATTAGAGAGCGGCGCAAAGATGGCGGAAGAGGAGGGATTCGAACCCTCGAGGGCTGTTAGACCCTACACGATTTCCAGTCGTGCGCCTTCGACCACTCGGCCACCCTTCCTACGCAAGGATTATACGTATTTCCAATACGAATTTGAGTTTCTCGTCTAACAACGTTGCCTCTAAAATCGCGGTGGTGTCCACAGTGGTGTCCAATACGACTTTGCGCAAGTTTTCACGAGTTTGTACGGTCCCTGCAGCAGCTTGATATTCTCGTATGGCACAATATGCCATATATTGACATTTTTGAATATTCCGCTATACTGAAGGTAGGAGAAACTTCCATGCAAGGCATGAATATTTCGATTCCCGATCCGCTTAAAGAGTTCGTAGACCAGCAGATTGCTTCTGGTCGCTATGGCAGCGTCAGCGAATATGTCCGTGAGCTCATTCGTGAAGATGAGAAAAGAAAAGCTCAGCTCAAGTTGGAGGGCATGCTCCTTGAAGGACTTAATTCTCCGGCGAAAGAAATGACCAAGAAAAATTGGGACGTTCTTAAGAAGCAAGTCCTCGAACAGCTGTCCAAGCGAAAATTGAAGTGAAGCGCTGTCTCGTCAGCGACCCTACGCAACGTGATCTGCGTGAATGTGCGCTTTATATCGGACAGGACAACGCCCCGGCTGCAATCCGTTTTCTGGACGTCGCCGAGAAGACTTTCAAACGACTTGCCGCTCTACCCGGCAGCGGAACTCCTTACGAAGCGATTTCGCAAGCCTTTCACGGCGTGCGCTGGGCTCTTGTCAGGGGATTCGAAAAACACATTATCTTCTATGTGCAAGCCCCTGAAGGCATAAAAATTGTTCGCGTGATCCACGGCTCTCGCGACATCGAGAGAATTTTTCAGTCCGGTGAGTAAATGTGGTGGTTTGGATCAAGCCACCCTCTCAGGGCGCAGGTTTCACGGCGGTGAGCATTGCGTCCTTATAGAAGACGTTGAGGCGCCCCGACAGTCGGATTTCGGCCAGCCCGAGTTTAGTCAAAGATTTGACATAATCATCTGTATAAAAAATGTCGTAGATCGCGAGCTTGCCTCCTGGTTTTAGGACCCGCACAATTTCTCTGATGACGTCAGCGCGTCCAGCGGCGTCCGGGAGGTTGTGGATCGCCAGGCTTGAGATAACGGCGTCGAAGGATGCATCCTCGAACGGGAGCTTACGCGCGTCGGCCGTTTTGAGCTCGATTTTGTCCGATACGCCTTCGAGCGTGGCGTTTCGCAGTGTCGTCTCCGGCTTGTTTCCGGACTGATCTTTGGTCTGCCAGATGTCCACGCCGACCGCCTTCCCGGTAGTTAATCGCTTCGCAGCGCTAAGCAGAAGCAGGCCGCGGCCGCAGCCCACATCTAATATTTTTTCCGCGCCTTCAATGGCAAGCCCATCGAGTAGTCGGTCGCGTACCACGAATTTTCCGTGAAGGCTGCCTCGCAGCATTGAGATTGCGGTCCAACAGCCCCAGGCACCGAGCGTGAGCCACCACCATGAGAGAAAAATCGCAAGCGCGAGGCCGATAGTGCCGACCAACGCAAAACCGAGAACGACCCCAGGCGCGTCAATACCGTAGTTCGCTTTTTTGCTCAAGAGTGGCTGCCTCAGTGGGCACCAATATAACCCGCGCGAATTATAACACTTGGCTGGTGTCCACAGTGGTGTCCAGCGGGTCGCGCAAACTGCCGCAAACTCAGGATAGACGGGCAGAATTTCGGGTGGGTCGCTCTACGAGAAAACAACTCGGAGCAAACTTACGCAAACCTTTCGGGGCCGTTTCCAGTCGTGCGCCTTCGACCACTCGGCCACCCTTCCTGCGCAAGGATGATACGTATTTCCAATACGGATTTGAGTTCCTCATCGGTCGCGTCATTCTTTGTCGGTCCAAGCTCCGGGGGTGGACGGATCCTGGATCAGGGTGATGAACTCGCCCTTGGTCCAGCCGTATTTTCGGTGAGGGCTTGGAACTTCTTCAGGCGGCCGGGCTCCGAGGGCGTGTCCACCATGAGTTGCCCAGCGCGCTTCCCGGCGGAAGAAGCGTCATCATCCCTCCGTCGCTGGAAGCTGAATCGCCGTCCGCGCCGGCCACGACGACGCGGCCCAAGTCGAGGTTCTTCCAGCCCCAGCGCGATTTGTTGGCGTTGAGCCAGTAGTGAAAGCTGAGCGCTTTTCCGGGCTGGGGCTTGGAGTTCCACTCCTTGTCGAAGATCTCGTAGGCGTGGTTGACTCCGGTCGAGACTCTCTTGTCGTCGACCGTTTTGTAGATGAGATGCGAGCCGACCGCGTTCTTGATCTTGATGCCCAAGAGCGGGGCGACCGCCCGCGCCAATTCCTGGTCGCCGTTGGAGACGATGACGACGTCGACGCCCGCGCGTCTTAGGGCCAGATTTTCTTCCTTGACGCGGCAGAGGGCCTAGGAGCCAATGGGTATTAGGACCAGGCGTATTTCCAATGAGAAATGCTCACACTTCATCCATGGATTGGACTTCGTTTTCTCCGGTATTCTCGTATTCATGCAACGAATGATCGCGGCCGGTGCCGCTTGGATTCTTCTCGCGGCTTGCACCTTGCCCTCGCGTATGGGCGAGACGCGCTACGAGGGGGCGCAAGCCGACAGTAAGGAATACGCCGATTGGTCGAACATCTCCACGAACATGATGATCGAAAAGTATGGCAAACCCGATCGCGTGGAGACGCGCCGCCTCGTCTGGGAGAATCGCGGGCCATGGAAACGGATCTTGGTGTGGGACGAGATGGGCTTCTTCGACAATGCCAGAGTCGCGCGAAATATCGAGGACACTATCGCCTACGAGGTTCCCGATGACAAGCGCGAGGCGCTCAAGACGTTTAGTCTGGGCCTGCATGTGTCGGCCGGGGGCGATGAGCTGTCCGCTCGGTCATCAAGCGAGGAGAGGAATATCCTGCTGATCAACTTGGCCGATGATATCGTCAAGGGGCGGTTGTCGCCGGAAGACGCCCGCCTCAGCTACCTGCGCACGCTGCAGCTGGCGGCGGTGGGCAAGTCATCGCCCAAGATGGAAAGTCTCTCGATTCACTGACCGGCGGCGGATTTTTTCCCCGCCGTGACCGGGACGAGGGGCATCTCCACGGAAAATGAGCTTCCCTGGCCGAGCGCGCTCTCCACCCAAATCTTGCCGCCGTGGAGCTGGACTAAGTCCTTGGCGATGTGCAGGCCCAGCCCCAGGCCCTTCGTCGATTTCGACAGGGAAGAATCCACTTGATAGAAGCGCTCGAAGATGCGGGAGAGATGGTCGGGCGGGATTCCCGGCCCGGTGTCGGCGACGTTGAAAAGGACGCCGCCGTCCGTTTTTTTCGCGGACAGGGTGATCTTGCCGCCGCGAGGCGTGAACTTGCAGGCGTTGCCGAGCAGATTGTTCAGGACCTGGAGCAGGCGCCCACGGTCGGCGGTGATCGTCAGGGACGGCTCGCAGCCGACCTCGAGCTTGATGCCTGCGCCGTCGGTCTGGATGCGGGTGGCGCCAGCGCAGTCCTCGATGAAATCGGTGATTGAGAAGGCGGCGTGGTCGAGCTGGATCGTTCCAGACGTCAGCTTCGCGGCGTCGAGAAGCTGGGAGACCAGGTACTCCATGTGCGTCGCCGACTTCTTGGCCATCAGCAGGCCGGTCTTCGTCTCCGCGGAGAGGTTGGCGGAGTCTTCGTCGAGGATGAAGGACAGGTAGCCGCGGATGGTGGTCAAGGGATTTTTGAGATCGTGCGAGACGTTGTTGAGAAACGACGTCTTGAGCTCGTCGACCTCGCGCAGGCTGGCCATCTCCGTGAGTATGCGGTGGTTCAAGCCGCGCAGCTCCGCGGTGGCCGCCTGCACCCTCGAATCGAGCTCGCGGTTGATCGTCTCCAGCTCACGGTTGCGCAGGCGCAGCTCCTTGGTCAGCTTCTGCTTCTCAAGCCCTTTGCGGATGCAGTGGCGCAGGTCCTGGGCATTGCAGGGCTTGAGAAGATAGCTGTAGGCGCCGAAATTGAGCGCGTCGAGGGCCGAGTCGATGGAGCCGAAGCTGGTCATCGCGATGCTGATCGTGTCGGGATCGGCCTTGCCCGCGGCCTGCAGGACCTCGAAGCCGGAGACACCGCGCATGACGATGTCGGTGATAATGAGGTCGAAGCGCTTCTTGGCGATCAGTTCGCAGGCGGCTTCGCCGTTGGAGGCGGTCAACACCTGGTAGCCGTCCGCGCGCAGAAGCTCGACGTGAATGCCCAGGTCTTTTGCGTCGTCATCGACGACGAGCGCTTTGATGGCGTCGCTCACCCTCTGATTAAACTATAAATGAGCGGCGAGTGCGTTGGTAGCGGCGGCGGCGAGCTTTTGCGCGAGGGCGGCGAGGACGGCGGCGTTGCGCGCGCCCAGCGCCTTGAGAAGCTGATCGGCCAGAATCTTGGGCATGGGTGCCACGAGGCTGTTTAGGGTGGGCATGCTCGGGCCGTGGAAATCGGCCCCCGGCAGAACGAGCAGGCCCAGGTCATGGGCGATGGTTAGGTAGCGCTTCATCTCCGTTCGCTTCAGATCACTCAGATTTTCATCCATGGTTTGGACGGGATGATAGATCTCGACTCCCTTAAGGCCCATCGCGCCGAGTTCAGGGGCGCTGGGGCCCTTTCGGATCGTATACGGGTGGGCGATGAAGGTAATGCCGCCGGCGGCATGCGCGGCGTCCAAGGCTTCTTTAGGTTTGGGCTCGAGCTTGAGGACTTCCGGGTCCGTGATCTCATGACGCAGGTATTTTGTGAACGCATCGGGTTTGTCGGCGGCCATGCCCTTGTCGACGATGACCGCGGCGATGTCCGGCCGCTCGATCTGCCCGTTGATGGTCTTGGCGAGAACTTCCTCAATGGTGATCGTCACGCCTTTGGCCTTGAAGTCGTCATGCGCGTTGAGGTACGCGACGTAGGCCTTGGCTCTCGCGAGGCGCCATGTGGCGATGCGCTGGAGCAAAGCGGTGAGTCTGGACTCGTGAATATCGAGATCGAGGACCACGATGTGAATGCCCGCGCCGCCGGTCAACTCGATGCCGGTGTGGGGGTTCATGCCGAGCGCCTTGGCCGCCGCGACGAACTCTGGTACGCCTTGGACGTTGTCGTGATCGGTGAGGGCGACGTCCTTGAGGCCCGCGTCGTGCATCTTTTGCGCGACCTGGGTCGGGGTGAACTCGCCGTCGGAGTAGTTCGAGTGGGCATGCAGGCTGAGGGCGGACGTCCAAGTTTTCGCGTCGTAATTGAGAAGAGGTTCCAGGTTGGCCAGGTCGATGGCGTCGTTGGTTTTTGGGGCGGTGAGATCGAACATCTGCCTTGATTCCAGCACGCCGGCGATGGGATTGTCGTTAGGGTACGCCGGTACGATCGCGGCGGCGACCGAGGTCAAGGAGGCCCGAGCATTCACGACGGCCGCTTGCGGCGTTACGACGGGACCCGTGGGAGTCGGGCTTACGGGTATGACGGTGATGGCCGACGGCGTGAGAGGGCTGACGTTCAGCAGCGCCGGCTGATAGGTGACGACGGACGGGGGCAACAGCGGCACGGACAAATTCACTGGTCGGATGACGACGCCCTGAGCGCCGATTTCAAAAGAAACGGCCATACAGGCGGCGGCCAAAATCAGGCGAAAAGCCCGGGTCTTCATTTAGTGATTATACAGGGAAGGGGGAAGTTGAGACATGAGCCGAAAGCCCTACGCATCGTCAGTCAAAAGACCCATGCCTTCCTCCTTGACAGATTCATTTGGGCGTAGCACACTGAAGGAAAGCGGCATATGATGAAGGACTTATTCGTCTGCCTGACCGTGATGTTGATCGCCTCTGCGGCGCCTGCCGGAACAGTGGCCATTGCATCGATCGGCGCCGCCAATCCTAGTATAAGCGCCGCCGCCGTCTCTCAAGCGCTTGGCCGGCAACTCGCGATAGCGATGCCGTTGGCTGCTTCTCCGGCTGACCTGGCCGATAGTCTGATGGCGAACGCTTACGGTCCAAGCGTCGCGCCGGCTGAATGCGCAGCCGCGGGACTGCTCGTGCGCGCGCTGACGGATAAGCAAGCCTCTCCGCTCATCGAGCGCTGGCTTGCGCGCGTGGAGGTTCCCGGACATCCCGATTTCGGTCGACAGGTCGGCGCCGATCTCGCCCGTCTTTCCGGCTCGTATCAAGGCGATCCGGTTCGGCGCGCCGCATTCCTGCGATCGGTCGAGCCCTTGCGCGTCGTAGCCGCGGGGTCGTTGGACGAGTTGAAAAGCTCGCTCGACGCCATTTACACCGAGTCGAGAGCGTCCGGGGTCTCGACGGTCGACGCGAGGGCTGCGACATTTTCGAGCCCGTCGAAAATCGTCCTCGCGCTGGCCAAGCCGACTCCGCGTGCCAAGTTGCCCGTGCCAAGCGTCGATGCTCATGCCCGGAAAGCGTTCTATCGCCAGGATCACTTTGATCGTGAGCAAGGCAAGGATTTCCCGAATCTTTTCTTGCCGCGGCGTCTGCGAGGCTTGACGCAGCAATCGGCTTCTCCCGAGCTTCAAGCGGCTTTGCTCGAGTCGCGGCGCGCCACGGAGAAGGCGTTGGGCGCGATCTTCGATCGCCTCGTCGTTCCCCTTTATCGGACGGGTCAGTCCGAGCCGCAAGCCGCGCGGTTTTTCGCGCTGGCCGGGAAAATAGCGCGGGAGATCGATTCCGGCGCGCGCGTGGTGCCCAGCGGCGGAGTGGTGAGGTCCGCGTTGGGATTGCTGTATGAAGAGATGCTGAGGGCCTCGGAAAAGAACCCGGAGACGTTCAACGAGCTGGACTTTTTGGCGGAGGTCGCGCAGGGTCGGCATCCGATGTTCGATAAGAACGGAAACATCATGGCTTTCGACGTCCGCGGGGTGGGCAGCGACTTCGACCTCCTTCTCGACGCTAAAAGCGAGAAGTTCGATGAGATCGACAAGGCCATCAAGGCTCTTTTCGTGGACCCGACGGCGAAAGCTCTCAGCAAAAGCGACGATCCCAACGATATGAATAAGGCTTTTTTCACGATCGCCGACCTCAAGCCGTTGGTTGAGCAGACCGCGCGTTCCGTGCGGCAAGGCGGGGCTGCGACCGATCTGCTCGTCTTCGATCTTGAGAAGGGGGTTCTCGTGGAGCCCTCAAACGTGCCGGGCATCGTCGACGATTTTCTCCAAGGATACTATCGCTACCTGCCGCCCTTGGCCGGGGCTCGACGCGAGGACCCGGTCTCGACGACGCTGCGGGGGCCGCGCGCCTTGGTCGAGCTGCCTTTTCTGCGGCTGCGCTCGGGGGATCAGGAGCGGTTGAACGAAGAGCTTCGCAAGATTCGGCGGGATATCGAAGACGGAATCTATCCCAATGAAAAGGCGATCGCGCAGATCAATAAGCTGCGCAGAAACGGCCGCTTGAGCATGGCCAATAACGCCGTCATCCGTGCTCCGGCCAACACCACGTTGGGACTCGTGCGAAGCATCGCGCATGCTCTGGAAGATAAGCGCCAGGCCCAGCTTCTCAAGTTTCCAACTGAGATTCGTTTTGACTCGTATACGCCACGATATCCGTTGGGGACGACTCGTGCGCGAATGGCTGAACGGCTGCCGAGCAGTTTAAGAAGGCATTTGATCAATCGCGATGACTTTCTGCGGGAATTCACCGATGACGGGGCCCTCTACCATGGCACCTCCGGCCAAGGAGCGCTGGGGATTTTGAGGGGCGGGTTCAGACAAACCGACTATGAGGGCGCCTTGCGTCGGGGCACTTATTCGACTAAGGATGCGGCTGTCGCTCAGGCCTATAGTCGCGTCGCCGCTGTGTCGGAGTCGGTTAGTGTGGCGAACGGTGGAAGCTACATGCTCAAGCTTCCCCTCAAGAAGGGTGCGACTTTGGTCGCATTTGATGCGCGGCCTCTGGATAGATCGGATCGTATGGCGTATGCGAGGCTTGGAGCCGAGGCCAAAGCGAACAATATGGAACTGTCGGATTGGCTCGCCCGGAACTATGGGATCGACTTCATCATCGTGTCCGATGCCGCGCTGATCAAGAACGCTGAAGCGTTGGAGCGCGTGACGCTTCCATCCCTCGCGCGTGACGCCGTGGCTTACCTTAACCGGGAGATCGATCTGGAAGACCCGGACTTTGGGCGGCTACTCATCGAGCGCAAGAGATTGGAGGCGGCTAAGCCGCTATTTAAGGCGCTCGATATCGAGACGGGACGCGTGCCCACTGAGGAAGAGATTTTGCAGCGGGCGATCTCGGCACTTCCGCGCCTGAAAGACCCGATGACAATTCTTGAGATTTACAACGCGCTTCCCTCGCCTTTGAGGGAAAAACAGCCGGAAGATGCTTTTGGCGGAAAGTCCTTGCCGCAGGTCTTCGCGGATGCCCTTGTCAGCGACCCTGAGCTGGCAAATGTATTTCGTGGGGGCTATGGAAACTTTCGATATGGCTTCAACAAAGTCGTGGCCTCCGCAGAGTGGCCGCGGCTGTTGAAGAAGGCGATTGCCGACATTCGCGATAAAATCAGCAGTCCTGCGCTGTCGCCGCAACAGCGCTTTGTGTGGCTATTCAATCTTCAGAGAATTCTATTGGATATAAAAGGCATCGCCGGGCTTTATGGCGAAAATGAGGTCACGGCGCTCGTTCAATCAATACCGGAGTCTGCTTACAAGACCATCAGAACCGCGGCAGCCCAACGGCCGACCGACTTTGATGGAATCCCGGGTGTGGAACAGGAACTAACCCAGCTCGGCGGGAAAAAAGTGGATTTGACCAGCGCTTCCATTTCAAAAAGGCTAAAACAGATCGAGACGTCGAAGAACGTTCCCGATAAGCTCACGGATATTCAGCTCTTGAGTTGGGCGACCGATTTGACATTCCACGCCGGAGACTTTCCGGAGATTGTGGCGGCTGTGCGCAAAGTGATCCCCTTGATCCGAGAAGACGAAGATATATTTCATGGTGGAACCGCATTGATCATATCGATGATTCATTCTAATTCTGTCTTCGAAAAAGATCTGGAACAGAGGCAATTGCTGGAGCGTAGCCTTCGAGCGGTCCTAAAGAACGTTCCCGATCGTCAGACTCTTCATATGCGGAGGGACGAGGATCGTATTTTGGGTCTGGTGGCGTCCGTTGTCGTCGACGCGCCCAACGTCGCTTCTCCTGAGTTGATTTCCCTTCTCAAGCTAGCCCACGAAAGGTATCGCTTGGACCAGGAAATGCCCGGCTATTGGCCCGAGTTGGAAAAAATATTCGCTCAACCCGTCGCCAAATGAGCTGATTTCGGGCCTTGTAAATATACGAATTACTGATATACTGAATATCAGATATGGAGGGCAAGATGGCGGCGTTACGCAAAATCAACGAACGCAATCAGATCACGCTCCCGCCCGATGTTCTTCGTGAAGCGGGGTTGGCTCAGGGAGAGCTTGTGGCCATCATGGCGTGCGACGGCAAGATCATTTTGGAGCCAAAGCGGTTGGCGGAAGATGATGCGCTGTCCGCCAAAGACTGGTTGGCGCTGGATCGTCTGGTCAAACGGCAGGTTAAGGCGAATCAGTTCACTGAGTATGCAAACCCGCGTCTTGCCCGGGCTCATCTCCGCCGCCGGCGACCGTGATTCGAGTCCGATTTCTGCGCGCTTTCAATGAGAGCATTGACGCGCTTCAGTCAAAGGACGCTGTGAAAGCGCGCGGGTCGATCGAGCGCCTATTGACCTACTTCGACGGGGGGACGAGGCCGCTGGGGCTTGGTCTGCGAAAACTGAAGGGCAATTATTGGGAAGTCCGCATCGGACTGGATCGACGCGTGCTGTTCACTCTGGAATCCGACTTGGCGACCTTTCTGCTCATCGGCAGTCATGATGAGATACGTCGTCGCATCCACGCTTGATGCGATTACATGCTCGCGCGGTTGTCTTCTGCGCCGCTGCGGCGGCTCTCGCGGCCCTGGCTTTGCTGATGCCCGCGCTCTTGCGCGGAGAAGGCCTCATTGGCGTGGGCATGTTGTGGCGAGTGCCGCCGTGGAACGCGGTCTTGGCGCCGCGCCCCGGCTCGGGCATGCTAGTCGACCAGCTTCTTTACTTTCCGCCTTGGCGCCAGTTCCTGCGCGAGGAGCTTCTGACCGGGCACATGCCGCTGTGGAACCCCTACATCCTCGGCGGTGTTCCCTTCGCCGCTTGTATCCAGGCCGCGCCGTTCTACCCGACTAATCTCCTGCTGTTTTGGCTGCCGATCGTGCCATTTAGCCTCGTCGTGGCGTTCCTGAAGCTTTTCTGCGCCGGCTTCTTCACCGCGCTGCACTTGCGTCGCTTGGGCGTCTCGCGCGAGGGCTCGGCGTTGGCGGGCATCGTGTTCGCGTTGAGCGGCTTCATGATTGCTTGGCTCGGCCATCCGCATACTAACACAGCCTGTCTTCTTCCGGCTCTATTTTGGGCGTTGGGACGTTTGAGCGAGCAGCCCGCGCCGCGGCGCGCGGCGGCCCTGGGGGTCGTCGTCGGCTTGTCCTTGTTGGGCGGTCATCCGCCCACGATGCTTCACGTGTTCGGCGCGGCCGCGGCCTACGCGGTTTTTCTAGCCAGCTCCGCCAAAGCCGCGATGCGCCGGCGTTTTCTGCTGTTCGCGGCTTTGGCTTTATTGGCCGGAGCCGGGCTGGCCGCGCCGGCCATTCTTCCCTATCTTGAATACTACCCGCTGAGCTCGACGGGTGCGGCCTCGAACTATCTGGCGCGTTGGGGCACGCGTCTGTCCCCGTGGCTGGGGCTGCACCTGCTCATGCCGTTGGCCTCGGGCTCGCCCGCGCGCGGCGCCGAGGTTCTCGCTGGGGCTTTCGGCCTCGGCCCGGAAAACAACTTCATCGAGAGGGCGGGCTGGACCGGTCTTTTGCCTCTGCTGCTGGCGGTCCTCGCCGCTTGGCGGCGACGCCGCGAGCCGGAAGTTTTCTTTCACGGAGGTCTCGCCGCTGTCGGCTTGGCCGCAGCTCTCGGAGTGTTTCCATTTCCCTACATTTGGAAATTCCTGCCCGGCTATTCGTCGGTCAATCCCACGCGGCTTTTGCTCGTGTGGGGCTTCGGCGTCGCGGTCTTGTCCGGATTGGGTTTTGACGCCTGCGCGGCTTTGCCGCGCGAGATCAAGCGGCGCTTGGCGGCAGGCTGCGTTGTCGTTGTCGCTTTGGCGGCGTTTCTGTATGCCCGGACAATTTTTCGCGTCTGCGGGGAGCTGACTCCGGCTGAGATCTCCTTTTCCCTCAGCGAGATACTGCTGTTTATCGGCGAGGCGTGCGTCGCGACATGGCTGATTTGGGATGGGAAGCGCCTGCGCCGCTACGGGCTTTTTTTCGCGGCGGCCGCGGCCCTGCGCTTCGGCTTGGGCGTGAACCCCTCCGCGTCGGCCGAGCTCTTTTATCCCGAGACCCCGGCGATCGCCGCGATGAAGGCGGCTGTCGGCTCGGGGCGCGTGTTCGGCCTGGGCTGGGCGCTAGAGCCTAACCTCGGCATGCCCTTCCACCTTCGCGACCCGCGCGGACGCGATTTTTCCACGCCCGCGCGCTATGAGAGGCTCGTGACCGGGCGCGCGATCGACTTCGCCTTCTTCACCGGCGCGCTCGACCTGCCCCTCAATTCGTCCCTGCTCGCCGTGAGCGTTCTCGCGGCCACCGCCAAGAACGTCGCCGCCGTGCCCAAGGGCTGGAAGAAGATACACGAGGGGGATCTGTTCGTCTTCAAGTCGCCGGCGCCCGTCTCGCGCGCGCTGTTCGTGCCCGAGGCGCGCGCGGCGAGCTCCTCCGAGGTCCTGGCCGCGGCCCAGACCTTGGGCTTCGACCCTGCCCGGACGGTTTGGCTCGATGACGGCGCCGTCGCCGCGCCCGCTCGTCCGGCGCGCGGACGCGCGCGCATCGTGACCGACGGCGCCGACGAGGTCGGCGTGGAGGTCGACTCCGATGGACCGGGCTGGCTGCTTCTTCTCGACAATTGGTTTCCCGGCTGGGAGGCGACCGTCGACGGGACATCGTCCGTCGTGCGCCGCGCCGACTACTCTTTTCGCGCGGTGGAAGTGCCGGAAGGCCGCAGCCTTGTGAGGTTTCGCTATAAGCCGGCGTCTTTTAGGCTCGGCTGCTTGTTCGCCGCGCTGGCCGCCATGGCACTGGTCGCGGGCTTAAGCTTAAGCCGGCGCTACAACTCGATGACCTGACCCTCGCGCGCGGCGAAGCACTCGATGCTCAGCTTGCGCGAGGAGATCAGCGCGATGCTTTCGGCGAGCATCGCGTCGACCTTGTCGTCGTTGTGGAGAGGATCGTGGTGGAACAGCGCCACGCGCGCGACGCCCGCCATTTGAGCCAGGTCGAGCACGGAGTTGAAGGTGCTGTGGCCCCAGCCACGCTTGATCTTATACTCGTCTGTGGTGTACTGGGCCTCGCAGATCAGGAGATCGGAGTCCGCGACGAAGCGCGCGATCAGCCCGTCCTCCTTATCGCTGAATTCTCCTTTGGGGTTGAGCGTCGAGTAGGGCTCGTGATCGCTGATATAAGAAACGACCTTGCCTTGGTGCTCGAAACGGTAGCCCACGGTGATGCCGGGATGGTTGAGGAAATGGTAGGAGACCTTGACCGCGCCGAGTTGGACGGGGGCGGTCAGCTCGACGAACTCGGGCTTGGAGGCCAAGTCCTGCATCTGAACCGGGAAATAGGTGGAATGCATCTGCCCCGCCATGACCTCCTGGAAGGATTTCGTGGTGCCGTGTATCCCGTAGATCTGAAAGCGCGTGTTGGGAAGGTAGAGAGGCGTGAAGAAAGGAAAACCTTGGATGTGATCCCAATGCGAGTGGCCGATGAAAAGCCTGCCCTTGATGGGCGCGCCCGCGGTGCGCTTGAGAAGGTCCATGCCGAGCTCGCGGATGCCCGTCCCGGCGTCGACGACGAGCAGCTCCTCGCCGGCTTGTATCTCCACGCAGGGCGTGTTGCCGCCGTAGCCAACCGTGGCCGGGCCCGGGGTCGGGATCGAGCCGCGCACGCCCCAGAAGCGTACGCGCATCAGCCGCCTCCGATCAGCGCGTCCACGCAGATGTTGAACTCCTCGACCTTGAAGGGCTTGACGATATAGCCGTCGGCGCCGGTTT
>JAYVZL010000326.1:0-3392 GCA_043783505.1 Elusimicrobiota bacterium
TGGGCGCACGCCGAATACATCAAACTCATTCGCTCGGTAGACGATGGGACCGTGTTCGACCGGATTCATGTCGTGGCCGATCGCTACCTCGCGGGAAAAGGACGCAAGGATCTGGAGGTCTGGAAATTCAAGCGGCAGGCGCGCGCTATAGCCGCGGGGGCCACGTTGAGAATTCAAGACTCTCAAGCCTTCAGCCTGCATTGGGCGCTGGATGATTGGAAAAGCCCGAAGGACACCGCGTCCACCGCCACGATATTGGGAATCCACTACGTCGATATCGCCGTGCCGCGCGAGCAGAAGGTTCCGATCCGGTTTACATTTTATTGGCCGAATGCCGGACGCTGGGGCGGACAGGATTTTCATATCGATATAAAAGGCGAGGTTCTCGCATGAGCGGCGCGGTCGACTTGGACGAACTCTCCGTCAACACGCTCCGCTTCTTGTCGGTCGACGCGGTGCAACAGGCGGATAGCGGTCATCCCGGCCTGCCGTTGGGCGCGGCACCCATGGCCTACGTGCTTTGGACGCGGTTTCTCCGACATAATCCCAGAAATCCACTTTGGTTCAACCGGGATCGATTCGTCCTCTCGGCCGGTCACGGTTCGGCTCTGCTTTACAGTCTGCTGCATCTGACCGGCTACGACCTACCCCTGCAGCAGCTCAAGCGATTCCGCCAGTGGGGGAGCATGACACCCGGGCATCCCGAGCGCGGCGTGACCCCCGGCGTGGAGGCGACCACGGGCCCCTTGGGGCAAGGCTTCGGCAACGGCGTGGGAATGGCCGTCGCCGAGGCGCATTTGGGCGCGCTCTACAACAGGCCTGGGTTCGAGATCGGGGGTCATTTCACCTATGTCCTCGTTAGTGACGGCGACCTCATGGAAGGCGTGGCGTCGGAGGCGGCCTCTCTGGCCGGGCCTCTGAAGCTCGGCAAGCTGATCTGCCTCTACGACGATAACCGCATCACGCTGGCCGCCTCGACGGAGCTCACCTTCTCCGAGGACCGCGCGGCGCGTTTCGCGGCGTACGGCTGGCACACGCAGGCGGTTTCGGACGGCAACGACCTCCCGTCCATCGAGCGCGCGCTCGCGGCGGCGCGCGAAGAGACGGGACGGCCCTCTCTGATCCTTGTGCGGACTCACATCGGATTCGGCTCGCCGAAGCAAGACAGTTTCGAGGCCCACGGTTCGCCGTTGGGCATCGAGGAAGTGAAAAAGACGAAAGAGAAGCTGGGCTGGCCTTCGGAGCCCGCGTTCCTGGTGCCTCCGGAGTCGGAACGGCATTTCCGGCGGGCCGTCGAAGCGGGCGGGAAGGCGGAAGCGGACTGGAACGAGCTCTTTTCCGCATATGAGAAGAAGTTCCCGGCGGTCGCTAGCGAGCTGCGCCGCCTGATGTCCGGAAATCTCGCGGAATTCTGGGACGCCGATATCCCCACGTTCCCGGCGGACGCAAAGGGCATGGCGACCCGCGCCGCGGCGGGCAAGGTGGAGACCGCGTTCAGTCCCCGGGTACCCGAGTTGATCGGAGGCTCCGCCGACTTGGATCCATCCACGAAGACGGAGCTCAAGGGCGCTGGCGATTTCGAGAGTCCCGAGAGGGCCGTCGGCGATCTTCAGGGCTGCGCCGGAGGCGGCTGGAGCCGCGCCGGCCGCAACATCCATTTCGGCGTGCGCGAACACGCGATGGGAGCCGTCCTCAACGGCCTGGCCGTGCACGGCGGCGTCCTTCCATTCGGCGCGACTTTCCTGACGTTCTCCGATTATATGCGCCCGGCAATCCGGCTCGCCGCGCTGTCGCGCCTGCACGTGGTCTACGTCTTCACGCACGACAGCATCGCCTTGGGCGAGGACGGTCCGACTCATCAGCCACTCGAGCAGCTCGCAGCACTTCGGGCCATTCCGAATCTGCTCGTCATCCGTCCCGGCGACGCCAACGAGGCCGCCGCGGCCTGGCGCGTCGCCGTGGAAGCGCGGGGGTGCCCCGTGGCATTGATCTTATCCCGACAGGACGTGCCTACGCTCGACCGGCGGCGCTTCGCCTGGGCGGACAACCTTCGCCGGGGGGCATACGTCCTGTCCGACGCGCCGAAGGCTCGACCGCGCTTGATTCTGATCGCGAGCGGCTCGGAAGTCGGGCTCATCGTCGCGGCCGGGCAAATGCTCGAGGAACGGGGAATTCCCGTGCGGCTGGTCTCCATGCCGAGCTGGGAATTGTTCGAAGCGCAGACTCCCGAGTATCGAGAGTCTGTGCTGCCGCGAGATATTGACGCAAGGCTCGCGGTCGAAGCGGGCGTAGCGCAGGGGTGGAGCAGATACGTCGGCGACCGGGGCGGCGTGCTCTGCGTTGACCGTTTCGGCGCGTCGGCTCCGGGAGCGACGGTTTTGCGCGAGTACGGCTTTACGGCGGAGAACGTCTGCGCGCGGGCGCTGGCCTTGCTGAAAGATCGTCCGGAGGCGAAATCATGAAACACAATCCTGTAAAGATGTTGGCGACCCTCGGCCAGTCCCTTTGGCTCGACTATATCAGCCGCGATCTGATCACCGGCGGCGGACTCAAACGCTTGATCGTGCAGGACGGGCTGCGAGGGATGACCTCCAATCCGTCCCTTTTCGAGAAGGCGCTCGAGGGCGCCGAAGATTATCTGGCCGACATCAGCACCCTGGCGCGCGCCGGATCAAGCGCCATGGCTATCTACGAAGCCCTCAGTTTGAGCGACGTGCGGCGCGCGGCCGACGAGTTCCGCTCCGTATATGACCGGACCGACGGCGCGGACGGTTATGTCAGCCTGGAGGTGAACCCTCACCTGGCGCGCGATACCCCAGGCACGATCAAGGAAGCGCGTAGGTTATGGCGGGAGCTCGACCGGCCCAACGTCATGATCAAGGTCCCCGGCACGGCCCAGGGTTTGCCCGCCATCGAGCAGTTGACCAGCGACGGTATCAACGTCAATGTCACCCTGCTCTTTGGCCTTCCTCGATACCGCGAAGTCGCCGGTGCCTTCTGTGCGGGCATCGCCGCGCGCGCGGCGAAACGAAAGCCGGTTGGCCGCGTGGCCTCGGTCGCGAGCTTCTTCTTGAGCCGAATCGACGTGTCGGTCGACCCACTTCTTGAAAAAGTGATCGCGAGGGGAGGTGCGCGGGCCAAGCTGGCGCGAAAGGCTCACGGACAAGCGGCCATCGCCAGCGCGAAAGGAGCCTATCGGATATATAAAGAGATTTTCGAGGCGGCCCCGTTCCAGGCCGCCGCCGAGGATGGCGCGCGGCCCCAACGGCTGCTCTGGGCGAGCACGGGCACCAAGAATCCCCGCTACAGCGACGTCAAATACATCGACGCCCTCATCGGGCCGCATACCGTCAACACGGCTCCTCCCAAAACCATAGATGCCTCCCGCGATC
>JAYVZL010000327.1:0-19964 GCA_043783505.1 Elusimicrobiota bacterium
CGTAGAAGCCGCGCTGGCGCTGGTTGAAGCGGCGTGTGCCGGAGTTGTAGGCGTAGCCCTGGCCGTCGAAGCCGATGGCGAAAGACGGCATCGAGGAGTTGCCCTCGTAGAACCGGTACTTGACCTGGGCCGTGGGCGCGCGCATGCGCACTTGCCGTTCATCGCCGACGAGGCCGTCGACCGCCGCGGAGGCGCCGAGGTTGATGCCGGGATAGACGCCGAACGACAAGTATTGAAGTATGCCCCCGCGGGAATAGAAACGAGACCGAGCTGAATAGCCGTAATTATCGAGAACGGCGGTGGTGGGCGCGTCGATTATGTCGATGTCGGGCTGTATGCCGCCCTCGCGCGCGGAATGGCGATCGTCGTCGCCGGAGGTCTTGGACGTCACGGGGCGGATCTTGGGCGAAGCCAGCGTCGCCTCTTCCGCCCGCAGGGGAACGGCCCCTAGGAGGAGGATCGCGGTCAGGAGCAAAAAAATTCGACTTCCCATTTATAAATCCTATCGATTGCTAATTTGGTTTTGCCAAAAGCGCGGTGATTCTTTCGTGAAGCTTTGCCATCTCAAAAGGTTTCTGAAGGACTTCAGCCGCGCCGCTCATGAGCGCTATGCCCTTCTCCTTGACCGTGTCGCGGCTGGTCATGATCATGATGCGCGGGGCCTTGGAGCCGAGCTTGTTGGTCAGCTCATAGGCGACGTGATAGCCGTCGATGTAGGGCATCATCACGTCGAGAAGGACCAGATCCAAAGTCTCGTTGAGCGCGGTCTGCAGCGCCTCCTTGCCGTCGGCCGCCACTAAGACCTCATAGCCTTGATAGGCGAGGTCCATCTTGAGAAGATCCAACAGATCTGGATCATCATCGGCGACGAGAATGCGCTTTTTATCGGCCATGCCCTCTCCTTATATAACAATGACAATGCAACCCCGGGATTCTAGCCCATTTTAACGATTCGTCACAAGACAAAAGACCCAGAGGAAATTGCCCCTTTGGCCCATGACAGTAATGCCGGGCGCCGGCACACTCTTTTAAGAGTCGCTATTGTGGAGGTTGGGTGTCATGAAAAAAATCGTAGCCGGCATCGTCGGACTTGCGTGCCTGAGTGCGCCGGCTCGTGCCGTTGCGCCCGCGTACGGCGAAGTCAATGACAATAGGCGCGTTGAAAACATTGTGGAAGGCGCACGAGCGACCCGGGTCGTTTATTTCCGCTCAAAAAAAGACTGGAAACCTAGCCGGCCGATCAAATGGATTTCCATTGTCGGCGGAGAGTTTAAGATGGCGACCGACGAGAAAACCTACAGCATAAAGACCTTTGATATGACGGAGACCTTGGTCACCGTGGAACAATATGAGGAGTGCGTGAATACGACCAACCCGGCTACAGGAAAAGCTTGGTGTACGGAGCCGGATACCCGAGAGTATTGCAACTGGCATAAAGCGGATCGGCTGCTTCATCCGGTCAACTGCGTGTCCTTTGCGCAGGTGAACATGTACGCCCGGTTCAAAGACGCGCGACTGCCCAGCGAGACCGAGTATGAATATGCGGCAACGAATGGGGGTACAACCCTGTATCCTTGGGGCAATGAGCGTGCGACCTGTAAATTCGCCTGGGTGTCCGGTGATGAGGCTTACGACTACGGCTGCGGCAAAGGGAGGACCACGGCGCCGGTGTGCTCGATACCTGCGGGCAACACTTTGGATGGTCTATGCGACATGGTGGGCAACGTCTGGGAATTTACGCAGGACAAGCAGCAACTTGGAATTACCAATAGGCCGCTAAATGGCAGCGCATTTGAGGGTGAGGGTTTTGGTTCATACCGGGTGGTGCGTGGCGGCTCCTTTTACGAGGAGGATATCGGGATACTGCCGGCCGTTCCCCGCGGCTTTGGCGCATCGGCCTTTTTATTTCCAGATCGAGGATTCCGCATTGCGCGGTCAAGTCGTTGACGCTTGGCGCTTGGACGCAAACTTTTGTCGCTGCTTGCTTTACCCGGAAAGCGGCGGGGAGCGATGGTTGCGGGAGTGTTTCCGGGGTCGATGCTCCAGGAGCGCTCGCCTAGTGTAGTGTCCCCTAAATAACTGGACGACTACTTTTTCTTCTATAAACATACGGATGATAAGCGGAAAACGATGCTTGTGCTAAGCGACTACGCTGGTTCGCTCCATGCTTTGGTCGCGGCCAATATAGCCGCAGAAAAAAACGCAAAAATTGCTGTTGAACAACGTGAAAGCGCAGAGGCGGCATTCAAAAATGGAAAGACATCGAATTTCGCGAATGCCGTATCCGGAGGAATGAATGCGGTTATGGCCGAGCGAAAGGCGCGTGATGAAGTCGCCGCCACCGTTTGATAAAGTAAAAACCATGCCTCGAGCCAATCTACTGGGAGACGTGTCCGTTTCGGATATCACGCCGGAAAGCGTCTATCTCAACCGGCGATCTTTTCTCAAGACGATGGGGATCGCGACGGCGGCCCTCGCCTGGCCGCGTCTGGCGCGGTCGGCGGGATTGTTCGACACGAACGAGCCTCAGACCCCGTATGAGGACATCACCCACTACAACAATTTCTACGAGTTCGGAACGGATAAGACCGATCCGGCGAAGTACGCGGGGAGTTTAAAGACGCGCCCGTGGGCGTGACGATCGACGGAGAATGCTCCAAGCCGGGAGTGCACGACGTTGAGGAATTGATCAAGCGCTTTACCACCGAGGAGCGAATCTACCGCCACCGCTGTGTCGAAGCCTGGTCGATGGTCATGCCGTGGACTGGGTTTCCCTTGGCGGCGGTGTTGAAATGGGCGCAGCCGACGCGGAAAGCGCGCTATGTCGCATTCCAATCGCTGCTTGACCCTCAACAGATGCCGGGACAAAAAACTTCAGCTTTACCGTGGCCGTACGTCGAAGGACTGAGAATCGACGAGGCCATGCACCCGCTCGCCTTTCTCGTGACAGGGCTGTACGGCAAACCGCTTCCCCCTCAGGACGGCGCGCCTTTGCGGCTGGCGGTCCCTTGGAAGTACGGCTATAAGAGCATCAAATCGATCGTCCGGATCAGCCTGGTTTCCCAGCAGCCGACGACGACCTGGAATAAAGTCGCGCCCAAGGAGTACGGGTTCTACTCCAACGTCAATCCGACGGTGGATCACCCGCGCTGGAGCCAAGCCAAGGAACGCCAGATCGGAGAATTGTTCAAGCGCAAGACCTTGCCGTTTAACGGCTACGCCGACCAAGTCGCCGGCTTGTACAAAGGCATGGACCTCAAGGCGAACTTTTGAAGGAAGCCGCGCTGTTCCTGTTGTGCTTGACTCCGTTCCTGCGCCTTATTTGGGCCGGCTTCCACGCGGGGCTCGGCGTCAATCCGGTCGAATTCATCGAGCACGCGACGGGAGACTGGGCGCTCAATTTCTTGTGTTTGACTCTCTGCGTCACGCCGTTTGCACGCCTTAGCGGCTGGTCCTGGTGGGCCAAGCGGCGGCGGATGATAGGCCTATTCGCCGCATTCTACGCGGCGCTGCACTTTGCGATATACCTCGTCTTCGACGCGGAGCTCGAGATGAACACGATCCTTTCCGATATCGGCCGCCGTCCTTACATCACCGTCGGTTTTTCGGCGTTCGTGATTCTCGCCGCGTTGGCCGTCACGTCGACCGACGCGATGATCCGCCTCTTGCGCAAATGGTGGGGGCGACTGCATAAGTTGGTTTATCTCGCCGCGATCTTTGGCGTCATCCACTATTACTGGCTCGTCAAATCCGACCATCGCCGGCCGCTGCGCTACGCCGCGATAGTCGCGAGCTTGCTCGCCTATCGAGTTGTTATCTGGGTACGCTCACGCGCGGCGCGTCCGCGCGCTCACACATAGGATTGTCTCGACGGCTACTTTGTTATCTCAGGAGTGGACCGACAGCGTCTTAAGCAAAGCTAGCACGCGAGCCGCGCGAACCTCCGCATTTGCCCGATCGAGAACATGTCCCGGGATATTTTCTACAAAATGGGCTGTCGACAGGAGCGTCTGGAACTTCTCCGCTAGGTATGATCGAACGTCCGCCGGCGAGCTTTGGATGAGCTCCTTTAGATCAGAACAGCCATCGAGAATCGCGACGATATCCTCGATATCGGGACTGCCAAAAAAATCTTCTTTGCCCCTGTCCGAAAACGCCTCGAGTTTCGAGGCCAGGAGATACGCAGCCGTGAATATCTCGATTTTTTGACCGTCGGGCAATACAGCGGTCTCCGCGCCGGCCAGGCCGGCCGGATACCAGCGGTTCGAGAAGCCGAGAATCTTTCCTTCCGTGGGCATGACATCCACCATGATCCCACAATACTCCCAACGGCAGATCGGACCTTTCCCAAGAGAGTTTTTGAAGCCCAGCGAACGTAGTTCTTCTTCGATGACGTAATACTGCCCGCGGCTCGTCATCTCCACGACACAGTCGACATCGTCCGTGGGACGGGAAATAGCCTCCGCTGGATAGGTGACATAGAGATCGATTGTCGCGCCACCGACGAAGACCACTTTCTCCTTGAACCCGCGCAATCCTTTGGCGACCACGGCCAGCATCTCGAGATTAGGGGAATTATTTCGCATTGAGACGGGCGCGAATTTCCTCGGCGGCGATCATCCTTTCGCGCGCCCGACCCACTCGGAGCGCGTCCAACAAAGCCAAAAGTTCGTGCAGCTGCGGATCCCTTCGAGCGGCCTCTGGAGCCCATTCGCAGAGAGGCGAAACGGCCTGTCCGCGGAGGCTGCCGTCGACATGCGGCCAGACATACTGATCGTTTGGATCAGAGACGATTTTGTTGGCCAAAGGCTGGGCCGAATGCGACGTAGGAATTCCGCGGCACAGCATGCCGATTTCGGCTGGAAACACATACTTGAGCCCATGGAGCAGAAACTCTTCCATGGCCGACTTGATCAGCTTTTTCTTAGAAGCGTCTATCAGGCCCGAGTGCTTGGCGCGTTCAAGTGCCATGCTCACCTCGGACTGGGAAAGCCCTAGCTCAAGGGCAAGGTCAACCATTCGCCACTCTCGCCCCTCTGAAACCAACAGCTTGAGGAGGACAAGAATGTCCTGTGCTTTGATGCCCTGTTGGGCGCGTTGCCCCGAATACCCCCAGTTTCCCATGTCTTTAGTATAACAGGATATATCGTATATTGCAAATCGCGATATGAGATATAATTATTTTAATACTTGTTTTTTAAGTATAAAATTAATAACGCTGCCGTGCGGTTACGCTTTTTTGCCGGGAAAGCGGCGGGGGGATATGGTCGCGGGCGCGTTGCCGGGGTCGATGCTCCAGGAGCGCTCGCCCAGGATCGTTTCGACGGCTTCAAACAGGGCCGCATTCAGGCTGACGCGTTGGTCGACCTCGAGGACGGCCAGGCCTTCCGACGTTTCCTGCTCGAGAACGACCGGGCACGGTCCCGGCTGTTTTTCCAGCGCGTCGCGCAAAGTCTCGAGCGCCTCCGTGCCGAGCGTCGCGTCGCACTTCAGGCGCAGGCGCTTGGCATAGCGCGAGACCGAGGCGTCGAGGACGGTCATCTCGTCGACGATGATCTCGGGCGTGCCGCTGCCGGCGTCCTCGCCCTTGAAGGACAGTCTGCCGGTGGCGGCGACGAAGGCGCTCACCTTGGCGATATTGTTGACGCCGGACGCGTAGGTCTTCGGGAAGCACAGCAAGGTGACCTCGCCGGTGAGATCTTCCAGCGTTAAGATCGCCCAGGGCTCGCCGGTTTTCTTGGACACCATTTTGCGGATGCGGCTGATCATCCCGGCCATGCGCACCGGGGTTGTGATTGATGGGGCCAATTGAGAAACTTCGTGGGTCGCCACGGCTTTTAGCTGAGCCTTGACCGAGAGCAGGGGGTGCCCGGAGAAGTAGAAGCCCAGGACCTCGCGCTCGAAGGCTAACGTATCGTGCTCGGACAAAGGCTTGATGGCGGCGTCCGCGGCGGAGGTGTGCGCGGGCGGCGGCGCGGACCCGAAAAGAAGGCCCTGGCCCTTGTCGAGGTCGGCTTTGACCTTTTGTTGGCGCCCTACAGCCTCGTCGACGGCGGCCAATAGCCGCGCTCTGGCGGCGGCCGGGTTTTCCGACGGGCGCAGGCCGTCGAGAGCGCCGGCCTTGATGAGCGACTCAACGGCCTTTTTATTGATCGCGTGGAGGTCGACGCGCGAACAAAAATCGTCGAGCGTGGCAAAAGGCTTCTCGCGTGAGGCGTTGACGATTGACTCGGCGGCCCCGGAACCCACGTTCTTGATCGCGAGTAGGCCGAAGCGTATTTCGTTGTTTTGTATGTCAAAACGCGTCTCGGAGCGGTTCACGTCGGGCGGCAGGACCTTCATGCCCATGCGCCGCGCCTCTTCGAGGTAGGTGACGAGCTTGTTTTCCTTGTCCTCGGCGCCGATCGAGGAGTGCCCGATCTCCGAGGTGAGCACGGCCGTCATGAACTCGATGGGGAAGTTGGCTTTGAGATAAGCCGTCTGATAGGCGACGATGCCGTAGGCGACCGAGTGCGACTTGTTGAAGCCGTAGCCGCCGAACTTCACCATCATGTCGTAGATCTTGTTGGCGAGTTTGGGGGTGACCTTGTTGACCGAGGCGCCCTTGACGAACTTGTCGCGCATCTTCTCCAGGTCTTCGTGGATCTTCTTACCCATGGCCTTGCGCAGGCCGTCGGCTTCGCCGGGCGTAAATCCCGCGAGCGCCTTTGAGATCTCCATGACCTGTTCTTGGAAGACCATGCAGCCGTAGGTGTCTTTGAGGATGGTCTCGAGAAGAGGGTGGTCGTAGGCGACCTTCTCGCGCCCGTGCTTGCGGTCGACGAACAGATCGAGCATGCCGGACTGCATCGGGCCGGGACGAAAAAGGGCGATGAGAGAGACGATGTCGTCGAAGACCGTGGGCTTGATGCGAAAGAGCAGGTCGCGAATGCCCTGGCTGTCGAGCTGGAAGACGGCCAGCGACTTCGCCGTGCGCAGCATCTCGTAGGTCTTCGCGTCGTCCATCGGGATGGCGTCGATGTCGAGCTTAGGATCGCTTCGCTTCTGCACGAACTTGACCGCGTCGTCAATGATCGAGAGGGTGCGCAGGCCAAGGAAGTCGACCTTGAGCAGGCCCAGCTTCGGGCAGATATCTCCATCATACTGCGTGGTCACCACGTCGGACTTGGCTCCCTTGGCCAGAGGCGTGTACTTGACGACCGGCTCCTTGGTGATGAGCGTGCCGGCCGCGTGCACGCCGGTGTGGCGCTTGAGACCCTCGAGCTTAAGGGACAGTTCGAGTAGGCGTTTAACCTGCGGGTCCTTGGCGAGTTCCTGCAACTCGGGACCCTGCATCGCCTCGTGCAGGTGGACGTTGGGGCCGACGGGGATTTTCTTGGCGATCTCGTCGATCTGCATCAGGGGCATGTCGAGCACGCGGCCCACGTCGCGGATGACGAGCTTGGCGCCGAGAGAGCCGAAGGTGATGATCTGCGCCACGCATTCTTTGCCGTACTTCTCGCGCACGTAGGCGATGACGCGGTCGCGGCCGGTGTCGGCGAAGTCGATATCTAAATCGGGCATGGATTTACGGTCGGGATTTAAGAAGCGCTCGAAGAGCAGACGATGCTCGAGGGGATCGGCGTTGGTGATGCGCAGAGCGTAGGCCACGATCGCGCCCGCGCCCGAGCCGCGGCCGGGGCCTACGGGGATACCGACCGACCGCGCGTATTTAATGAAGTCCCAAACGATCAAGAAGTAGCCGGAGAAGCCCATGCGCTTGATGACGCCGAGCTCATAGTCGAGGCGCTCTTTATATTCCGGGCGGAAGCCGGCTTTGAATCGGTCTTTAAGACCTTCCAGACAAAGATGTTCAAGATAGGAATCTTGGTTATAGCCCTGCGGGACCTTGAACTCAGGCAGAAGCATCTGGTCCATGGGGATTTTTAAATTACACATTTCGGCTATTTTCAATGTGCTGGCCGTGGATTCAGGGGCGAAAGAGAAAAGCTTGGTCATCTCCTCCGGAGTCTTGATATAGAACTCGTTGGTTTCGAACTTGAGCCGTTCGGTATCGACCAACTTCCGGCCCGTGGCTATGCACACGCGCGCGTCGTGCGCCTCGTGATCGTCGGGCTTCCAGTAATGGCAGTCGTTGGTGGCGACGAGGGGGATATTGGTGCGCTTGTTGAGATCGAGAAGAGCCTGGGTCACCTGGCGCTGCTTGTCGAGACCGTGGTCCATGATCTCGAGGTAGTAGCTGTCGGGCTCGAGATTGTCTCGAAACCATGTGACGAGTTTCTCGGACTGGGCCATGTCGCCGGACAAGATCGCCTGGTTGAGCTCGGACTTAAGGCAGCCCGAGAGCACGACTAAGCCCTTGGAGTGCTTGGCCAGCAGCTCCTTGTCGATGCGCGGGTCGTAGTAATAGCCCTCTTGGAACGCGATCGAGCACAGCTCCATGAGGTTCTGGTAGCCCTCGTAATTCTTGGCCAGCACCGTAAGGTGGCAGTTCTCTTTTTGAGAGTGGCCGCGGTCGAAACGAGTGCCCTTGGAGATGTACATCTCACAGCCGATGATGGCTTTCAAGCCCACGGCCTTCGCGTTCGAGTAGAACTCGACGGCGCCGTACATGTTGCCGTGGTCGGTGACCGCGAATCCCTTGGCGCCCGAGGCGGCCAGGTCCTTGAGCGCCTGAGACGGCTTGCCGTCCTTGTCGGACAGGCGGATGACGCCGTCCATCAAGGAATATTCGGAGTGGTTGTGGAGGTGGACGAACTCAGGCTTGGACACTTGTTATAATGCGGCGCGATGAAAAAAGTCGATGCGGGCCTAATTGAGACGTTCGTCAGCAAAAAAACGGTCTGGCGCGGCAACGCGGTGAACTTCGACGTGGACACCGTCCGGCTTCCCAACGGCAAACTCGCCACACGCGAGTTCATCAATCACCCCGGCGCCGTCGGCGTGGTCCCCTTCCTCGACCGGGAGACGATCGTCATGGTGCGTCAGTACCGTCATCCCGTGGGCGAAGTCACGTTGGAGCTTCCCGCCGGCAAGCTCGACGCTGGCGAGTCGGTCTTGACCTGCTTGAAGCGCGAGCTTCAGGAGGAGACCGGCTACACGGCCCGGAAGTTCGTCCCGCTTCTGCGCTACTGGCCGACCCCGGCGTTCGCCGACGAAGTGCTCCATCTTTACGTCGCCACCGGCCTTAAGGCGGGAAACATGAACACCGACGAGGATGAGTTCCTCGAGCGCGTGACTATGCCCTTTCGCAAAGCCGTCGAGATGGTGAGACGGGGCAAGATCAAGGACTCGAAGACCGTCGTCGGGCTCTTGGCTTGCGCCGTCTCCAGGACATCATACTAAATCGGCCTTGAAGCCCGAAGAAATCCAGTCGTGGGAGTCCTTCTTAAAAAGAACGCCCTTATTTTCCGGCCTGTCCGCGGAGGATCTGGGAAAGCTGTCGGCGCGCCTACAGCTCCTGTCTTTACCCAAAGGGGCGACGCTTTTTAAACAGGGCGACGAGTCCGACGCCCTCTATCTCATCGTCTCGGGTCACGCGCGCCGCTACCGCCTGACCGAAGGCCGCGACGCGCTGGTCGCCTATCTGGGGCGCGGCGACGTGGTGGGCGAGACGGGCCTCCTGACCGGCGCGCCGCGATCCTCGACGGTACGCGTGGACGCGACCAGCGAAATATTAAAGCTGCCCCGCAAGGACTTCGAAGACGTCCTGCGTGAATATCCCACCATCCTCCTGCACTTGTCCCGCACTTTAGCCCATCGTCTTATCGATCAAGGCGCCTCGCCTCGTCCGTCGTCGGAGCAGGCGAGGCTGGTCGCCTTCGACTGCGCCCTGCCGCGCGCCCAACGCGCGCTGGTGGCTTGGCGTTTAGGCTCCGAATTGGCGATCCAGACCCGCAAGCGCGTGCTCATCGTAGACGTGTCTCCGGAGCCCGGCGAGATCGCGCGCGCGGCCGGTCTTAAGAGTTCGCCGATCACCGAGATGGGGCTGCGCACGGCGAATCTTCGCGACCCGGGAGTGCTGGCGGCTCTGGCCCAGGAGCATTCATCCGGGGTTCGCGTGCTGTCCGTCTCGCCGGCGACTTTGGGAGGCCGTCTATTCGGCCAGCTGTATCTTTTTCTAAACGCCGTGCGCGACAGCCACGACTTGGCGCTCGTCTGCCTTGGCGGCCCGCGCGGCGACGTCGAGCGCGCGGCGTTGGCCGAAGCGGACCTTATCCTGATGGCCGGCTGCGACGCCATGCGCCCTCAGTACCGCCATATGGAGGTCGAGGTGCCGCCCTTGGCCGAGGAGTCGCGCCGGCTGCTGCGGCTGTGGATAGGCGATCTCGAGCCCGAGGACGCGCCCCTGCTCATCGGCGCCGAGCGCGTCATCGTTCCCTGGAGCGAGGACGTCGACGCGGCCTACGAGCGCGAGGGCAAGGCCGACGTCGCTTTCGCGGTCGAGCCCAAGGCCGGCAGGACGCTTGCCCGTCTGGCGCGACGCATCGGCGGGGTACAGGTCGGGTTGGCGCTGGGGACGGGTGCCGCACTTGGGCACGCGACCATCGGCGTGCTTAAGGTCCTCAAGCGCGAGGGCATCCCCGTGGATATCATCGCGGGGACCTCGGCGGGCTCGATGATCGCCGCCTGCTTCGCGGCCGGCTACGAGCCCGAGGAGATCGAGCAACAGGCCATGCGCATCAATAAGGCTTGGGTGTATGAGCACCTTTTCTGGGATCTGGGCGTTCCCCGCTCCGGTCTTTTCGCGGGAGAGACCTTGCTGCGCTACATCCGATCCTATTTAGGCTCGCGGGAGTTCACGGACTTGGACATCCCCTTTGCCTGCGTGGCCGCCGACATCGAGACGGGCGAGGAAGTCGTGCTTCGCCAAGGCCGCGTCGCCGAGGCCATCCGCGCCTCCTGCGGCCTGCCGTTGCTTTTCCAACCCATCCAGCTCAGCGGCCGCTGGCTTGTCGATGGAGCTCTCGTTAATCCTGTGCCCACGCGCGTCATCGCCGACATGGGCGCGGATATCCTTTTGGCCGTCAACTTGACGATGCCCGCCGGCGAGCGCAAAGCTCCCACGGCCGACCACCGCCGCCCGCGCCTTCTCGACCGGCCGATCAACCTCGAGACCTTGCGTGAGATCGCGCTGCCCGTCCTGCCCAAGTCCTTCCGCGCTCCGAACTTCATCGAGGTCTTCTTTCAGATGATCTCCACGATGGAGTACGAGGTGGCCCAGTCGCACTTGGACTTAGCTCACGTCACGATGCGTCCTGATCTCAAGGGCTTCTCTTGGACCGAGATGCATCGCGCCGCGGAGATCATCCGCGTCGGCGAGCGCGCCGCCGAGGAAGCCTTGCCCCGCCTTAAAGCTCTGATTCCCGCTCTCCGCCCTTAACCCCCCGGTCGATCCGTGCTTTTGCCTGGGGCCCCCACGGTCAATTTTTAAATTTTCATTCTTCCGAGGGGAGTTTTGCGCAGAGACTGCGCAAAACTCTAGAGGGGAGAATGAAAATAATATTCCGGCCACTACCCCGCAGGCGGGCCTTCGACTAAAGGGCCGTGCGCCCGGGATCGTCGGAGGCGATTTGGCCGAAGATGTCTAGTAGACGCAAGAGCTTTCCGCGTCGCGCGGCCACTGCGCGGCCATAAGAGGTTCCGGCGGCGTATTTAACGAGAAAATTATCGAGATACTCTCGCCAGCGTGCTTGCCGGACAAGCAATTGCCCGATGTGGTAGGGCACAAGACGATAGTCGGAAAGGTCGCGCGAGAAATTGCGCCTCAGGGACGAGTTTTCTTTCAGGGCTTTGTCGATCTCGCCTAATTTAGAGAGCCAAAAATCGGTTTTCAAATCGTCGAGCGCCTTCTGAGAGTTGGCCTTGAGTTTTACCAGGCGCGCCTTATACTGCTCGCCGCGGCGCTTATACGACTCGCGCACGGACGCCGGCGCGGGAACGGCGTCGATTTGGGCGAGCAGTTCCGCGCTCAAAAAGTCCTCCTCGGCCTCGATGCGGCCGAGATCTTCCTCTAAAGACGCGGCGGTGATCCAGCGGGCGGCCTCGCGCTGATGGCCGGCGAGTTCGACGAGAAGATTCTTGGAGATATTGTTTTTATTTTTACTTAGCGCGGCCGATGTCTCGAAAGCCGCGAGGGCGGTCTTGGCTTTGGCGATCAACTCCGCGCGAGCGTAGAAATGCTTCCGCGGGGTAGGGGCGGAGTTTACACCGTTTGATCCCGTGGGAAACCCGTGCCGCGACGGCGCGGGCTCGCCTGCCGAAAGGCGTTTCTCCAAATTGACCAGGTCGTACCGCAATCCGTAGGCGGGATAGGACAAGGTCTGAAAATCGAGCTTGCCGGTCTCGATGAGCAGAGGCGCGCCCGGCGGCCGGCGCAGGTTGAGCGCGTTCTGCATCGCCAGCAGCTGGGGCGAATAGCCGTGGATGTTGCCGGCCGAGAGGCGGTCGTAGAAAGAGCTGGCCAGGGCCGTGGTTGGCGCCTGTTCCGAGGCGGGCTGACCCTCAGGGGTCTTCGTGGTGATGACGCGCTGACCCTGCGCGCCTTTGCCATCGAAAAGCGTGCGCAAAGCCTCGCGGCGTTGCTCGTCGCTGACGTCTTGTTCGGCCTTGTCGATGGACTTGGATTTTCTCGCCGCGCCCTTGAGCACACCATAGGCGCCCTTTTCAGCGTTGGGATTGCGGGCGTAGGTCTGCACGAGATGCGAGACCAAAGTGTTTTCAAAACGCCGCGTGCCCTTGGCATCGTCGTCGTTGAGGCCGAGCGCGATCTCGGAGGCGGAGTCCAGGTCGCCCTGCACCCAGGCGCGCACGTCCGCGGCTTTCTTGGCCTGATCGGTCTCTTGGCTGATGGTGCCGGCGATTTTTGACTGCATGATGCGCTCGACGAGGGCTTCCTGAAGGCCCGGGTCCAGCGAAAGCTGGCGGCGCATTTCCGCGAGCGCCATGCTTTGGTCTCCGGCGACGGCCCGGCCTTGCGGGACGGCGCCCGGTTCGCCGTCCTCGGCGCGCGCGGGCGCGCCGCCGCCCAGGAGCAGCAGCGCCAGCAGCGCCGAGGTCATTTTTTCGTCTCCGGAGGGGGTGCGGAGGCGGCCGGGACCGCGGACGTCGAGGCGCTCGCGTCAAAACGGAACACTTCCCTTCTGCCCGAGCGCACCACCCCGTCGTCGCCGATGCGGGCCAAGCCCAGTGTCAGCTCCGAGGTCTCGATGTCCTTGCGGGACTTCGTCGCGAGGTCGAGGAACGCGTGCGTGTCGCTTTTATCGGGCACGGCCCAGCGGGCGATGGCGTACCGTCCTCCCGGCGCCATGGAGATGTTGACCACGTGCGCAAAGGGCCCGGCCTTGACCATCGCCCCGCCCGTCCAGTCGCGTGCCTCCACGCTCCAAGCTTCCCCCTGATGGCGCGCGATCAGGATCACTTTGGAATCGTTGGAAAAAACGACCGGATCGCCGTTCTCCGGCCAGTCGACCGAGTCGTCGCTCCACAGCAGCTGCCCAGCCGTGCCGTGGATTTTGAGCGCTCGGCGTGATTCGAGCATCTTGCTGCGCGAGGCGTTCCAAGTCAGCTTGCGCTCAAGCGTCCAGGCCGCGCGCCCGTCCGGAGACGGCCCGCCTTTGACCTCGCGCGTGAGCGTGGAGGTTTCCTCATGGATCAGGCCGATCTCGGCTGCGAGCGCTCCTTCCTGGTCATAGAGCACTAGCGAGTTGCCTTGTTTAGACCACCCGGGCTTTGAGCGGGACACCGGCATATCGGGCAAGGACGGCGCGTCAGCCGCGTAGGCGCCGACGCTCAGCAAAACGGCGAGCAAAGAGAGCCTCATTGCGCGGCCTCGATGAGGATCTTGCCTTTTGGCCGCGGATAGGCGCGCGTCGCCCACGGTTGGGTGAAGGCCTCGGTGACCATCCCCGTCGGTTCCAGGACCCGGTAGCCAATGAGGAGATCGTGCTCCTTTTTCACGGGCTCCTGGAACTCGACGGAAAATCCGCCAGTCGGCTTCTCTCCGGCAAAGACCGCGACGGCGGCGAAGCGCTTGAAGTTAAGAGGCGGCGCGTCCTGGCCCAAACGCCGCCACAGGCTTTTCCAGGCCTTGCCGTCGAGGATGACTTCCGCGCCCGGCTCTTTGGGTCCGCCGCCTTGTCCTTTCCATTCCATGAGCTTCTCCGCGGGCTTGACCGCTGACTTCGCGGCCTTGGGTTTGGTCGCCGTCGCGCGCGCGGGCGCGCCGCACAGCGTCAATGCGAGGATCCAGCTAATCATGACTGCCTCCCACCACTAGTTTGGGCATGCGGATCGTGGGCTGGCCGTCGCTGACCGGCACGTTCTGCCCGTCCTTTCCGCAGGTGCCGATGCCCCATCCGATGTCCCAACCCACTCGGTCGATGGAGCGCAGGGCTTCCGGGCCCACGCCGAGCAGGTTGGCGTCGCGTACGAGATGTCGCACCTTTCCGTCTTCGACCAGCCAACCTTCGTCGACTTCGAAGACGAATTCGCCGCTGGCCGTGTCTACCTGCCCGCCGCCCATACGGGTGACCAGAAGGCCGTAGTCGAGTTCCTTGATGATTTTAGCGGGATCGTGATGTCCCGGCGCGATATAGAGGTTCGACATGCGCGGGATCGGACGAGAGGAGAACGACTCGCGCCTTCCGTGGCCGTTGGAAAGCCGCCCCTCGCGCAGCGCGGTCGCGCGGTCGTATAGAAAATCGACAAGCACGCCGTTGCGCACCAAAGAGGTGGGCCGTGCGTCCAACCCCTCGTCGTCGAAGACGAAGGAGCCCCGCTGAAACGGCAAGGTGGGGTCGTCCATGACGGTGATCGTTTCGGGCGCTACGACCTTGCCCACCCGGCCGCGGTAGGCGGGCGAGGAGCCTTCCTGGACATGGTCGACTTCAAGAGAGTGGCCGATCGCCTCATGGATGAAAGTGCCGCCGGCGGCGGCGGCCAGGACGACAGTCCTCTCGCCCGCCCGCGCCTTGGGCGCGTCGAGCTTCGCCAGCGCGCGCGCTGCCGCGCGGCGCGCGGCGGTCAGGGTGCTGTCGTCGTCGAAGAGCTCGAAGCCGCGTTGGCCGCCCAGGATCTCGGTCCCGGTTTGCAGTATGCCGTCGCGCTCGGCCACCACGGAGATCGACAGCGTCACCGATATCCTGGATTGGCGCAGGTCCGCGCCCTCGGAGTTGAGAACGCGGGTGTCCTTGCGCCGATCGCCGTACACGGCCGTCACTTGGCGCACGAGAGGGGACATGGCGCGCGCGGCCTTGTCGATGGCGCGCAGAAGCGCCAATTTACTTTCAAGGGCGACCGCGGCAGGATCTAGGCGGCAGTTCGCCGCGCCGACGCGCGCGGGGGAAAAGCTCGCGGCTCGCCCGCGCGCTCCGGGCAGGATGCGCTCCCGCAAACGCGAAGCCGCGGCGGCTCCGACGTCCTGGGCACTGCCGAAATACGTCAGCACGCGACCGTCCTCGCGTTGTAAAAGCCTAAGCCCCAATCCGCGCTCGCGGCCCGCGCCGACGTCGCGCACTTCGCCGTCTTCAAGCCTGGCCGAGGACCAGCGCGTCTCCTCGAGAAAGACCTCGCCATACTCGGCTCCCATCAGCGCGGGTCCGTAGGCGGAGGCCGATTCGCCGAGGCTCACGCGGGTCTCCCGCCGGGCAAAGTCAGCGTGAGCGTCGCGCCCGCGCCGATCTTCGAGGCCAAAACCACGCTGCCGCCGTGCAGTTCGGCCACCTTCCTAACGAAGGCGAGACCCAGGCCCAAGCCGTCCTGCTGGCCGGTGAAATCCTTTTCCACTTGATGAAAGCCCGAGAACACGCGGCGCTGATCTTCCGGCGGCACGCCGGGACCGGTGTCGATAAACGACACTTTCGTCCACTCGCCGGTCTTTTCGATGCGGATGATCACAGGCGGGTTCGGCAGGGGATTGAACTTGATGGCGTTGTCGATGAGATTTTTAAACGCCTCGACGATCATGTGGCGCTCCCCCATCACGATCAGGCCGCTTGGGGCCGTGTTCACTTTGGCGCCGCGCGCGGATATCTTGCCGGCCAGCGCGTCGACCGCATCCTTAAGAGCCTCGTCAAGCGCCACGGGATGAGGAACGATTTTGGCGTCGGTGTTTTCGATCGTCGTGTAGCTCAGCAACTTTTCGACGAGCTCGGACACCTTGGCCCCCTGCTCGCGGATGGCCTGCGCGGCCTTCGCCGACAGGGGGTCCTTGGCCGGATCGACTTCGTCCACCAGGATTTCGGCGAACCCGGTCACCGCCGCCAAAGGCGTGCGTAGCTTGTGGGAGATGAGCGACAGAAAGGTCCTCTTGAGCTTCTCCTGGCGCCAACTGTCGGTGCAGTCGCGGAACATGAACAGCCTGCTCTCGCGGCCGCCCATGGTCGCGCGCGTCATGCGTCCCTCGAGCACGAGCAAGGTCGGCTCCTTGCGAGTCGCCATGAAGTCGACGGCCGGTTCGGGCGCGGCCAGGAGGTCGTCGAGCGTGGGGCTTAGGACCATCTCTTTAAAGCCGACGCCGATCTCGCTTAAGCCCGCGCCCAGGAACGATCCCGACGCCTCGTTGGCCAGAAGAATACGGCCGCCGAGATCGGTCAGCACCGCCCCGTTCGTCATTTGTGAGAACACGGTGGACAGCTTGAAGCGTTCTTCCTTCAGCGAGGAGAACAGCCGCGCGTTCTCGATGGCGATCCCTGCCTGTGCACCGAACGCCTCGAAGGCGCGCTGATCCGAGGGGGTGAAGAGGCCGCCGCGCTTGTTGATCGCCTCGAGCACGCCTATGAGCTTGCCCTTGAGCACCATAGGCACCGCCAAAATCGAGTTCGTCACGAACCCCGAGCGCTCGTCAATCATCGGCGACCAGCGCGGGTCCTTGCGCACGTCGTGGATGATCTCGGGCTTGCGGCTTTCGGCGACCATGCCGGCGATGCCCTGGCCGAGTTTAAGGCGGATTTTCGAGGCCTCTTCCCCCAGGCCCAGGGCCACGTCGAAATACAGCTCTTGGGTCTTCTCATCGAGGAGGAGAAGCGACGCGCTTTCGGAGTCGACGATCTGCGTCGACAGCTCGAGGATCGAAGTCAGAAGTTCGCTCAATTCGAGCTTGGAAGACAACAGTTTTCCCAGCTCGAGGAGCATTTCCAACGTCTGAGCGTTCGTCGAAGGCATTCTCGCTACCCTACCAAATCTTCGTTCCCCGGGGGATGGCGCCGCCGGCCGGGTCGACGTCGAAAGTGAAGAGAAAGGGTGTTGCGCGCGAGTGCAGAAGTGTCGTGAAGCGCAAGTCGTACGTCGTCGCCGTCCAGCCTCTCTGCGTTCGCGGCGTCGTCGTCCAAATCGGCGCTTTAAAGAAAAGACTGAGTCGTTCGCCCAGCGGCGTTCGCCGTGCCGCCAAGGCGGGAGGCGCGTCCTCATCGTTGGAGAGGGTCAGGCGCTTCTCCGTGGTGCCGCGGTAAACGTTGATCAAGTAGACGCGCCAAAGTTTCTTATCCTTTACCACGCCCCGCCAACGGTGCGCCCCCAGCGGCTCGGGAAAGGCGTACTGGAAGCCGCCGCCGCCTTCCGCGCGCGCCAGCAGGGTCAGCGCGCGAGCGCGCGACGCGAACGCCCCGAGCAGGTAGATTCCAACGACCGCGAGGGCCGCCCGCGACGCGGCCGTCAATTTCGGCCGCCACGCTTTTGACAAGCGGGCGAGATGCGGCGCGGCCAAAATCCCCGTCAACACGATATCGAGGATGAAGATGATCGCCAGTTCGGGCCGCATCAGTGAGAACGGCCAAAACAACTGCACTCCGAAGGAGTTGATTAGGTCGAAGAGCAGGTGTCCGGCCGCGTTGAGTCCGATGAGCATGAGCAAATCCCTGTACTCCATGTCGGGGTACTTCTTCTTGAAGATCCAGCTTAAGCCCGCGATCCAAAGGGGAAGTAGAATCAATGAGTGCCCGAAGGACCTGCGCAAGACTATGGCGGCTGGATCTTGGGTCAGGAGAACGAGAACGTCGATATCCGGAAGATTGGCCGCCCAGGCCGACACCGTGACGGCCCGCCGTCCCAAGCGCGGCCGAAACACCGCTTCGCCGATGGCCATGCCGAATAAGGTGTGCGTGACCGGATCCATAAGTGGAGTATAAAAGGAAGCTAGACCTGGCGCAAGGCTGGAAACCTCATAGTGTTGGAGGCATAATCGCCTTTCTTTAGCCGCGCCAAATGACGTGCCAGAAGCAACCTTTGCGCCTCATCTCTGGCCTCATCGAATGCCTCCGCCTTTTCCATCCGCTTCATTCGCGCCAACAGGCGCCGCCCCGCGCGTTCCGGCATTTCATTTCTCATGGTTTTCTCCACGATGGCTGGACTATCCGCCCGGCCTTCACTTATTAGACGATTGCCCCCCCTAAAAAGTTCCCTCCGCTCTGGACAGATCGCGCGGAACCCGTTATGCTTGCGGGGTGAGAAAGACCGCGGCACTTCTGACGACGCTCGTGTTATGCGCGCCCGCGTGGGCCCGCAAGCCCCGCATGCAGGATTTCATCAAGAGTTTCGAGTCCGCCAAGAGCGACGATCGCATTAGGATGGCCCCGGGGCTAGGTCACGCCCGAGACAAGAAGGCGACGGACGCGCTGCTTCTGGCCTTCGACATCAAGCGCGGCGAGCCCAAGGAAAGCATGGCTTACGTCAACGCTCTCGGCCTGAGCGGAGACGCGCGCGCCGTCGTGCCGCTGGCCGCGGCCTGGGATTATCTGCGCTACATGACTTTGCAGATGGGCGACCTGCCCGGCACTCTGTATGTCCTCCGCTGGAAAATTTTAGAAGCGCTCGGCCGCCTGGGCGGCAGCCAAGCCGTCACGATTCTCATGGACGCCGTCAACGACAAGGACCCGCGCGTCGCCGAGGAGGCGGTGCGCGGCCTGGGCCGCCTGCAGGTAAAGGACGCCGTGCCCGCCCTGCAGCAGTTCGCCGGCGGTGCCAACGGAAATGTCCTTCAGGCCGTCCTTGAAGCCCTTGGGGATATCGGCGACAAGCGCGCGTTTTCTACCGTGGAGCAGGCCCTGGCCAAGCCTGACAAGTTTATCGAGATCCAGGCGCACTACGCGCTGGCCAAGCTCGGGAAGAAAGAGTCGATCGCTCAACTTCAAGACTTCCTCAAAAACGACCCCGGCGAGGAGAGGGTCGGCCTCATGGCCGCCTACTATCTAGTCAAGCTCGACAACAATAAGGGTCTCGGGCATCTCGAGAAAATGATGAAGAAGCCCGACAGCCCTCTTGCCCCTCTGGCCGCGGAGTCCCTGGGAAAAAGCGGCAATCCACGCGCCGTCCTCGTCCTGGCCGAAGCCTCCAAGGCTCCCGACACGGCCGTGCGCCTCGCGGTGACTCAAGCGCTTGGTCGCTTGGGCGGTCCGCGCGCGGTCGGCGCCCTTCGAAAGATGCGCGAAGACTCCAACATCGGCGTGCGCGGGGCGGCCTATGTCTCCTTGATCGATCTCGGAGAGCTCGACTAGCCGTTTCAAAACTGGGTCCGAAAGCTGTATTCTACTCGAATGATCACTTTTTTCTTCTCGGTTTTACTCGCCGTCCCGTCTCGCGCCGCCGCCCCGACCGCTGCGGACGCGCAAGTCTTCCTGGGCAAGGCCGAGGCAAGCTTGGATGAGCTGGGCCGCAAAACCCGGCACGCCGCGTGGCTTCAGCAAACCGACATCAACTACGACAGCGAGTGGCTGGCGGCCGACGCCGATCGCGTCTATGCCGCCGAAGCCTCGAAGCTGGCCCATGAGGCGCGCGCCTTCGACGGCCTCGCCCTCCCCGTCGACATCAAGCGTAAGTTCCTATGGCTCAAGCTCGCGGTGGACTCCCCCGCCCCGCCTGATCTAAAAGAGCAAAAAGAACTTTCCGACGCCAAGATCTGGCTCGACTCGGCCTACGGCAAGGGGAAGTACTGCCTCGCTCCCGACAAGTGCCAAACCCTCAACGACCTC
>JAYVZL010000328.1:0-3367 GCA_043783505.1 Elusimicrobiota bacterium
CGATGTTGTGGTCGAAGCGGAACTGCGTCGTGGCCCCGGTCTGAAAATTCACGATGCTGGCATTATTGGGATCAACAGGCCCCACCCCACCCAGGAAGGTGAACCCCGTGATCCGGGTGACGCCCCCATCGATCGCATCGCGCACGCCCAGCATGTACGTCACGTAGAAGTTATTGGGATCGGGGGTTTTCGGCGTGCCATCCGTTATGCAGGTATAGGTGCTCTGCCCCGGCACCGCGCACTGGGCGCTCGTCCCCGCGCCGGCTCCCTGGAGGGTCACGCGCTTGGCGAGGATGAGGACTACCGTCGACCACGTGCAGGACCCAGCCGGCACTATGACAGTATCGCCGTTTGCAGCGCCCGTTAAAACAGTTTGCACGGCACTGCCCGCGCAGCTATTGGCCGTGACGGTGGCGGCCCAAAGTGTGCTGGGGCTAAGGGAGATGCAGATTAGCGCTAGGCTCAACGGCAATGTCCCAAAAGCAGTGGACATTGTCGTAGCCTCTGGTTTAAGTCTTGATTCTGAATTGCTTGGCATTGCTCAGGAGTGTAGATCGTCGGCCTTCGTAATTCCAGTAAAAATTCGGTAAAAAGAGGATGTGCCGGCTGTCACAAAGTGTTGACCTAGGTCAATACAACGACCCTCTTCCGGGGTTATAATAGGCGATAGCGGCGTCGTATGGCCGTCACCCCGTTCCGTCGGAGATTTGATCATGAGCGACGCTTCTACGCAGCCTAAACCGTCCACTCTCCCGATTGAAGAAATCGAGTCCGCCGTAATCCGTTTCGCCGGCGATTCCGGCGACGGCATTCAGTTGACCGGCATGCAGTTCACGACGACGACCGCCTTCGCCGGCAACGATCTCTCCACACTGCCCGACTTTCCCGCCGAGATCCGCGCCCCCGTGGGCACGATCGCGGGCGTCTCGGGCTTCCAGATCCAGTTCTCCTCGCGCCAGGTGCTGACGCCCGGCGACGCGCCCGACGTGCTCGTCGCGATGAACCCGGCAGCGCTGCGGGCCAACGTCAACGACGTCAAGAAGGGCGGCTTGGTCCTCATCAACAGCGACACCTTCAACGCGGGCAATCTGAAGAAAGCCGGCTACGAGAAGAATCCGCTCGAGGACGGCACGCTCTCCGAATTCCGCGTGATCCCCGTCGAGCTGGGGCGCCTGACGCGCAACGCGCTCGAGGGCATGGGACTGTCGGTGACGGAGACCGAGCGCTGCAAGAACTTCTTCGCGCTGGGCATGATGTACTGGCTCTACGACCGGCCGTTGGAAGCGACGCTGCGCTGGATCGAGACGAAGTTCAAGAAGAACCCGAAGTACGTGGAGGCCAACCACAAGGCCCTCAACGCCGGCAACGCTTACTCCGAAACCGCCGAGATCTTCGGCCATCACTTCCGCGTGCGCAAGGCGCCGATCAAGCCCGGCGTCTACCGCAACATCACGGGCAACGAGGCGACCGCGCTGGGCGTGGTCGCGGCGTCCTCCGCGTCGGGCCTGCCTTTGTGGTACGGATCGTACCCCATCACGCCCGCCTCCGACGTGCTCCATGAGCTGTCCAAGCACAAGAACTTCGGCGTGAAGACCTTCCAGGCCGAGGACGAGATCGCCGCCATCGGCAGTGCCATCGGCGCGTCGTTCGCGGGCTATCTCGCGCTGACCGGCACCTCGGGCCCCGGCATCGCCCTCAAGGGCGAGGCCATCGGCCTCGCGGTCATGACCGAGCTGCCGCTGGTGATCTTAAACGTCCAGCGCGGCGGGCCCTCCACCGGCCTGCCCACGAAGACTGAGCAGGCGGACCTGTTCCAGGCGCTGTACGGCCGCAACGGCGAGTGTCCCGTTCCCGTGGTCGCAGCCTCGACACCCGGCGACTGCTTCCTGGCGGCTTACGAGGCCTGCCGCATCGCCATCAAGTACATGACGCCCGTCTTTCTTCTCACCGACGGATATCTGGCCAACGGCTCCGAGCCGTGGCTGATCCCCGACGCGTCGAAGCTCGTCAAGTTCGGCAAGCCGGAGCTGCCGCCGCTGGCCGACTTCAAGCTCTACAAGCGCGATCCCGAGACGATGGCGCGTCCGTGGCCGACGCCCGGCACGCTCGGCTACGAGCACCGCATAGGCGGCATCGAGAAGCAGGACATTACAGGAAATATCTCTTACGATCCCGATAACCACGAGCGCATGGTGCGCCTGCGCGCGGCGAAGGTCAACAAGATCGCGCAGGACATCCCGCCTCTCGAGATTCACGGCGAGAGGAAGGGCAAAGTCTTGCTCGTCGGTTGGGGCGGCACGTACGGCTCGATTACGGCGGCGGTGCAGAACCTACAGAAGGCCGGCAAGAGCGTCTCCTCCGTGCACCTGCGCCACCTCAATCCGCTCCCGCCGGACCTGGGCGACATCATGTCGGGTTTCGAGCACGTTCTTGTGCCCGAGCTGAACATGGGCCAGCTGCTCAAGGTCCTGCGCGCGAAGTATCTCGTCCCGGCGACGGGCCTCAACAAGATCAAGGGCCAGCCGTTCAAGGTCGCGGAGATCGAAGCCGGCGTGGAAGCGTTGTTGAAGGGAGGAAACTGATATGCCCGAATCTCAAGACGAGATGGAGATGCTTCCCGCGGCGGGTCCTATCGTGCAGACCGCCAAGGACTTCAAGTCCGACCAGATGGTGCGCTGGTGCCCCGGCTGCGGCGACTTCGCGATCCTGGCGACCGTCCAGAAGATGCTCCCCACCCTCAACATCCCCAAGGAAAAGTACGTGTTCGTCTCGGGCATCGGCTGTTCCTCGCGCTTTCCGTACTACATGAATACGTACGGCTTCCACACGATCCACGGCCGCGCGCCGACGATCGCTACGGGCATCAAGTGCGCGCGTCCGGACCTGCAGGTGTGGGTCGTCACGGGCGACGGCGACGGCCTATCTATCGGAGGCAATCACCTCATCCACGCGCTGCGCCGCAACGTGGACATCAAGATCTTGTTGTTCAACAACCGGATCTACGGCCTGACCAAGGGCCAGTACTCGCCGACCTCCGAGATCGGCAAGAAGACGAAGTCCTCGCCCATGGGCACCATCGACGCTCCGCTCAATCCGATCGCGATCGCGCTGGCCTCCGAGGCGACCTTCGTGGCGCGCGCCGTCGACACGGACCTGCCGTTCCTGTCCGAGGTTTTGACCCGCGCGGCGCATCATAAGGGCTCCGTCTTCATCGAGATCTTCCAGAACTGCATCGTCTTCAACGACGGCGCCTTCGAGGACGTGGCGGCCCGGGATATCCGTGAAGAGAAAATGATGAAGGTCGCGCACGGCAAGCCCATGATCTTCGGCGCGAAGAAGGACAAGGGCATCGTCTTGAACGGCCTCG
>JAYVZL010000329.1:0-3352 GCA_043783505.1 Elusimicrobiota bacterium
CGAGGGCCGGAGCTGGCCGCCAATGGCGTGGTCGCGCCCGGCCGCAGCGTCTACACCACGACGGTGGGCGGCTCCTACACGGGCGGCGCCTCGGGCACGTCGTTCTCCTCGCCTCACGTGGCGGGCCTGGCGGCGTTGGTGCTGTCGGCTCGTCCGACCATGACCGCGGCGCAAGTCCAGACCGCCATCCGCGCGGGCGCGGAAAATCTCGGGCTTTCCTCCGCGTTGCAGGGGGCCGGACGCATCAACGCCTACAAGACCATGCGCGTCGCGGTGAAGGGCACGCTGGCGGGCTTCGACGGCCAGGAGAAGCCGATCGCGTTTCCCAATCCTTACCGGACCTCGAACATCGGCGCGGTCTCCTTCTCGATCCCGCCCTCGCTTCAAGGCTCGATGATGAAGATCAAGATCTACACGCTCGACGGACAGATCGTGCGCGAGCCGGCGGGTCTGACCTGGGACGGCAAGAACACGGACGGCAAGCTGGTGGCCAGCGGCACCTACGTTTTCACGGTGACGAGCTCGGCTGGCACGGGCCGCGGCCGGGTCGCGGTGATCCGATGATCGCTTTCAATTCCACGCGCGGCGCGACCGTCGCCGCGCGCGTGGAAACGGCGGACGCGTCGGCGACGCGGGCCAAAGGGCTGCTCGGACGGGAGTTGTTGTCCGAGGACGAGGCGCTCTGGATCGTGCCTTGTCCGATGATCCACACTTTTTTCATGAAGTTTTCGATTGACGTTCTTTTTCTTGACTCCGAGCTGCGCGTGCGGCGCGTCATCGAGGACTTGCGCCCCTGGCGCGTGTCGCCGTGGGTGTGGGCCGCGCGCAGCGTGCTCGAGCTCAAGGGCGGAGTCCTCAAGGGCTCGGTGCGCGTCGGCGACCGCTTGGAGATGAGGCCGGCATGAGCCTTCCCACCGACGCTCCCTCGCAGTTTTTGACGCCCTCGGGCATCGACATCCAGCGCTACTACGGCCCCGACACGGTGGTCCCCGGCACTGTCGGCCGCGCCGGCGAGTATCCTTTCACGCGCGGCATCCAGAAGACGATGTACCGCGGCCGCCTGTGGACGATGCGCCAGTACGCGGGCTTCGGCACGGCCAAGCAGACCAACGAGCGCTTTCGCTGGCTGCTCGAGCAGGGCCAGACCGGCCTTTCCACCGCCTTCGACCTGCCCACCCAGATCGGGCTCGACGCCGACGACCCCAAGGCCAAGGGCGAGGTTGGCCGCGTCGGCGTGCATGTCGGCACGATAGACGACATGGAACAGCTCTTCGCCGACATCCCTTTAGAACAAGTGTCGACCTCGCTGACGATCAATGCGACGGCCGCCGTGCTGCTGGCCTTTTACGTCGCCGTCGCCAAGAAGCGCGGGGTGGACCCCAAGGTCCTCAAGGGCACGCTGCAGAACGACATCCTCAAGGAGTTCATCGCCCGGGGCACGCAGATCTTTCCCGTGGGCCCGTCGCTGCGCCTGTGCGCCGACGCGATGGAGTGGTCGTTTAAGAACACGCCGCAGTTCCACCCGATCTCGATCTCCGGCTATCACATCCGCGAGGCCGGCGCCGACGCCGCGCAGGAGGTCGCGTTCACCTTCGGCAACGCCGAAGTTTACGTCAAGGCTCTCTTAGAGCGCGGCGTGGCCGTCGACGCGCTGGGCCCCAAGCTCGCTTTCTTTTTCGGCTGCCACAACCACTTTCTCGAGGAGATCGCCAAATTTCGCGCCGCGCGCCGCGTCTGGGCTCGGGTCATGAAAGACGACTTCGGCGCCAAAGATCCCAAATCGCAGGCCTTGCGCTTCCACGTGCAGACCTGCGGCTCGACGCTGACCGGCGGCCAGCCGCTCAACAACGCGGCGCGCGTGGCGTGGCAGGCGCTGGCGGCGGTCCTCGGCGGCGCGCAGTCGCTGCACACCAACGCCTACGACGAGGCGCTGGCTCTGCCCTGCGAGGAATCGGCCATGCTCGCCCTGCGCTCCCAGCAGATCTTGGCCCACGAGACGGGTGTCAGCGACACCGTCGATCCGACGGCCGGCGCCTGGGCGATCGAGGCGCTTACCAATGAGCTCGAGGCCCGCGTCGTCATGAAGCTGTCGGAGATCAGAGCCCAAGGCGGCATGCTCAAGCTCATCGAGGAGGAGATTCCCCAGAAGGAGATCCAGGAGACCGCCTATCGCTGGCAGCGCGACGTCGAGGAGGGACGACGGAAGATCGTCGGCGTCAACGTGCTTAAGCTCGAGGAGAACGCGGCCGCCGGGGCCAAACGCTTGAAGATCTCGCCTAAGATCGAGGCCGACCAGGTCAAACGCCTGAAAGCTTTCCGCAAGAAGCGCCACGCCAAAGCCGCGGCCGCAGCACTTGCGCGTCTGGAAAAATCCGCGCGATCGCCGAAAGAAAATCTATTCGGACACATCCTTCATGCCGTCGAGTCCCGCGCCACCATCGGCGAAATTATCGGGACTTTGCGGAGCGTCTTCGGAGAATATCATGGCGGTTAAAGGCCTGCAGCGGCATAAGACGGTCGCGGAAGTCCTCGCGGAGCGCAAGCTTCTCGATGAGGAACAGATCAAGAAGGTCGGCGCGGAAGCGGCTAAGACCGGCAAGAGCTTCCAGCAGGCGGCCATCGACGGGGGCGTCATCGGCAAGGCCCAGCTGCTCAAGGCTCTGTCCGAGGAGTGGAAGGTCAAGGCCGTCGACCTTCTGCAGATGGACGTCGACGCGGAAGTCGCCAAGATCATCCCCGAGGCCGTCGCGCGCCGCCACGTCGCGATCCCCTTCGCCAAGGAAGAGAGCGTGCTGTTCGTCGCCATGGCCGACCCGCGAGACTTCTTCGCTTCCGAGGACATTCAGCTGCGCACCGGCCTCGAAATCCAGCCCTATCTGGCGCTGCCCACGGACATCGGCGGCGCTCTCGACGCGGCCTACGGGCGCGGCGAGGGCGAGGCGCTCAACCGCCTGATGACGGACGTGGCCAAGAACGAGGCGTCGACTCCCGAAGGAGAGGGGGGCATCGAGGTCCAGAAGGAAACGCCGAAGTCCGACATCAGCGATATCGACGCCTCCGCACCCGAGGTCGAGAAGTTCGTCAACGCGATCATCCTCACCTGCATGTCGATGAAGGCCTCGGACATCCACATCGAGCCCTTCGAAGACCCGACGGGCAAGAACTCCAAGATCTTGCTGCGCTACCGCGTCGACGGCCTGCTGCTGCCCGGGACGTTCTCCGTGCCGTGGAGCTATCGCTTCGCGATCGCAGCAAAGATCAAGATCATGACGAACTCGATGAACATCACCGAGCGCCGCATCCCGCAGTCGGGCCGCATCCAGATCCTCGCGCAGGGCAAGCCCATCGAGTT
>JAYVZL010000330.1:0-8556 GCA_043783505.1 Elusimicrobiota bacterium
TCCGAGAAGAAGTCGGCGGGAATGCCGCTGCCGTCGAGCTGACCCGAGCCTAAAGAAGAATTGCCCACGGTGTTGATCTTGTAGGTGAAGAACACGACCGGGTTCATCTCCATCGTGGGTAGGTCGTCGATGATCTTCACACCGGGGATGCCCTGGAGCTGGGTAAGCAGCGGCCGGTCGGCGTAGATCGTATCGGCGTCGCCGGCCTGGAGCATCAGCTTGCGCGTGCCGAACTCGTTGACGCCCTTGACGACCACGTTCTTGATCTTAGCCGGCGCGCGCCAGTACTGATCGTTCCGCGTCAAGATGAATTCCTGCGTCTTGCGCTCCCAGCGCTCGAGCTTGAAGGGGCCGGTGCCATTGGCGCCCTCGAAGAAGGGAGACGTCTGCTTGCTCGGGTTGTTGTACTTCTTCCAGGTCGTCTCGGTCCCGTCCCAGTCTCCGCGCTGGACTCCCCACTCCTTGGAGAGGATCGGCGACCAGGACGCGAGGATGGTCAGGATCGGGGCATAAGGACGGGGCAGGCGCAGGATCAAGTTGTCGCCCTGCACGGCGACGGCCTTGTTCGCGTCGACCCAGACGTTGGGCTTTATTTTCCCGGCGTCGTCGCGGGTCGAGGGGTAGCCGAGCAAGGGCTCCATCAGCAGCGAGGACGGCCCCGCCGCGCGGTCCATCAGCAGAAAGCGCAGCAAGGACCAGCGCACGTCCTCCATGGTCATGGGCGTGCCGTCGTGAAACTTGACGCCTTTGCGGATCGGTATGGTGTACGTCCTGCCGTCCTCTGAAATCAGGTTGTTGCCGCGGCTGGGCACCTTCTCGGCGATCAGCGGGATCAGCTTTTCCGTCGAGGTCCTGTCGAACTGGAACAGGGGCTCATAGATGTTGAGGATGATCATGTGGCTGGCCGTGTCGTATGAGTAGGCCGGGTCCAGACTGTCGGCGTCGGAGAAGGTCAGGTACGTGAACACGTCCGGATTCTTGACCGCGGCCAAGGCCGTCATCGGCAAACACGATAAGGCGAGCGTCACTATGAGGAAAAGTCGGATCATGCGCGTATTCTAGCACTCATTTCGCAGGCTTATATGGCGTAGTTAGTGTCGGGATTCTTGACCTGGGCCGACGCCCCGGTGGCGAGCAAAGAGGCGAGCAGTAAAGTTCTCATGGGAGTTTTGTCACCTCGTAAAGCTTGCCGTAAGGCTGGATCGGATGATACAGCCAGCCCTGCACCTTGGCGCTGCGCACGACCAGATTGTAGCTGTCGACCGTGAAGATCGCGGGCGCGTCGTAGATCGCCAGCGCCTGCAGCTCGAAGTACAGCGCCTTGCGCTTGGCCGGATCGATCTCGGCGGATGCCTGCTCGATCATCGCATCCGCGCGCGGGTTACTATAACCCAGCGGCCCGGCGAAGTAGCCGCGCGAGTGCAGGAAAGGCTCGACTGCGTTGTGCGGATCGGGGTAATCCAGGATCCAGCGGTAGACGAAGCAGGGCAGGCGCCGCGCCCGGAACTCGTCGAGCAGGCGCGACTCCGGCAGCGCTCGGCAATCCACGTGGAACAGGGGATTGAGCTTTTCGGCGCCCAGTTTAAGCAGGCGGCACGCGTTGCGGCGGTCGTTGCGCCCTTCCGTGTAGGCCACCGACAGGGCGAATCCTTTCGCCCAAACCTCGCCGTTGCGGGCGCGTTTGAACGCGGCTTCCGCCTGGACGGGCGAATGAGGCCACGGCCTTTGGCGCGGATTGTGCGCGAAAAGTACGGCCGGGATGGGTCCGCGGGCCTGCACCGCCTTGCTCCGGTACGCGTCGCGAATGAAGGTGTCATAGTCGAAGATCATCGCGAAGCCCTTGCGCACGTCCGCGTCGGCAAAAAAATCCGGCGGCACGCCGTCGCCCAAGCGGCCGCTGCCGACCCAAGCGTTGTCCTTGGGGTCGGTGTTGAAATTAAAGAGCACGGTGTTCTGCGTCTCCAGCGCGGGCAAGCCGTCTGTGATGGTCACGCCCGGCAGGTTGTCGAACTCATCGAGATAGCGGCGTTCGACGTAGGCCGCGTCGACTTCCCCTTTTTCCAGGCGCCGGCGGCGCTCGCGCGAATCCTCGATGGCCATGAGGTTGACGCGCGCCAACGCGGCCGGCCGGCGCCAATACTCGTTGAAGCGAGTCAAGGTTGCCGTCTTGCCGAGGTGGTCCCAGGTCTCGAGACGAAAGGGGCCGGTGCCGTTCTCCCGCGTATACAAGGTCGCCGCTTCCTTGGCGGGGTTGCGGTGCTTAAACCAGGTGTCCTTGCGCCCGTTCCAGCCGCCGTTGGCGACGACGAAATCCTTGGAGACGATATGCCCGAAGTTGGCGAGCACGCCCAATAAGGGCGCGAAAGGCCTCTGCATGCGCAGCACGAGCGCGCCGCCCTCGATGGAGACCGCCTTGTCGGCCAAGTCGAAGATCCGGTCGGAGGGAAGGTCCTGGGTCGAGCGCACGCCGAGAAGGGGCCAGAGCAGAAGGTTCGACGCCCCCCCCTCGCGATCGAGCAGCAGGAAGCGCATCAGCGAGTATTTCACGTCTTCGGGCTTGAGCGTTGTTCCATCGTGGAACTTGGCGCCGCTGCGCAGCGGGAAAGCGTAGGTCAGGCCGTCCTTGGACAGGAAGCCGTTGCCGAGCGTGGGCACGACGGTGGCTAGGCGCGGGTCGAAGGAGTCGAGAGAAGTGCCCGCGAAGGCGATCAGCGTCTCATAGACCTGGTCGACGACAAACAGCGACAGCGCGTCGTAGGCCCAATGCGGATCGAGCGTGTCGATGTCGGAGGCCATGGCGTAGTCGAGCGTCGCGGGGTCCCTGGATGCGCGCACGGGCGCGGCTATGAGCGTCGCGGCGACCGTGATAATAAGAAGCTTAAGCATGCACCTTTTTCTTGGCGGTCGTCTGGCGCCAGAGAATGTAGACCACTCCCATGCACAGAGCGGTCGCCAAGACGGATTCCCCGAGCGGGCTGCCTTCGGGCAGAACACGGAGCGAGAGTTTACTGAGGATATCGGCCAGGGAGTGCAGCGCACCCGCGGGAGCCTCGCCGCCGTAGGTGCTGACGACCACGGTGAGGCAGGCTAGGCCGATGCCCATGAGCGCCTCGCCCGCGATGAGTCCCGAGCTGAACAGCGAGCCCGGGTCGTCTTCGCGGATTTCCCCCCCGCGGCGCTTGGCGATATACCAGGCCAGCAGACCGCCGAGGAAGATCATGGGCCAGTTGGTGATCGGCAGGTACAGGCCGATGGAGAAGGCCAGCGCCGAGAGGCCGCACAGTTCCATGACCAGGCCGATGCCCGCGCCCGTCAGAAGCAAGGTCCAGGGCAACTGTCCGCCGGTCGCGCCCTCGACGAGCTTGGCCATGAGCTGGGCCTGCGGGGCTTCGAGCGCGTGCGGGTGCGCGGCGGTGGGCGCGCCGAAGCCGTAGGCCTTATAAAGGATGAGCAGGATGAAGCCCGAGCGCACGGCCGACACCAAAGTCCCCATGATGTGCGTGAGCTGGATCTTCCATGGCGTAGCACCCACTAAGACCGCCGTCTTCATGTCCTGCGACAGGTCTCCTGACAACGAGATCGCGATGCAGACGATCGCCCCGCCCATGATCGCCGCGGTCTTGATCATGTCCGGGTTGTGGCCGAGAAGCTTGAAGAGCAGGGTCAGCGCGAGGAGTGCTGTGATGGTCATGCCCGAGACCGGCTGGTTGGTGGTGCCGATCAAGCCGACCATGCGGGCCGAGACCGCGACGAAGAAGAAGCAGAAGGCGACGACGGCCACGGCCTCCCAGAAGGACAGTCCGAAAGCCGGCGTCAACCACACCATCAAGAACATCGAGATGATGCCCAGTCCGACCACGGGCAGCGGCAGATCGTGCTCCGTGCGCTTGAAGGCCTTGCCGTACTTGGCCGCGGCTATGGACAGGTAATGGAACAAGACGCCGCCGGCGAGCGCGCCGGCGCCGCCGCCGAGGATCAGCTGTATGAAGAATCGACCGATGGAAAAATCCGCCTCGCCCACGAACGCGCCGACGAGAAATCCCAGCGCCGCGCCGCCGAACACCACGGCCTTGTGCTCGCGGTCTTTCTCGGCGTCGCCGCCCGTGCGCTTGGCTTCCGAGGCTCTGGCCAAGATCGACAGGCTCGAGCGTATGGAGGACGCGATGTCGGGCAAGGATTTCAGCAGACTGACGAGCCCTCCGAATGCCACGCCGCCCGCGCCGATGTACTTGATGTAGGCGCCGCGGATGGCCATCGTCGACATCTCGTCGATTGGAACGGTTCCGGGGGACACGATGTTGTGGCCGCCGAGGGAGTGGATGAGCGGGATCAGCACCCAGAAGCCGAGCAGGCCGCCGGCCAGCATCACGGCGGCGATGCGCAGTCCGACGAGATAGCCCACGCCCACGAGCAGCGGCGAGACGTCGTAGCCGAAGCCGGCCTGGTGGAGCTTTGGCGAGGTCCAGAACAAGGAGTCCTTAAAGAGGTTGAGGCCGGACATCGCGAATTTGAAGATGCCGCCGCTGAAGATGCCCCAGAACACGGGCGCGGCACTGGCCCCGCCTTTGTCGCCGGCGACGAGCACCTGCGCGCAGGCGGTGCCTTCGGGAAAGGGCAAGTTCTTGTGCTCGGTGACGACGAGAGCGTGCCGCAGCGGGATCATCATCAGCATGCCCAGCACGCCCCCCGCGGTGCCGAGCAGGAACACGGTGGTGTTGGTGACCTCGTAGCCCAAGAAGAACAGGGCCGGCACGGTGAAGATCACCGCCGCGGCCAGCGACTCGCCGTTGGAGGCGATGGAGTGCACGACCATGTTCTCAAGCACGGTGCCGGAACGTCCGATCAGTCGGGGCAGGACCATGCGCAGCACGCCCATGGAGATGATCGCCGAGGGGATCGAAGCCGAGACGGTCAGGCCGATCTTAAGGCCCAAGTAGGCGTTGGCCGCGTTGAAGACGATGGAAAGGATAAAGCCCAGAACGACGGCCTGGATGGTGAACTCGGGGACCTTGGAGTTGTCGGCGACGTACGTGGTCAGCGGGGCCATCTCGGACTTCTGTTGGGCGTGGCTCATGTTCGGGCCTCTCCTAGAGTGCGACGAGTGCGGCGGCGCTGCATTTGTCCTTGAAAGGGAGCACGGGGCAGGCGACGAAGTGGCCGGGCTTGGCCTCGGCCAGCGCCGGGTCATTCGTGCGGCAGGAATCGATGAGATAGCGGCAGCGCGGATGGAAGTGGCATCCAGACGGCGGGTTGAGTGGGCTGGGCACGTCGCCGGTGAGCAGGATGCGCTTGCGGCGTTTTTCGATCGAGGGATCGGGCACGGGCACGGCGGACAACAGCGCCTCGGTATAGGGATGCTGGGGATCGTTGAACAGGGTCTCGCTGTCGGCCGTCTCCACGATCCGTCCCAGGTACATGACGGCGATGCGGGTGCAGAGATGGCGGACCACGGAAAAATCGTGGGAGATGAACAGGTACGCCAGCTTTCTTTCCTTCTGCAGGTCTTTCAACAGATTAAGAATCTGCGCTTGGATCGAAACGTCGAGCGCCGAGACGGGCTCATCGGCGACGATCAGCTTCGGGTCCAGAGCCAGGGCGCGCGCGATGCCCACGCGCTGGCGCTGACCACCGGAGAACTCGTGCGGGTGGCGGGGCAAATAGGACTTGGCGATGCCGCAGTCGTCGAGGAGCTTGGCAAGCTTGCGCGCGCGCTCCGCCGGGTCGAGGTGCATATCGTGGATCACCCACGGCTCGGTGATGATGTCCGACACGGTCATGCGCGGGTTGAGGCTCGAGTAAGGGTCTTGGAAGATGACCTGCATCTGGCGGCGCATCTGCTTGAGCTCGGCGCGGCCCATCTTGAACACATCGCGTCCGTCGAAAAAGACTTGGCCCTCGGTGGGCTTCTCAAGGGCGAGGACGAGCTTGCCCAACGTCGTCTTGCCGCAGCCGGACTCGCCGACCACGGCGAAGCTTTCCTGCGGCATGACCGAAAAAGAGACATCATCGACAGCCTTGACCGTGCTTTTCGCGCCGAACATCCCTTTGCGCACGGCAAAGCACTTTTGGAGATTCCTGACCTCGAGAATGGGCGTGACGCTCACGATTTCTCCCCCTCGCACAGCCAGCAATTGGACGTGCGCCCGCCCGCGAGTTGGAAGACAGGCGGATCGTCCGTCTTGCAGCGCTCCATCACGGAAACGCAGCGCGGCGCGAAGGGGCAGCCGACGAAGCCTCCGCCCAGGTCCGGCGGCTGGCCGGGGATGGCATCGAGGCGCTCCTTGCGTGTGTAGATCGAGGGAACGGAGGCGAGCAGACCCTTGGTGTAGGGATGTTTGGGGTCCTTGAACAGGTCGCCGATGGGCGCGCGCTCCACCGGACGGCCGGCGTACATGACCACGACGTCGTCGGCCATCTCGGCGACGACGCCGATGTTGTGTGTAATTAGCACGATCGCCATATGGTATTCGCGCTGAAGATCCTTCATGAGCTCCAGGATCTGGGCCTGGATGGTGACGTCGAGCGCGGTCGTGGGCTCGTCGGCGATTAAGACGTCGGGTTCGCAGGACAAGGCGATGGCGATCATCGCGCGCTGGCGCATGCCGCCGGAGAATTGGTGCGGGTAGTCATGCACCCGCTCCTCAGGGTGGGGTATGCCGACCTTTCTCAAGAGATCGACGGCTTTGGCCCACGCCTTCTCCTTGGAGGCGCCCTGGTGCAGCATCACCGCCTCGGCGATTTGATCGCCGATCTCGAGAACGGGGTTGAGACTCGTCATCGGCTCTTGAAAGATCATCGCGATGCGGTTGCCGCGGATCTGGCGCATCTGCTCGGGGCTCATCTTGAGCAGGTCTTTTCCCTGGAATAGGATCTCCCCACCGACGATTTTGGCGGGCGGCTCCGGCAGCAGGCGCAGGATCGAGAGCGCGTGAACGCTTTTGCCGGAGCCAGACTCGCCCACCACGGCCAGGGTTTTCCCCGGGTGCAGGTCGTAGCTGACGCCGTCGACCGCCCTGACGGTGCGTTCCGGAGTGACGAAGTGGGTCCGCAGCCCTCTAATGGAGAGGACGGGCTGATTCACTAGATGGAGGTCGTGACGAGACTCTCGGTGGAGAGCACTCCGGGCGTGGCGCGGATGTCGCGCACCACGACGTTGGAGAGCGTGGTCACGTCCTCGGTCTCGATGTCGAGCACGAGATCCCAGCGTCCAAATACGGCGGTGACGTGCGAAACGCCCTTGACCTCCTTAATGCGAGCCAGCGCCACCTTTTCTTTGCCTGCCATCAGCCGCACCAGCACGAGCCCGGTCACCATGTCGCGCCTCCCTGATATACGCTCGCGTATCGAAGCGGAGTATATCAAAAAAGTAGAATCTACCCTCATGCGCATTCGCCGCGGATCATGGCTTTTTCTGTCGGTCGCCGTCCTCTACGGGGCGGTGTTCGGCCTTTCGCACTGGTTCTCGGGCCGCAGGATGGTGCGCCTTGCGGCGACGCGCTCGAAATACCTCCATTACGACATCGTCGAGCTGACGCTGCGCGCGCGCGACGGACGGCTCGATGCGGATTTTTCGGAAAAGCCTCCGAAGTTCGTCGTCAAGCGCGGAGGAGAGGTTCTGACCACGATCGCCGGCATCCGTGAGATGACGGCGATCCGCGTCTCAAAGGGCGTATGGACCGCGCGCTGGCCGGTGCCTTGGAATGCGCCGCCCGGCGAGTATCTCCCCGAGATGCTCGGCCACCCGGATCTGGCCGAGCGTCTGAAGGTCTCGTCTTTTAGGATCGCGAGGCGCAAACCGCAGCCGATGCCGAAAGGCTTCGTGGTGGCAACGCTCGAAAGCGTGACGCCGCTGTCGTCGATGCGAGTCAAAGATCCCAATGGACAAATGACGGATTGGCGCGGCCTGCTCGATTGGACGCAGGCGTTGGGCGCCGACGCGTTCTGGATGCTCGGCGGGCAAACGCCCGGCATAGCGCCGGGCGAGATCTGGATGCAGACCAACCTCAAAATAATTCCCAAAGTCGCGGCGGAGTGCCATAAGCGCGGCCTTAAGTTCGGGGTGTACGCGATGTACTCGCTGACTATGTCGAAGGAGAAGCTTCCGGGCTACGAGTACGGCATGGAGATTAAGGACGGTCAGCCGGTGCTCACGCGGGCGATCTCGATCCGCGACCGCAAGCGGCTCGATGATACGGCCGCGTTCCTCAAGCCCTTCGCCGACGACCCGAACGTGGATCATGTCGGCGTGGACTACATACGCAACGCGCTCGGCGGCTACGAGTTGGTCGACGACTTCGTCGCCGAGATGCCGGGCGTGGTCCTGCCGCCGGAGTGGCGGAAACTCTCGAAGCCGGAGCGCATGACCTGGCTGGCGCGCAAAAAGATCATGCGCCGCGACATGAACTTCGTCGAGGCCTGGGAATGGTGGCGCGCGCGCCGCGTGGCGCTGATCGTCAAGGAGTTGAAATCACGCCTGGGCGGAAAGCCGATGTGGGCGTTCACCCTGACCTGGGACAAGGGCTGGCATCACGGCCAGGACCCGGTGATGATGAACGA
>JAYVZL010000331.1:0-19681 GCA_043783505.1 Elusimicrobiota bacterium
CTGTCGGTGAAGCGCTGGACTTCCGCCTCCACCCTAGGCGCGGCCGCGCGCGCCGATTGTTCGAGATGCGTCTTGTCGGCCTCTGCGGAGGGGCCTTCCTTGTCGGGCTGCTGTTCCGCCGCCTGGGTGAAGAGGCGCCGCGCGTAGGAGATGTCTCCGCCGCGCTGAAAGGCGACGGCCTTGTCCGCCAGAAGGCGCGATTCGTCGATGCCCATCGCCTCCAGCTCCTTAAAGACCGCCTTCGCGCGGCCCAGCTGGTCGGCGCGGATCCAGAGCTGCGCGTGGAGCAGCTTGGCTTGCACGCGGGGGTCGCCCAAGGTGAGATGGCTGACCAGCGCCTCGGCCGACATGTGCCTCGGCACCGAGTAGCGCTTGAGATTGGTCACGTTGGAGGACAGCGTGTTGATGCCGTGCTGCTCCTGGACGAAAGCCAGGGCGAAGCTCTTCTTGACGAGCGCCTGGTTGATGACCGCCGACTCGGGCGTGTTGGAGTAGTCGTTCTGGCCGTAGTCGCCGAAAGGATAGGCGAAAGCCAGGACTTTGTGTCCAGGGATGATCTCCTCCACGCCCCGCTTGGCGTCCTTGTAGTCGTTCTCGACCCGGGTCCGGTATTCCTCGAGCGTCTCCAGGCGGTTGGAGTTCCTCAGCCACATGCGGTTGGGCAGGAAGTGCCCCCGGCGTCCGAAGCCGTCGATGAGCATGGGGTCATGGGCCTGGGAGCCGTGGGCCTGCATCTCCCAGCGCCCAGTCGCCGCCCACCGCGCTATATCCTCGGGACTGGCGTGGAAATAGGGCTTGCGCTGCTTGGAGACGTGAACGAACATCGTCGCGCGAAATCCCAGTTCCTTGAGAACGGGATCGGCGTTCTCGAAGGAATCGGAGCGGCCGTCGTCGAAAGTGAGCAGGAGGGGCTTGGCGGGAAGGCTCGCCTTGCCTTGGAACACCTTGGCAAGCTCGGAGACGGTGATCGTCTCGTAGCCTTTCTTCTTGAGCGCCAGCATCTGCTTGCGGAAATTCTCCACGGGGATGGAGTCTCCCCGATCGAAGCGCGAGATTCCGTGATAGAGAAGCGCTGGGATCACCGTGCGTTGGTCGGCCTCCAAGCGCTTGAGGATCTTATGCGCCTTGGCGAACCAGCCCGAATCGGCCAGCAGACGGGCTCTCTGCAGCTCCAGATAAGGCGAGCTGGGAGGCAGGGTCAGCTCCTCGATGCGCTTGATCTGCTTGAGCGCGCCCTTGAAGTCGCCCTTGGCCTCCAAGGTGAACGATAAACCATCGATAGCCCTGATGCTGTTCGGGTTGCGCCGGATGACCTCCTCGTAGGCGTCGGTGGCGGCGTCCCAATCCGACATCCTCTCGAGTATCTCCGCGCGCATGTAATAGGCGTTCATCCCGACGGGGTCGGCCGCGATCGCGCGCTCCACGGCCCACAACGCCATGGGCAGCTGCTTTATCTCGCCGTAGATCCGCGACAAGGCCTCCCAGCCGGCTGGATCGGCCGGGCTGCCGGCGACGAGCTTGACCTGCCAATTGATCGCCTCCTCCCAAGCCCGGCGATTGACGGCGTCGTCGCGCAGGCGTCGGATCGCGCTGATGTCCGGCTCCTTCTTGGACGCCCGCGTCCGCCATTCGGCGAGACCCTCATCGAAGCGCCCCATCTCGTACAGAAGCGAGGCGCGGTTCATCCGATACGTCGCGTTCTCCGGGTCGGCCTTGATGAGACGATCGAAGTAGAACAAGGCCTCGCCGTAGCGCTTCGTGCCGGCAAGCAGCTCCGCCCAGCGATACTGCACGGAATTGCTCTCCGGATACGAGATGATCAGCTTTTGAAGGATGACCATCGCCTCCTTGACCCGTTGCAGGCGGAACAAGGCCTTCGACAAAGTCAGGGCCGCGTCGCGGTCCTGGGGAGCCAGGCTTACGGTCTTTTCCGCCAGACGCAGGGCGTTATGATAGTTCTGACGCTCCAGCTCCAGGTTGGCCATGAAGCGCAGAAACGAGGGATTCTTGTCGTCGAGCTTGACCAGCGTGACCGCGATCTCCCAAGCCGCGTCCAAGTTCCTTTCCCGCCAGTGCGCCCAACCCAGATTCATGAGCGACTGAGCGTCCATCTCCTTGCGCGTCAGCTGCTTCCACTCGCTCCTGGCTTCGGTCTCGCGGCCTAGATCCGACAGAATCTTCGCGCGGCTTCTGCGGTAAGCGGGATTGGATGGCTCGGCGGCGAGAAGCTTATCGAGAAAAGCCAAGGCCTCGCGCTTGCGGCCCATCTCCGACAGGAAGACGGCCTTGCGGTAGACCGCCGCGGCGTCGTCTGGACGGCGGGCGAGGATCTCGTTGAGTATGATCAGCGCGTCGTTGCGCCTGCCGCCCAGGAACATCGCGCGCGCCAGAACCATCAACGCGTCGTGATCGTCGGGCGCCTGCTTGAGCGCCCGGTGCATCAGCTCGATGGCGGCGGAGTAGTTCTTTCTTTCGATGTCCGTGTTCGCCATGAAGATCAAGAAGACTCGGTTGCCGGGGTCGAGCTTGACGAGCGTGGAGGCCACGCGCCAGGCGTCATTGACGCGGTTGGCGTGCCAGTAGGCCCAGCCCAGGTTGAGAAGAACGTCGGGCGCTCCGGGATGCGCCTTCGCCTCGCGTTCCAACACTCGTATCGCCTCCGAATACCTTTTCGCCGCCATCAGCAGCGTCGCTTTGTCCACCGCGCCGGGCGCGGGCGGGCGGGCGGCGGGAGTCGCCGGCGGCGCGGCGGGCAAGACCGGGGCCGCAGTCGGCGAGGCGTAAGCCGAATCCGCGGCGGCCGCGCGCCCGACCGCGATCATAGGCGACACGACGGCGAGCGTCGTGCCCAGAGCGATCTCGATCCAGGTTCGAGGATGGACCGGTTTTTTTCGGCGCTTGAGGCCGTGCGACTCGCTCGACGTCCGCATCGCTTCACGTGCCGGGAAAAAAATACCGGCCCACTCATTGTCATGACGCCGGGCCGCACGTCTGTCGCGAAACTTAGTGATGCTCATTGCTTTCTGGCAGGCTCCCACTGCGTGCGACTACCGTCTGGCGCGCCGTCCGCGGCTGCGCTTTTGCGATCACCGGCGCCGCTTCGCTCCACGCCCGCGCCGTCGCCAATATTTCAAGCGATGGGAGCGGCCTGCCCGAGGGCCTGAGCACGCCGTCGGCCGCGCCGGCCAAGGCGGGATGCGGCGGCCCGGCGCCGTCGAGCGTGATCCATATCTCCCGTTTCTGGGTGCGCAAGGCGGAATGAAGCTTTTTGAGGAATGAGAGCATCTCCGGCCGCCGCGTCTCTTCGCCGCGCAATCGGATATTGAGGCCGGCCGCGTCCATCTCCTTGGCCGCTAGGACCAGGCCGTCGATGAGCCGCTCTACGCTCACCCCGCGCCCCAGCGCCGACGCACTGACTGAAAGATCCGCCGTCGGCACGAGCCGGCACGCGTAGAAGTCGGCCATGGAGCGAATCAGCATGTTCTGCGCCTGTGCTACATGCACGCTTCCGCCGGCGTCCACCTTAATCCAACGGGGAGACAGGACACGCGCCGACAGCGCCTCCTCGCGCAAAGCGTCGAGCTTTCCTTCATCGAAGCCGCTGAGCTCGCGCTTGGAGGTGACCCAGACTTCTCCCAGCGCGCTCGCGCGCACGAACGTCAGAACCGCCATCGACGAGCGCTGCTGCCCATCGTAAACGCCGAGGAAGAAGCGGCCCCGGTCGACTGCGGGGTCTAGACGCAGCGCCCGGCCGAACAACATGCGGCCGTTGACGTAGACGATGGCCAAATCGCCCTTCAAGACCATCCGCACTCGCGCGGGCAGCCGGCCCTCCAGGATCGGCGAGCGGCCGAGCATGTTGACGGGCTTTGTCGGGCCGGTCTTCTGCTCCACGTACCAATAGCCGTTTCGCGCCCCGACGCGCACGAAGCCGCCGCCGTCGCGAAGGCGGGCGTAGGCCCAAAATTCCTTTTGATAGCGCTTCAGCACGAACTCCACGGACATGTCGCGCCACTTGTCGGCCCCCCTCAGGAACACGCCCGCGCTCGTATGCCGAGGCGTGGGAAGAAGCGCCATGCGGCGGCGCCCCACCGACACCACGCCCCACCCCGGGATCCAATCGGTGCCGAACCCTTCCACGGAGAAATCATCGGCCAGCGGGGATTCGCGCGGCCAGGATTTCTTCACGATGAGGACGTTCTTGCCCGGTTCCCGGTCCGGACGTACCGTCAAGATCCGCAGGGCGCGCGGGTCATCGCGCAAGTCGTTAAGCCCCATCTCCGAGGCCGTAAACCGCAGCGGGGACGGCTGCCCTTGCCCCGGCAAAGACTGGAGGACGCCGTCCGTGGTCAGGGACCCGAAGTCCCATCCGCCGCCACGGCGCATTTGATCCATGGCATGACGGGTCAGATACTGCCGGCTAGCCTCGCCCCCTTCTTCCGCGGTCCGCGCGATGAAGGCGACGCCGCGCAGGCGAAGGCGCTTGAGCACGCGGTCGGCGAGCTCGTAGCCGCGCGGGTCGTTCTCGCAGAAAGCGAGCAGCAGGGCTTTGGGCGGCAGCAGGCGGCCGCGAGCATAGAGGTCTTCGACGTCCGCCAGTGAAATCGACACGTGGCCCGCGGCCTTGAGGCCGCCGAGGAGCTCCTTGAGCTCCGCGACCGACATCGCGTACTTCTGAGGCGAGGGCCGTATGCGGGGCAGCTGGATGGCGACGAATTGAGACTGCGTCCTTGCCTCCTCCGCGATGGGCGGCGCGCCGAAGAACCGACGCCGCGCATAGGCCCGCCCGTACAGGCTCCAGGTCACGGCGAGCGCGACGCACAGAAAGAGAGCCGTCCAGGCGCGGCCGTAGGTCTTCAACGCGTGCCCCAATGGTTCTTGCGCACCGTTAGAAGGGCGTAATACGTCTGAGGCCCGGTGATCAGCAAAGCGCTCGCCATCCAAAGCATGCCCAGCAGCCAATGCGGGCTCGGGCGCCGGTGAAGAAAATAGAGGGACTGCAAAAACCCGATGAGCATGAGGCCCATCATATAGGGCAGAAAGATGGACGTCTCTCCGCGCACGGTCAGATAGACCACCCGCGCGGCCATCGCTGGAGATACCACGCTGAAGATCGACGCGGCGTAGAAGGAAAGCGCGGCGACCGGATGCTTCTTATACATGAAGCGGCTGGCGATCAAGGTCTCGCGCAGCCAGGACTTCTTCCAGCGCACCTGCTGGCGCAGGTATTGGCCCCACGTCTCGGGCACCAAGGTCGAAGCGACGGCGAGATCGTTGTATATCACCCGATACTTGCTCAAGATGAAGTTCGTCAGGCTGCGGTCGTCGCCGAAGGTGGCCTCCGCGCCCAAGAACCTCTGGTGCAGCCAGGGCTTGAGCACCTCGAGGACGTAGGACCGGCGGTAGGCCGACAGGCATCCCGGACAGCAGGTCACACAGCCATAAAGGCCCTCCGACGCCTTGAGGAGGCGGAAAGAGACGTAATAGCGCACCTCCTGAAGGCCGGTCAGCGCGTTGGTATTGGCGTTTTCCACCTCGGTGTAGCCCGCCGAGGCGCCCAAAGTCGGATCCTCGAAGCCGCAGACGATATGACGTAGCGCATCACGAAACATAAATGTGTCCGAATCCACGAATGTGATGATCTCCCCGCTCGCCTTGAGCACCCCCGTGGCCATCGCCGCGCGCTTGCCCGTGGGCGGCAGACTGAACACTTTCAAATCCAGAAAGCGGTTCTGCAGCTCTTCGAGCACCTTCTGCGTGCCGTCGGTGGAGCCGTCGTTGACGACGATGACCTCTCTCTTCTCGTCGGGATAATCCGTTTCATAGCAGGTCTCGATGGTCCGGGTGATGGCGTTCTCCTCGTTGCGCACGGAGATGACGATGCTCACGGTCGGGGTGTATGTTCCCAACGGCGGCGCGCGGTGCCTCCAGGAAATGTAGAAGCGCGAGAGAAGATACAGGCCCAAAGACAGGCTGTAGACGTAGAAGATCGGCGCGTACCAAAAGAAATCGAGGCCCTCCCATTTGGCCCAGACGAGGCTTAGCAGGACGATGGCGATGAGCGCGGAGATCTTGCGCCGGTAAGAGGAAACGGACGCGGCCACCATCTCCTGCAGGGGCCGGTCCCACTTCAGCACAAGTTCGTAAGCCGCAGCGCCTTTGGTCTTTTGTTTACGCGCCGCCGCCACCCTGGCGCCGAACTCGCAGGGCAGGCCGCGGACCTCGTGGGAGATCGACTTGGATAAGTGCAGCCGGACGCGGACTTTGGCGCCGACCGGCAAGGCTCGATCGGAGCGGACGCAGATGCCCGCGGAATCGAAGTCTTTGGCGGCCGTGGTCAGCTTGCGCGCTTGAAACAGCCTCGCAGCCGACACGATGGTGACAGGCAGGCGCTCGCTCACCCGGACGCCGCGCCGCCTCTCTTTGAATCCCGCCGCGCCGTGTCGAGTCGCCTCGATTTCCTTGCTCGACAGGGTCTGCGGATTCATGGGCCTAAGTATATTCGGCCTCGGGAACGCGGGGCCATGGACGAGGCGTGAATTCATTTTGTTCCCCGCATGACGGGACGAAAATCGGCGGCGCGCCGACGGGCGAAGCCGAAATAATGGCGGAGGCTTTCGAGGATGCGGGCGCTCGCCCGTCCGTCGCCGTAGATGCCGGTGCCGCGCGCCATCGAGCCGTAAAATGCCTCGTCGCGCAGCAGGCGCGAGGCCAGACGCACGACGGTCCGCGCGCTCGTGCCGGCGAGCACGGCCGCGCCCGCTCTGACCGCTTCGGGTCGCTCGGTCACGTTGCGCAAGACGATGACGGGCTTGCCCAAAGACGGGGCCTCTTCCTGCAAGCCCCCGGAGTCGGTCAGAACGAAGTAGCTTTGGCGCAGAAGGCGGGTCAGGTCGAAGTAGTCGAGCGCGGGCAGAAGGTGCGCCCGCTCATGGCGGAGGCGGCGCCGGACGACGTCTGAGACCCGGGGATTCATATGGACCGGGTAAAACAGGTGGAGATGCGGATGTCTTTTAACGAGGAGGAGAAACGCCTCACATAACGACTCCAGCGGCTTGCCCAAGTTCTCCCGTCGATGCGTCGTGACGACGACCGCCTTGTCGCGCGCGCACAGGCCCGCGAACGCGCGGCGCAGCGTGGGCTCCCGGAAGGGACGGGTGCTAGCACCTTCCAGGCGCAGGGCGTCGACGACCGTGTTGCCCGTCAAGACGATATCTGGACCGGGGATGCCCTCGGCGCGCAGGTTCTCGCGGGCGTCGGGCGTCGGGACGAAATGCAGGTCGCACAAGCGCGAGATCATGACGCGATTGGTCTCCTCCGGATAGGGATTATCTCGGTCGAAGGAGCGCAGCCCCGCCTCCACGTGGCCCAGCGGGACGCGCTCATAGAAGGCGGCCAGCGCCGTGACGAAAGCAGTGGTCGTGTCCCCCTGCACCAGCACGAAGTCCGGGCGCAGCCGGCGCAGGACCTTCTGGATCTTAGGCAGGGCGCGCGAGGAGAAGTCGTTTAAATCCTGGTTCTCGCGCATCAAGTCCAAATCATAATCCGGGCGGATGCCGAAATTGACCAGCATGCGGTCGAGCATCTGCCGATGCTGGGCCGTCACGCACACGCGCACGCTCAGCTCCTCGCACACGCGCAGCGCGCGCACGACGGGAGCGAGCTTGATGGCCTCGGGACGGGTGCCCAGGACGACCAGCACGACGGGTTTCTTCATATATCTCCTTTTTAATGCATTAAATCGATCGCCGCCGGCCCGACCCGCCCCAGCTCAGGCAGCGGCTGCCACGGCGCCGCCGCAGGCGCGCGCGCGACGTCCTCGTGCATCGTATCGATGATCTCGACGATGTTGCGCCGCCCGGCCAGCACCAGCCGGTAGGGAAACGGGAAGTTGGCGTCAAGCCACCGCCGCATCCTCTCGTCGGCGGTCACGGCGGCGGCCACGATCGCCGGCCGCACGCTCGCGTCGGCGACGACCATCAGATGCTCGCGGCAAGCGCACTCGTCGATGAGCCCAAGGTCCTCGCGCCGCAGCCGCGCGTAATCGAGGCGGCGCGCCTCCACCTTGAGCTGCCCGGCCAAGACGTCTACGAGTTCGTTTTCCGTCACGTAGCCGGCGTCGACGAGGATATCGCCCAGACGGCCGCGCGTCTCCTTCTGGATCTTCAAGGCCGTGCCGAGGTGGGCCAGCGACAGCCGCCGCTGCTCGAGCAGCAGGTCCCCCAGCTTCCGCTTATAGCCCAGCAGTTGCGCCTCGGTCGGGAACGCGTGCGCGGTCTTCGCCCAGACGAGTTTTTCACCGGTCAGCTTTGTCCAAAAGAAGATGCGAGTGGCGCGGGCTAGGGCGCAAAAGTTGATCACGTTGCCCCATATGATCCGAGGCAGCGACAGGGCCGCCTGTTTCCAGCATGAGACGCGTGCGCAGCACACCGCGCGCTGCACGCAGCGGTTGATCAAAAGGAGAGCGTCGATGAGGATCACTTTCCACACCCATCCGTCGGCCCGGATAAAGCGCGTGCCCGGGGCGCCGACGGCCGCCGCGAGCAGCAGGTAGCCCAGGACGTTGACGGAATTGGTGAGCAGCCCCTTGCGATCGCGCCAGATCATGTAGCGCAGCGGCATGTCCCCCTCCCAGCCTCGCTGCTGCCAGCCTTGAAAGACGATCCCCAGCGTCCACCTCGCCTTTTGGCGCACCGCGTCGGCGAAGTTCGAGGGGAAATACTCGCGGGTGCCCACAAGCTCGCGGATGATCTTCAGCTTTGTTCCCTCGACCTCGGTGCGCTCGACGACGAACTGGAGCAGGATAGAGCGCTCGCCGATGGCCTTCAAACGAAAGGCCAGATCATAGTCCTCGGTGAACGTGCCGACATTGAAGACCTGATTGTCGTGCTTTAGCGCCAGTCTATCGATGGCGTCGCGGGAGAAGCCAGTCCCCACGCCCGCCGAAGGCACCATGCCGCTTAACTGCTCGCGCACGACCATGTCCTTGAGATGCGACTCGGCGAACTCATCGAGATAGGTGCCGGCGGTCATCTCGCCGGCCGGCGACTCGAAGGGGATCACCGGCAGCTGGACCATGGCGACCTCGGGGATAAAGCGGTTCATGAGCTTCAAGGACAGTGGATGGACTAGATCCTCGGAGTCGTGCAGCACGAGGATCGAGACGCGCTTGCCCGACGTCTTGTCGTAATGCCGGATGCCCTCGATGATCCAGTTCAAGCAGTCGGCCTTGTTCGTCGGCCCGTCGTGAGGGCATACGATACGGTGGACGCGGGGGTCGGACTCCGCGACCCCGGCGACGGCCAGCATGGTCGCCTCGTCGTTGGGATAAACGCCCACGAAGATCTCGAAATTGCGGTAATCGAGGGTATTGAGGGTGTTACGCAGCATGCGCGCGATGACGGCGTCCTCGTGCCAGGCGGGTATCATGATCGCGATGCACTGCTCGGGTAAGGCGCGCAGCTCGTCCTCGGTCACGGGCGCGCGGCGCGCGCGCCAGCGCAAGCTGTAATAACAGCCGTCGATGAACAAGTCGTCGAGCCCGCTGATGAGGATGGCGACGGCCGAGAAGCTCGTCAGTCCCGCCAACAGCGCGCTCCAATGATCGCTCACCAGTTAAACCTCCGCCGGCGCGTCGGCTCGAAGGCCGCCGGCTTGGGGCGCCGGGTAAAATGGCCCGAATAGACGAGCTGCACGCGAACCTCGTCGTAATGGGAACCGTAGGGGTTGGGGTCGCGCCCCTGGACGCCGGCGTAGATGCCGCGCAGGTATTCAGCGCGGAGCTTGAGGTTCAACTTTACGGAAGGCTGGTATTCGCCGCCGACCCCCAGCTCGACGAGGTTGTTGTAGAAATCGCGGTTGGAATCTTTAAGCGCGTAGAGGGGAGCGTACAGGGACACTCGCGAGGCGCCGTCGTCCAAGATCTTGACGCCGCCGCGCAGCTGAAGATAACCGATGACGTTGTCGCGGTAGCGGCTATAGTAGGAGACGCTGGCCCCGGCCTCGGCGAAAAGCCGGCGCAAACCCTGCCACTGGTGGTAGTCGGCCAAGACGACGCGGCCGTCGGTCTGCGTCTTGTCGGGATGGTCGCGGGTGCGAAGCAGATTGACGGTGCCCCCCCATTCCGCCGACAGGCTCGCGTTCCAGCCCTTGGGCTGAAGCCGCAGCCCCGGTGCCAGCGACGCCGCGTCATCGGAATAGATCTCCGGCGCCTCACCGCTTCTCGAGCGGGAATCCTGCGTGTAGCGGGCGGCTAAATAAGCGGACAGGGGCCCCGCGGGCTTGAGTTTCCAGCCAGCGCGCGCGTCGAGGGACATGATCCTATTGGCGAACCGCGACGCGACGCAACCGGCCGCGTCGACGTCGAGATACAGGCGATCCGTGCGGCCGCGCACGCTTTCCAGCGCCTCCTGCGCCGCGGCGTGTATCTTAGGATCGCGGCTGGGCAGGGCGGCCGCGAAGGATTTTTCGGCGCCGGCCTCGTCATGGAGGCTGTCGTAGATGTATCCGAGTTCAAGGGCGGTCTTATAGTCCTGCGGCTCCAGCCGGCGCACGCCCTTGAAGTTCTCGGCCGCGCCTGCCATGTCGCCCTCGGCTATGCTCATGTACCCGAGCTGCTTGGCAATGGACGTCCTGCCCGGGTTCGCGCGCAGGGCCATCTGGAACTTATCGCGCGCCTTCGCCTTGTCGCCGCGCCGCAGATCGTCGTAGGCCCCGTCTAGGTAGGCGTCGCTCCTCAGCTCCTGCGACGCCTCCGACGCGATATTTTTGAGTGCCTCGAGGGCTTGCGGCTGGAACTCGCCGGGCTCGCGCGCGACAAGCGTGAACTCATCGTTCGCGGCGGCCGGGTCGCCGAGCGCGTAGCGCGCGTAGCCGAGTTCCATGCGCAGGCGCTTGTCGCCGGGCTCCTCGTCTAAGAGAGCGCCGAGCAGCGCCACGCTCTCCTTCCACTTCTTCTCTCGCAGCCGCAGGTAAGCCAGTTCCACGCGAGCCCCGCGGTCGTCGCGGCCGGTCTCGGCCGCGGGGGCCGGGCTCGCGAACAGGAAGATCAGCGCGAACGAGCGGCAAGCAGCGCGAATCTTCATCACCGCAGAATATCGTTTCACCGCACGCGATCCCATCGCCGCGGTGTCAACCATTTATTGTGAAAATGTTCGCCATGAAAAAAAGCGGCCGGCCCGCATGGGCCGGCCGCTTGCTACGCGAGGATCTCAGCTACATCGGCGACGCCGGGACGGCGGGCCGCTGATTTCCAGACGCCTGGAGCGCGCTCTGGGCAGCGTTGTGGATCTTCTCCTCCCCGCTCGCCAAGGCTACGGCGAAGGCCTCCCGGGCGAGATCCTTCTTCTTGAGCTTATCGTAGGTATAGCCGAGCTGCAGGGCGAGGAAGTAATCATTCGGGCGCAGGGCGCGCGCGGCCTCGAAATTCGACGCCGCCTCCATGAGCTTGCCCTCGGCAAAATTGATGAAGCCCAGCTGCTTGAGCGCGGCTTCGTCCTTCGGGTCTTTGACGAGCACGGACTCGAAGGCCTTGCGCGCCAGCGTCTGGTCCCCGCGATTGAGCGCGGCGTAGCCCTGCTCCAGCAGCTCCCGGTGCCTGGTAGACGCATGTCCGGCGACCGCCAAGGCGCGGCGCGAGGCGAGGAGCGCCCCCTGGGCCACGGCTTGAAATTCACCGGGCTCGCCAGCGACGATCACGAACTGCTCTCCGGCCGCCGCGTATTGCTTCAGTGCCAGGTGGGCATAGCCGAGGTCCATGCGCAGCCGCATGCTCCCGGGCTCCTGAGCCACCGCCGCCGCAAGGTATTTGACCGCGAGGTCGTAATGCTGAAGGCTCCCATGCAGATACCCGGCCTCGACCAAGGCGACGTGGTTGCCGCGATCTTTGCGCAGTATCGCGTTGAACGCCGCGAGCGCCTGCGCGGCGCGTTCCTGCGACTTGAGGCGATAGGCGAGTTCGAAGTCGGCCTTTAACGGCGATTTTTGCGGGATCGCCTTCACCGGCAACGCCTGGCTCCTGGCCACAACCGGCATAAATGCGATCGTTGACATCATCACGGCGAAATATGACTGGCGCATGTTCATCTCCTTTGTTAGGTAACGACGGTCAACGCTATCAGAAAAGCGCCGCCCAACCCATGGACGCGCCGTCACGCTTCGATGAAGAATATATGGCGGCGGTCCTCTCTCATGCTTTTATAAAAAGACACGGCATACACAGACACACAGATGACATGAAGCCCGAAAGACACCAAGACACGGAGGACGCCAAGGCGGGTTAACATAGATGTCGTGGTCTCTGTGCTCAATATTTTTTCTGAATGTCTTAGGACTTTTCCACAAACTTGGGGTAGACCAAGTCGGTGGATAACCGCTTATAAAGGGAAGGAATGGCGCGGGATCGGGAGGTCGGTGCCATCGTCGAGTTCGCTCTCCCGCGAGCGGCGCATCTCCTTGCGCCATTTCCGCATCCGCTCGCTGCGGCTGCGCCGTTTGCGCTCATCCTCGCTCTCCATCTCGAATTTGCCGCCTGCCGCCGGCTTTTCTTCGTTCATAATCCCTCCACTGAGACGCGCGCTAATTCAGCTTCATGCGGACTATTTCCACCCCTTCGGCGTAATCCACCCCGACGATCTTGCCCGTTTGGTTGGAGGCCTCGCGGTAGCCTTCCGTCTTGAATCCGCGCGAGTCGAACTGGCTTGAATGCACGCGGATGGCCCGCATCTTCATCTCGATGGTGTCGGAAATGTCGATATAGGCATGGGGGTAGAAAGCGATGTTCACGGCATGACAGCTCGTCGGCGAATAGCAGAAGATGTCGAAGTAGCGAAGGCGCTGGCTCGCCATGCAGGCCTCGTAGGCCAGCTTGTGGTCTAAATGCAGGTTCGCCAGGCAGTGCGTGAACATCGCCGCGGGCTTGAGCTCACGCACCAGGCCGTCGATCATGCCGACTAACTGATGGGTCTTTAGGTCTTCCACGCGCGAGCACTTGTTCGGGGTCAAGAAGCGCAGTTCGCAGCCGAGGATCTTAGCCGCGCGAAGCGCCTCGCTGCGCCGCGATCGCAGGTCGCTGGGAATGCTGACGACGACCATCACCACGCGCGCTCCGGCCCTACTCAGACGCGCCAGGGTGCCGCCGATGCCCAGCTCGAGATCGTCAGGATGCGCGCCCACCGCCAGAACGGTCGTACCCGCGTACTTGGAAAGGATATCGACGCGCGGGGCTTGCGCCTTCGCCGCGCTCATACGACGGCCTCGACGACCGGCGCGCTTGAAGCGCGGAAGATCTCTTGGCTACGAGGTCCGCAGTTGAAAATCAAATCCAGGGCCGAGAGGTTTTCCACGAAAACGTCGTAGGATGGGTACTGTCTGTAGCGCGGATGCTCGAATTTTTGCCAGATCACGCGGATGCCGGCGCGCTCGAAGGCCGCCACGTCCAAGTAGGTCTTCGAGGCGCCGTGCCCGGAGAGATAGACGTCGGCGCCCGCCTCCCGGCACAGATTGAGGACCATGTCCGATTTCGACCCCGTGATGTTCATGCTCGAGCTGGCAAGCATGGGCGTGCGTATGCCCAGCGCCTCGCGGCAGAACTCGATAAGCTTGACGTTCAAGTCGCTGAGACGGTCCCAGCGCGCATCGAATATCTCCGCTAGGGCGGGCTCGAAGGCCCGATAGTGCGGCGCCGACTGATAGGCGTACTTGAGCGTCAAGGCCATCTTGCGGTTCCACCGGAAGCGCCCGTCGCGGCTGTTGTCGATGCGCTTATCCATGATGCGCTCGGCCCGCGATTCTCGGATCACGGGCACCGTGATCCAGCGGGGGCCCTCCCCCGTCTTGATGCGCGCTCTGTTCTGATAGCTCTGGCGCTCCATCTGGACATGATCCACCGTTATGAAAAGATCCGCCTTGCTCATCTTGTCGAAATATCCCAGCCAGGGGATGAAATTTGGCTGATGTGCCGCGACGATCATGGCCGTCCTCCTTGCGCGTATAAGACATCCGACGCAGCATCAGTTTAATCGTCCTCCGCGCGCGGCGCCATTGCGGACGTGGAACAATAATTTGAAAACGGCGTGAGCGCTCTCTCCGAGCGCGGCAAAAATTATGTTACCGCACCGCTATGGGCGAAGAGGGGCGGCCGAACCTACAATGAAGCGAGATTAAGGAGGACGCATGCGTAAGCCCGGCACCACTCAGTACAACGTCGAGTTTCCCACCGACGCCGCCCTGCACGACAAGCTGCAGCGCCTGCTCGCCCGGAAACGGATCGACGCGCAGTCCGTAGTCACCACCCGCGTCGACGCGCGGACCTTGGTCCAGTTCCTGGCTCCTAGAAGCGACGCGCTGCGCGAGGAGCTCAAGAAGCTCGGCGTCAACGTGCGCGAAGAGCTGATCTTTCAATTCGAGATGCCCCATCATCCCTGGGAGCTGCACAAGCTCGCGAAGTCCATCGCCGAGGAGGGCATCAACATCCTATCGCTCTACAGCACCGTCGAGGGAGACAACATGCGCATCGTCATCGCCGTAGACCAGCCTGCCAACGCGGTGGCGCTTATCAAAAAGCTCGGCTTCCAGCCGGACTACTCGATTTATGATTGACGCGTTTTATTTTAGAGGGAGGAATTATGGGACGGATCAGCGCGGCGCGCTACAACATCGTCGTAAAAAACAGGCCCGGGGAGCTGGCGAAGGTGACCAAGCTTTTGTCGGACGCGGGCATGAAGGTCAGCTCTCTGAGGATCGCTAACCTCGGGGATAAGGCCTCTATTCAATTCGCGATGCCTCCAAGCAAGAAGAGCCTTCTCAAATAGACCGGCGTCAGGGCAAAGCGCCCGGACCTTTGGATCCGCCGTGCTTCTTGCTCAGGCCCGGCCTCGTGACCTGCCTATTTCGGCTGATCACGAAGGAGTCCGCGGGGGCGTCCTCCGTCACGCTGGTCCCCGTCGCCACGAAGGTGCGGGCTCCCAAGGTCACCGGCGCTATCGCCTGGGAAGAGGCTCCTATGAAGACGTCGTTTTCGATGATCGTGCGCCGATTCAACGGCCCACCGCCGGAGCTGGAGGCGATGAAGTAGGGCCCCACGCGACAGCCTCGTCCGAGGCGGGCCTTCTCCAGGCAAGTTCCCTGCCGCAGCAGACTGTCCGGACCGATCTCCGAGTCGATGATCCTGCAAAAATTCTCCACTCGGACGCCGGCGCCAAGGACGGAATTGATCACCGTGCAGCCACCTTCAATGCGCACCTCGCGCTCGATCCGGCAGCGCGGATCGATGAGGGTGGTGCGCGGATCCTGAAGGGCCACGCCCTGGAGCATGAGGTCGCGATTGAACCTTCCTTGAAGCTCCGCCTCGACGCGCCAAAGCCCGTAAAAGTCGTTGACGTCCATCGTCTCTAGAGGATCGACGATCCGGTATTCGGCCGTCGCGGCGTGTGCGGCGCTCAGCGCCAAGACGACGTCGGCGAGATCAAGCTCGTCGCCGCGCCCCGCGGCGTTTTTGAGCGCGACGACGAGATCCTTGACGCGGAAGCAATAGGCCGCGGCGTCAGCACCCGACCCGGACCCAAGGCCCACTGTGCAGGCGGCCCCGGTTTCGGCGTGGAGGCGCAGCATCTCATTGAGCGTGGACGCCCTCAGAAGGACGGCGTCCCCATACAGGACCAGGACATCGCCTTCCTCCGCCAAGCCGGCGACGGCCGCGCCGAGCGCGTCGCCCGTGCCGGTCGGCGATTGCTGAGGGATGACGCGAAGCCCGTCGTAGCCGCGGCATTGCTCCCCGAACTCCCGTTCGCCCACGCCGACGACGAGGCTGAGGGAGCGATGCTCAACCGCCATGGCCGCGTCCAGCGCGTAATGGATCATCGGCCGGAAGAAAACCGGATAGAGGGCTTTTGGGTGCCCGATCCTCATCCTTTTTCCGGCGCCCCCCGCCAGGATGACGAGATGAGGCGCCGAAACCGGGTCGCTCAATGGGTCTCGCCGGCCGCGCCCAGCCAAGCCTGCTTGACGGCCTGCAGCAGCCGGTCCCGGCTGCCCGGGGGCTGGTCGGTCCGATAGCCGGCGCCAAGATCCCAGAGGATGAGTCCCCCGATCCCCTTGCGCCGGGCGAACTGGACGGTCTTCGCGGCGGTCGTCTCGTTGACGTAGGAGACAAATTGGGCTTCGGCGGGAGCCCCCGGCTCGATGCTGAGGTAGGCCGCCTGCGCGCCGGCGTCCCAGTGGTAGCCGGGTCCGTTCTCGCCCCCTTCCTTTATATTGTACGTCTGCGCCAAGGCATAGTAAGGAAGGCTTTTCATGGCCGGAGCCGTCCGCCACGCCTGACGCGGCCGGCTCACCTCGCCGCCGCTCCATACATACCCATTGAAGCTGAGCCCCACGCCGAGCTTGCTTTTGGGCACGCCCGCGGTGATAAAAGCCCCCGCCAGGCCGTCCGCCGAAGGCAGGCTCGCCGACCCATTGGGAAAACGATGGCCTCCGTCATAAAGCGGCCCGCTGTGCCAAACGACCCATCCCGGATACGGCCCCGATAGGTTGTACGTCATGAGGTTGATCTGATCGAACTCCCCCGACAGCCGGGCGAAAAGATCGGGCTGCCAAAGGACCGCCGCGGTGAGAAGCGGACGCGGGGTGATATCGTCGAGCTTGGCACGCAAGGCCCGGATGAACTGGGCGTAATCGCCGACGTCGCGGTCGGGGATGTCCTCCATGTCGACGTCGATGCCGTCATAGCCGTTGTCGCGCATGAACGCGACGAGTGCGGCGATGAAGGCGGCGCGGCGCGCGGCGCTCATGGCACCTTCAAACCGCTCGCGCGTGTCCTGGCCGCCGACGGTAAAGAGGATCTTCTTTCCCGCGGCGTGCGCCGCCGACACCGCGTCTTTGACGTTCTCAGGCGTCATTCTATTGACGGCGGCGTCTAGACTGCCGTCTAGACGCGGCACCACAGAGAAATGCGCGAGGTGGGTCATCGCCTCAAAATCGATGTCCCGCGGGGCCAGACGATTTTGCCGCCAGCCGGGATAATAGCCGGTCACCCACAGACCGCGCGCCTGGAGCGCCGGCGCCGCCGAGGCGGTCAACATGAGGCTCATGAGCATCCTCGTCACCCCTACCATTAGAGCAGCTTAGGAGTTCCTATCACCTCAATCCATGGATAGGACGTAACGTCCATGTCGCTTTTTTGAGGCCGTTGGCGGATAAGTCTAGTCATAAAATCGTGACGCGGTTATGACGCAGTCCTCTTGCGGACGCATGAGTCGGATGTTATTCTTTCTTGACGTTTATGTTCCCATGCCGTGACCTCGCCGCCTTACCTAGGCGAGGGCCGCCCGCCCGGGCGGCGATTAAAGAGGCGTCGCCTGCCCCTCGCCATGATAAAAAGAAAAGACCCGTCCACCTGCGCGCCTCGCCTGATATGGGCGCTCGCCGCCCGTCCCCGGCTTGAAATCTACAAGGATGGAGCGCGAGTGTTTCATTGGCGCAACTTCAATCGTTTCGGCAGGCACCTTCGCGTCCTCCTTCCCGCCGTCCTCCTCGCGGCCGCGGTTTCGCGCGCCCAGGCCGCCTTCGAGCGTCCTCCAATCGGCGCGGAGAGCGCGTCCATGAGCGGCGCCAGCCTTGGACGCCAAGGCGACAGCGCGGCTTTGTTCCTCAATGCCGCCGGCGTCGCCGGCCTCAAGAGCAGGGAAGGTTATTTCATGTATAACCGCCTCTACGCCGGCCTTAGCGGCGTCGAAACCCTCGACAAAGGCTTCGCCGCGTTCGGCTTTCCCACGAAGCTGGGCTCCTTGGCCGTCGGCTACGGGCATTTCCGCGCGTCCGGCCTGCTCGAAGAGCGCGTCATCGGCGTTTCTTTCGCCCGACGCTGCTTTGATTTCGTGGATTTCGGCGTCACCGGAAAATATCTCTATCATCGTTATATGATCGGCGACGATCCCGCTTTTTCCAACGACCCCGTCTTCAGCAACGGCACCGCGCGCGGCGCGTTCGCTATCGACGCGGGCGTCAGCGCCGTCGTCGCTGGACCGCTAAGGGCGGGATTCGCCGTGCGGAACATCAACGCCCCGGACGTGGGCTTGTCCAGCGTGGACCGGGCGCGCAGGGAATTTCAGGCAGGGCTCTCTTACGTTTTCGAGGCCCCGAAGCTGCGGCTGACGGCGGACTACGTCTATCGCGACGTCGATTCCGGCTCGCTTACAGAGCGCGGCATCCCCTCCGCCGGTCTTGAGAAATCGCTCGCCGGCGACCTCGTCAAGTTTCGCATCGGCGCCACGCCCGATCAGTTCAGCGCCGGCGTCGGCTTCCAGTTCGACCATCTCGGCGTCGATTACGCGTTCGTCCTCAACCGTAAACTCATCGCCGACAACGCGGGCACGCACATGATCGCCGTCCGCTATCAATTCGGCGCCGCCGGGTCGTCTTCCACGCGGCCAAAGACGGCGTCGCGCCCATCGTTTGGGACGGGCGCGACGCCTCCGGCCGGATCGAATCCGGCGTCTACGTCGCCAGGATCATAAACGCCGATTCAGGCGTTCAGTTCCAGAGCCTGGTACTCGTTAAATAAGGCGCCCTCACGCGCGCACGATCTTATCACGCCACCGCGTCTGCCCGACGCAGGCGTTGCGCGTGTCCACGATGAGCGGGGCGTGCTCGGCGATCATCTCATAGTCGAAATCGCTGTGGTTGGTCACGATCAAGGCGGCGTCCACGGATGCCAGCTGCGCGCTGGTCAACTCCACCGAGCTGACTTTCAGGTGATCGTAGTGGCTCGACGCCGGATACTTCGGGATATTGGGATCGTTGTAGACGACCGAAGCTCCTTTCTGCATGAGCAGCTCCAGCAGCTTGAAGGCGGGCGACTCGCGCGGATCGTCGATGTCCTTCTTATAGGCCAGGCCCAGCATCAGGATCTTAGCCCCGTCCAGCTTCTTGCCCTGGCCGCGCAGTCCCTCCTCGAGCTTGGACATAACGTAGTAGGGCATCTGTGTGTTGAGCTCGCCGGCCAGGTCGATGAAGCGCGTGTTGAACTGGAATTCGCGCGCTTTCCAGGAGAGGTAGAACGGATCAATCGGTATGCAGTGGCCTCCCAAACCGGGTCCCGGATAGAACGCCTGAAACCCGAAAGGCTTGGTCGACGCGGCGCCGATGACCTCCCACACGTCGATGCCCATGCGGTCGAAGCACATCTTCAGCTCGTTGACGAGGGCGATGTTAACGCAGCGGTAGATGTTCTCCAGCAGCTTGGCTGCCTCGGCCGCCTCGCACGAGGACACCTCGACGACCCGCGCGACAACCTCGCCGTACAGCGCGGCCGCGGCCCGGCGGGAGAGCTCGTCTATGCCGCCCACGATCTTGGGGATTTGCTCCATCGTGAAATCCTTGTTGCCCGGATCTTCCCTCTCCGGCGAAAACGCGAGGAAGAAATCTTTGCCGCACTTCAAGCCGCGGCGCTCGAGCTCGGGCTTCATGATCTCGCGCGTGGTGCCGGGATAGCTCGTGCTTTCCAGCACGATGAGCTGTCCTTTGCGCAGCGTCGCTCCGATGGCCTTCGCGGTCTGGCGGATGGCGGAGACGTCGGGCTTGCCCTCCACGGTCAGAGGAGTCGGAACGCAGACGAAGATCGCGTCGGCCGAATCGAGAATACGGAAGTCGCTCGTGGCCAGGAGCTGCTTGTTGGCGACGTGCT
>JAYVZL010000332.1:0-3334 GCA_043783505.1 Elusimicrobiota bacterium
GCCATCGCGGCGACGGCGACGGCCGCAGTCATGCGCACGCCGAGATCGGGATCGGCCGTCGCGAGCGTGCGCAGCTCCTCGAGCAGTCCCTCCTTAGCCTTAGCCAACGTGCCCGGCGTGGAACCCAGCGCCGCGACGGCGGCGGCGCGCACGGATGCTTCCCGATCGGTGAAGGCCTTTCGGATCAATAAATAAGTCGGCTCGTCCCAGTTTTGCGAGGCGGCGACGGCGGCTAAGGAGCGTGTGCGCGCCGACGGAGAGGCCAGGGCGCGCTTGATCTCGGCTCGCGCGCCCGGTCCCATCCGGGACAGCCCGGCGGCGGCTGCTTCGCGGCGCAAGGCGTCAGGCGCGTCCAGGGCGGCGGTCAAGATGGGCGCGTCCTCGGGCGAACCCAGCGCGCCGAGGCCGGAGAGCGCGGCGGAGCCGACCTCGTCATCGGCGTCGGCGACGGCTGCGCGCAGGGCCGCGCGCGCGCGCGGCAGGAGTCGTACGCAGTCGGCTTCCTCGCGGCGCAGGGCATCGAGGCGCGCCGGCTTGGCGGCGACCATGGCGCCGTAGACGCTCAGGGATTCGCCGGCGGCGACGTCAAAGGGAGACCTGGCGGCGGAGAGCAAGGTCAGGCGTTCGGCCTCGGTGGCGGGGCCGCTTAAGGCGAGAGCTGAGTAAAAGTCGCTCAAGCGTTTCTGGCCGACGTTTTCCGATCGGGCGTCGGCGCCGGCGCGCAGAAGGTGACGTCGGCCGGGCTCGCTTCCCCCATCATCGGCGAAGAGAGAACTGATGACGCTCACGGCCTGGCGGCGCACTCGCCAATCGGGGTTGTGCAGGACGCGCTCGGCTTGGGGCAGGGACTCCGCCACCAATCCGAAGCGCAGCCAGTCGAGAAGTGCGGCTCTTCGGGCGCCCGTGGCTTTTTTGGCCTCGACGGCGACGGCTTTGGCGGCGGCGGGTCCAAGGCCGGCGGCGGCCAAGCGCGCCCAGATCAATTCGTCGAAGCGGTCGGCGTCGAGGGCCGAGGCGAGGGCGGGCGCGTCCGAGGCGGAGAGTCCGGTGAGGGTGCGCGCGGCGGTCTGGGCGGGATTGGAATCCAGGATTTGGGCGGCGGCGGCGAAGAGCATCTGAGAGACAAGGGCGCGGCGATCAGCGGCCGGCGGCGGAGCTATCAAGGCAGCGGCTTTGCCGCGTTCTTCGGCGGCACGAGCCGACATGGCGGCGGGGTCTTGAGGGGGCCAGACGGGGTCGGGCAAGGCGAGCGTGGGGTCGAAGGTCAAATCGCCCTCGGCGCGGAGAACGCCCCAGGAGCCGACGCCGCGCTCGAAGGCTCCGCCGGCGGAGGCAGGCAGGCCGGCGGCGCGTAATCGGTTGCGGCTTCCTTTAACTATGGCCAGGCCGTAGCCGGGTTGGGCGCGGGTGTAGCTGCCGGATCCGAATTCAGCAAGGGACAGTTGGGCGTCGTCGCCTTCAATCCAGGCGAGGGCGCGGCCGCCCAGATCGGCGCGGCCGGTGGCCCAGTCGGAGCGCAGTTTGGAGCGGTCGCCTTTCAGCCTAAACAATCCGACGCCGTAGTCCCAGGCGAAGCCGGGGCCCACGCCCCAGGCCTCTATGTGGGTATCGTCTCCTTTCACGTCGAGGGCGCCGACGGCCGCGTGGACGCCAGTTCCGAGGCTGTAGCGGCGGGCCTGGAGGCTGGCGCGGTCTCCTCTCAAAAATAAAGCTCCTAGGCTGTGCCAGTAGCCGCTGCCTTGGGCAAAGTAGCTGGCATGCAAGTGAATGTCGTTGCCGGTGAGATGGGCGGCGCCGATTCCGCCTGCGGCGAAAGCCCGGGGCCCCATGCCGGCTCCTTGTCCCTGACTGACGAATCCTAGGGACTCGCGGGGGTCGGCGACTTCAAATCCGCAGGTGGCGCTGGCGCGGTCTCCGTGGTGGCGCCATAGGCCGGCTCCGCGGGTGGTTCCGTAGGCCTGGGCGGCGAGCGGGGCGGTTACCTTTAAATCCGCGCCGTTGGTTTCGAGGGCGGCGACGCCGAAGGCGGCGGCGGCTTGGGAGAAGCGGCGTGATGTGAGGGTGTTTGAGTCCCCCTCGACGTCGGCGTAAGCGACGCCGAAGCGGGCGGCGGCCAGGGACATTCCCCCGGTGTTGATCTCATGGTGGCCGGGGCCCACTAGGTACAGGAGACCGATGCCGAAATCCCCTGATCCGGCGGCGGGGCCGGTGCTGTCGATGACGGCAGGTCCGCCCAGGTCGATGATGACGCGGACCTGTCCCTCGGCGGCTGCCGCGGCGGCTCCATTGTATTTGGTTCTGCCGCCGAGGCGGATGATGAGGGCGGCGGAGGCCAGCTCTTCGTTGGTGAAGTCGACGTCGCCTTTTGAGATGTGAACGTTGCCGATGGCGGTGGTCCAAAATTTTGAAAAGTCGACGGGGATGTCGGCTCGGGCAGCTTCCAGGGCTGGGAGTGCTTCGTCGACGGCGCGGGCGGCGGATAGGCCGGCGGCGGCAAGGCGGGGCATGTCGAAGCGTAGGGCGGTTTCGAAGTCGGGGCCGCGTGTGGATATAAAAGCGTTGTCGCCGATGGCGGCGTCGACGGCGGCTCGGGCGCGGGCGCGGTCTTTGGGTGATAGCGATGCGACGGCTTTTGCGAGGTCTTGTTGGGCGGCGGTCAGGTTTGAGATGAGTTTTCCGACGCTGGCGGACAGGTCAGGCGGCAGGTCAGCGATGGGTGTTGGGGGTTTGGGTTGGGTCGGGGCGGATGGGGTTACGCCTAGGGATTGAAAGCCGGCGGCGAGGAGGCCTTCGGAGGCGTGAGCCATGCGGAGGCGCTTTTCTAGATCGTCGACGGCAGCGGGGCCGGTGAGGGGCGCGCGCAGGACGTTTTCGACGATGGGGATCGTCGCGCGGGTTTCCCAGCGTTCGGGGCGCAGGGCGAAGTCAGTGGTGCCGGCCCGAAGGCCAGCCAATAGTCCGGTCCATGCCGCCAATGCCGCCCAATCCATAGAGCGGATTGTAGCGGTTGTTTGGCTTTGTATGCATCACAAGTTCTTGTCGTTCCTTCGTTTCGCCGCAAGACGCGATCGTGCAATCCGATTGACAACCACCCGCCCACCTTGCTACACTTTACTTGTTCGCCTCCCAACGTCTTGGGGGGCGTCTTTCTTACGGAGTGGCTGCCGTGTTGAGCCACTTTTTTTATTGATAAAACTATGGATTCTAAAGAGATTGAGACTCTTCTAACCCCCCTCATCGAGCAAGAGGGAGGCGAACTAGTGGACCTGCAGTGGCGCCGAGAGGGCCACCAGTGGATGCTGCGCCTGTTTTTGGATAAAAAAGGCGGCATAAC
>JAYVZL010000333.1:0-3322 GCA_043783505.1 Elusimicrobiota bacterium
GGCGTTTGAACGGGAAAGCGGACAAATTCAGCGGGGGCTATGTCAGGAGTTCTGGAATCAGGCTTTTTTATTTCCCCCCACGCAGAACGAAGGACGCGCGGAAACTGTGCCGCAATTAGATGTCTGCTTTTGAGTTGTCGGATAAAGACCGCGCCGGAAGACAACTCCCGGCTTGGATACGATTCCAATCGAGGATTGATCACGCCGACAATGACGCTAGCTTCGCGTCGAGCCAAGACGACGGTTTCAGCCAGATCAGAATCGTTCGATATAATGGCGGCGGCTTCACAGCGGTGCAGAAAACAATCGGTCAACAGATGCGACGCGAGAGAAACATCCGTCCCTTTCTCCTGGGTTTTGATCACGCGAACAAAGCGGTCGGGATCTGAAGCCAGGGGCAGAGACACCGCATGAGATAAAAATGAACCCAAATGCAGGCGCACGGAAGGCAGCGTCCGCAGAGCTCGAAGATAAACTTCCTGTCTCACCGATACGCCTGGATCGTCTCTCGTCGCAATGACCTTTGAAGTGAAGTACCGTATTAGGGCGATCTCGTCTCGCGGCAAAAGCAGACGACACAGCTTTTCTAGATCAAGCCACTTCCACGGAGACCCTTTTAGAGCCCCGTAGTAAAGGTTGAAGCCGTCGACATAGACTATGGTTCGCACACCCCTCTACTATCAGACGATTGAGGGGCCCGAAAAGTTCCCTCAACAAGGTAAAATTAACCCATGATCGACCGCTACCCTTCCCTCATCGCCGCCGAGCTCTCGCTTCCCGCCGCCGGAGTGAATGCCGCCATCGGCTTGCTCGATCAGGACGCGACGATCCCCTTCATCGCCCGCTACCGCAAGGAAGCCACGGGAAATCTCGATGAGGTGGCGCTGGCCTCCATCCGCGATCGTTTGGGCCAGCTCAAGGAGCTCGACGCCCGAAAGGCGGCGATCATGAAGTCCTTGGAAGAGCGCAATCTTCTAACGCCCGAGCTCACCGCGAAGGTCGTCGGCGCGCCGACGCTCGCCATCCTCGAGGACGTCTATCTTCCCTACCGTCCGAAAAAACGCACGCGCGCCATGATCGCCAAGGAGAAGGGTCTCGAGCCTCTCGCCGACGTGATCTTCGCGCAAGGCCCCGGCGATCCCGCAGCGCTCGCCGCCGCCTTCATCGACGCCGAAAAAGGCGTCAAGGACGCGGCCGAGGCGTTGGCCGGCGCGCGCGACATCATCGCCGAGCGCGTCGCCGAGGACGCGCCGGCCCGCGCTCGCCTGCGCGAGGTGTTCTTCTCGAAGGGCGAGTTCCACTCCAAGGTCATCACGGGCAAAGAGGCCGAGGGTGCCAAGTTCAAGGACTACTTCGACTGGAAGGAGCTTGCGCTTAAATCTCCATCTCACCGAGTGCTGGCCATGCGCCGCGGCGAGTCCGAGGGCTTCCTCTATATGCGCGTGGAGGTCGCCGAGGAAGACACGGTCCCGATGCTCCAAAGCTTGTTCGCCAAGGACGCCGGTCCCTGCGCCGCCCAGGTCCGCCTCGCCGTCGAAGACGCCTACCGCCGTCTGATGTCTTTGTCCATGGAGACCGAGGTCCGCCTCGATACGAAGAAGGCGGCCGATCGCGACGCCATCGCGGTGTTTGCTCGCAATCTGCGCGAGATCCTGATGTCCTCGCCTCTGGGGCACAAGAGCGTCTTGGCGCTCGACCCGGGCTTTCGCACCGGCTGCAAGCTCGTTTGCCTCGACAAGCAGGGCAAGCTGCTGCACCACGACGTCGTGTTCCCCCACACCGGCGAGGGTGCGCGCGCCGAGGCCTGCCTCAAGGTCAAGAAGCTGTGCGCGCTGCATAAGACCGAGGTCGTCGCCATCGGCAACGGCACCGCCGGGCGCGAGACCGAGGAGTTCGTGCGCGGCCTGAACCTTCCGGACGTGACCGTCGTCATGGTCAACGAGAGCGGCGCCTCCGTCTACTCCGCCTCCGACGCGGCGCGCGAGGAGTTTCCCACCGAGGACATCACCGTCCGCGGCGCGGTCTCCATCGGCCGCCGTCTCATGGATCCGTTGGCCGAGCTGGTCAAGATCGACCCCAAATCCATCGGCGTGGGGCAATATCAGCACGACGTCGAGCAGTCCGCCCTCAAAAAATCTCTCGACGACACCGTCGTCTCATGCGTCAACAGCGTCGGCGTGGAGGTCAACAGTGCTAGCAAGGAGCTTCTGTCCTACGTCTCCGGCCTGGGCCCCGCGCTGGCCAAGAGCATCGTCGATTATCGAAACGAGAACGGCGCCTTCTCCTCGCGCGCGGCCTTAAAGAAAGTCCCGCGCCTGGGCCCCAAGGCCTTCGAGCAGTCCGCGGGCTTCCTGCGCATCCGCGACGGCCGCAACCCGCTCGACGCGAGCGCCGTCCACCCCGAGCGCTACGAGATGGTCGAGAAGATGGCCGAAGACCTCGGCGCGTCGGTCCCGGACTTAATCGGCAGCGCGTCCCTGCGCGCGAAGATCGACATCGCCAAGTACGCGACGGCCGACGCCGGCGAACTGACTTTGCGCGACATCTTAGCCGAGCTGGCCAAGCCCGGCCGCGACCCGCGCCAGGGATTTACGACGTTTGCCTTCGGCGCGGTCTCCAAGCTCGAGGACGTGAAGCCCGGCATGAAGCTGCCCGGCATCGTCACCAACGTCGCCGCCTTCGGCGCGTTCGTCGACATCGGCGTCCATCAAGACGGCCTCGTGCACCTCAGCGAGGTCTCGGACAATTTCGTCAAGCAGCCCTGCGACGTGCTCAAGGTGCAGCAGCGCGTGCACGTCACCGTCCTGGAAGTCGATCTGGAGCGCCGCCGCATCGCGCTCTCGCTGAAGAGCAAGCCCGTCATCGGCAGCCGCGAGGACCGCAACTCCGCGAACGCGTCCAGCCGTCCCTCGTCGCGGCCTCAGCCCAAGAAAGAGGAAGCGCCGGTAGGCGCCATGGCCGAAGCCCTCAAGGCCATGATGTCCAAGCGCCGGCTTTAAGCGATACCCGGCCCGCCTGCTAGGGGTATTCGACTATCCTAAACCCGGATTTTGTGTTAGACAGGTGAATTGATCAAAAATTATGGCGTGCACGACATAATCACCTTCGCTGCTAAGGCGATTATGTTGCAAAAAATATAATTCGCTCAGGGAAACTTTTTTTCAGTGTCTAATGCATTTCATTAGAAATAACTCTAATTGGTTCGTTATTTCGCTCAGCAACCTATCGGTCTTATTTCGATTTTCATTCTTCAGAGGAGGGTTTTGCGCAGGGGCTGCGCAAAACCCCAGAGGGAGAAATGAAAAAATTATCGGACGATACC
>JAYVZL010000334.1:0-19507 GCA_043783505.1 Elusimicrobiota bacterium
GACCGCTACTAGAACGGCGCGAAGACCGGATCGACCTCATGATACAGTTTGAACCTGGTCAGAGCCATGTCGAGATACTTTTCGGATTCTTCGGGGTGCCCGTTGTCCGACGCCCACTGCGCGCGGCGAAGGTGAAGGTTCCCGATCTGATGGTGCATCTGCACGTAGTTCGGCGCCAACTGACGCACCCGGTCATACCAGTATAACGCCCGCTCGTAATCGTCGTGCGGCACGTTGTCCTTGTCGCCCCAATTCGGCGCGTACGTCTTCGTCATGTTGAACCGGTCGTTGAAGACGTTACCCAGGAAGTACTTCGCCATCACGAATTCGGGATTGAGCTTGTCGACGATTAGATAATTGCCCACCGCCGGCTCCCACTGCCTCTCTTTAGAGAAGTAGATCGCGATGTTGTGGTGGATGTCGGCTTTGAAATAACCCCAGAAGAGGTAGAGAGGCGACAGCATCAGCAGCACCAGCGCCGGCACCACCGGATTTTCGGACAGAAGACAAAGACGGATCATCTTCCAGCCGAGCCAGAGCATGCACCCGGCGAACACACCCCACGCCAGCCACCACTGCAGCAGCTCCCCCCCGGCGGGAGCCCGCGCCACCGGACCCATCAGCACGCAAAACTCCCCGAACATCCCGCCGAACGGAACCTGCTTGAGCTGAGCCCAGCCTTTGAAGAAGGCGTAGTAAAGCACCCCGCCGCCGGCGGCTAGACGCGCCGGCCATATCAGCATCTCGCAAATCGTGTTCCACGCGGACCCCTCCGCCACGGCGCCGGGCGCGGGCGTGGAGGACCGCGCGTGCAGCTCGTAAAGCGCTCGCCCGCGGGCGACGTTGACGATGAGCCCCGACAACAACCCCAGATACACCCCCGAGGACACGAAGCGCATGCTGACGTCGAAATTATTGTGGCCGAGCATCCCCGCGAACGACACGAGCACCCCGATAAGATCAAACGCCCGGGGCGGAGGCCGGCCGTCCTTGAGCATCACGCTCGACGTCAGCTGCCCCAGCGAAACGAACCCCACGATGAGCGTGCTGAGGATCAGCCAAAGGAAGATTCCAAAGCCCAGGATCCCGTTGTCGAAGAACTGCTCGAGATACTCGTTCTCCGAGTGGTCAGTCTCCGTGTTGTGCTTGCCCTCGATGTGGAAGATCGGCGGCCGGCGGAAGGCCGGGTAGATCGGCGGGAAGGAGCCGATGCCCGTGCCCGTCCAGGGTTGAGTGCGGATCATCTCCCAAGTGGCCTCCCACGTGAAGAGGCGGAAGTTTATGGAAACCACGCGCGAGGACAAATCCTTGGCCGTGTAGCCCAGGAAGCCCAAGACCAGGGCCGCCGTCACCCCGAAAACCCGCTTCCGGTACGGCTTCGTCTGCTCGGGAAAGTAAATGAAGGCGATGACGCCGAGAATGGCGCAAACCAAGGCGAAGCCGAGCCAAGCGCCCTTGGTGCCGGTCTTGACTAGATTGACGAGCAGCAGGGCGATCAGGATGAGCAGATGCACCCGTTTCGTCTTGAACCACTGCGTCAGCAGGATCGGGAACATGATGACGAGGAAGTCCCCGTAGAAGTTCGGGTTGCCGTACGTGGAGAACACGCGATCGCCGAAGGCGCCGCGCCAAACGAAGGGATCTATGCCCTTGCCCGGCCCATGCGGGAAAGCGGCGTAGTCGACGAGCTGGAGGGCGCCGTAGCCGATCGCGATCCACGCGGTCCAAACCAAGACTTTGATTAAGCGCTGGACGGCCGCCTCGTCGAACTCATAGATCGTGACGAGAGCCACCGTCATGTAGAACAAATGGCGGATGAAGAAGTCCGTGCTCGACATGTGATAGGGCGCCTTCATGTAGGAGAAGATGCCCCAACCCAAATAAGCGAGGAACGGAGACAAGACGACGAGATCTTCCTTGTTGAACGCGTGCCGCCCCGCCAAAGCCAGCCGCGCCAGCCATAGCGTCAAGAGCCCCACGCCGCCCATCTGCATCATCGAGATCTTCACCTGCGCCGAGTCGTAGGTGCGCAGGAAGAACAAGGAGGAAATCAATAGATACAGAACCGGCAGCCACGCCACGATGGCGGAATGGGCGTACGTTTCGGCGTCTGCGCGCTGCTCTCTGCGAGGGTCGGCCATCGGTGTCAATTCTACCTTTTGACGTTCATGCGGTACCACTCGACCGTCCGGCGCAGGCCTTCCTCGAGACCGATCTTGGGCATGAAGCCGATGAGACGGGCGGCCTTGGCCGTGTCGCTGGCGCGGCGCGGCTGACCGGAGGGCTTCGACGGATCGAAGACGATCTTTGCCTTCAAGCCGGCTGTTTTAAGGATGGTCTCGGCCAAGACGCGGATCGACACCTCCTGCGAGGAGCCCAGGTTGACCGGGTCGGCCTTGGGGTAGCCTTCGGCCGTCATCAGCAAGCCGCGGACGAAGTCCTCGACATAGAGGAAGGCTCGAGTCGACTTGCCGTCGCCCCAGACCTTCAGAGGATTTTCCCCCGCGCAGACGCGCCGGATGAGCGCGGCGATCACGTGGGATTTCTCCGGGTCGAAATGGTCGCGCGGACCGTAGGCGTTGTAGGGCCGGCAAATGGCGATCTCCATCCCGTATTCCTGGGCATAGGCGGCGCCGACGAACTCGCTCATGCGCTTGGCCCAGCCGTAGCCCACGTTGGTCTCCTCGGGAGCGTCTTTAAATCCTTCTGACTCGGGCGTGGGGATGGTGCAGTGCCGGGGATACACGCAGGCGGAGCTGACGACCAGGTAGCGTCCGACGTCCTCGAGACGCGCGGCCTCGATCATGTTCAAGGGCAGCAGCATGTTCTCGCGGAACATGCTGCCGTGATGGACGCTGTTGTAGCCGACGCCGGCCACCGCGGCCGCGAGATTTAAGACCACGTCCTGGCCGCGGCAGGCGCGACGGCACGCGGCCAAGTCGCGCAGATCGGCCTTGATGACGCGCACGTCCTTGATGACGGCGGCCAAATTGCCGCGATGCCGGGGCGTCATCAGGTCGGCCACGCTCACCCGCACGCCTTTCCCGGATTTGAGCAGAAGCTCGACGAGATGGCTGCCGATGAAGCCGGCTCCGCCGGTGACGAGGACTTTTTTGCGGTCCCAAAAGCTCACAGATTCTCCGCGCGCCCGGGAAGATGCGCCATGCTGCCCAGCGCGATCGCCAATGAGGCGAGCACCGTGCCGCTGATGACGGCCAGCGCCCCGACGAGAACCCAGGCCCAATGGCGCGTGATGTGCCCGGTCGCCGCGTACTGGACGATGGTGGGCCAGTTGATCCCCGCGCCCATTAGCCACAGGGCGGCGCCCAACGCGCCCGCCGTCTCGCGCACGCATGGGCGGTCGAGCCAGGATAGCGGGCGGCCCAAGGCCGCGTCCGAGGCCTTCTGGGCGACGAGGCCGAACGCAGCGAACGCCGCCGAGCACGCCGACAAGGTCAGGACCGTGAGCAGACGGTAGAGCATCCAATCTTCCAGCCGTCCCTCGGCGAGATAATGTCGGATCGGCATCGCGCTCAAGGCCAGCGCGCTCACCGCGCACAGCCCAGCCAAAGGCCCAAACACGCGCATCGGGAAGTACGCGAAGACGGTTCCAAGAATGACGCGCAGAAAACGCACCCCGTCGCCCATCACGCTCAACTTCGACTGCCCCACGCGCTCGGAATACGGTATCGGAGACTCGACGAGGCGCGCGCCCATGCAGGCCGCGCGCGCCGTCATCGCCGGCGTGAAATGCAGACCCGTGGGCAGCGGGGCCAGGCGCGGCAGAAGCGCCCGTCGAAAGACGCGCATACCGCTGGCGGTGTCGCTGACGCGCACGCCGGTCAGGCTCATTAGAAGAAGCGCGTACAGTCGGTTGCCGAAGGCCCGTACCACGGGTATTTCCGAGGCCGCGTGAAGGCGCGCGCCCACCGACATATCCGCGTTCTCGCGGCGCAGGGCTAAGATCAGGCCCTTAAAAGCCAGGGGATCGCAGGTGCCGTCGGCATCTAGAAAAGAGAGGAGGTCCCCCGAGGCGGCGCGAAAGCCGGTCATGAGCGCGGCGCCGTAGCCTTTGTTTTTTTCATGGACGACGAGCTTGGCCTCGGTCCAAAGAGCGGCTTTCTCGCGGGTCTTGTCGCGGGATCCGTCGTCGACGATGACGACCTCCACCGCGGAAAGACCCGCCTCCTTCATCAGCACGGCGCGAGCCTCAAGACAACGACGCAATATGTCGTCGACGGAGTCCTCTTCGTTGTAGGCCGGGATGACGATGGACAGACTTTCGCCGCTCATGGCTTCTCTCCGACGCACAGAAGAGACAGCCCGGCGGGAGGACCGATTAGCTTCTCGAGGCGGAACAGCAGCGGGGCGAAGCGGTCGAACAGTCCCATCTGTCCGCGGGGCAGGTCCTTGCGGCGCAGGATCGTACCGTTGATCAGCCAGCCGGCGATGCCGAAGAAATTAAATCGCCCTTCGTGTTTGACGCGAAAACCCGCCTCTTCCATGCGCGTCTTCAGCTCCTGCTTCTCGTAGCGGCGAAAGTGGCCGTCGTTGGCGTCCAGGGGATTGAACAGCCATTTGTGCGCGGGCACGACGAGCACCAGGCGCCCGCCGGGCTTGAGCAGCCCCAGAAAGCGGGACAACGTCCCGCGATCGTCCTCGATGTGTTCGAGCACGTTCATGCACACAATAGTATCAAAGGACCGTTCCCGCAGGGAATCGGGCAGCCCCGCTCCCATATCGTAGACGATGGACTCGAGGTCCTTCCGGGCCCCGAGACGGCGGCGCGCCTCGGTCACGAATTCCGGGACGATATCCACCCCGAAGACGCGCCCACGGGTGAGGAGCTTCTCCGTGAAGATGCCGATGCCCATGCCGACTTCGAGGATGTCTTTGCCCAGGAACGGCTCGACGCGGTTCCAGACTTCCTCATTGAAGCGCCGCGCCTCGGAGAGCGTCTCAAGACGAACAAGCGTGGTCATGGTCGCGTCCTACGGAGATCGATGCGACCATTTCCTCGCATATGCTCGGTCATGAGCGCGCACCCCTGAGCTTGGCGAGCATGCGTAGATAGGCGGGCGCCAAACGCAGCGCCGACGCCTTGGAGTGTCCGTCGAGGCGCATCTCATAACGGAATGGGATCTCCATGACGCGGCCGCCGAGCGACAGGAGACCGACGAGCAGCTCCTGCTGAACGGTGAAATTGGGCGCGTCGGAACGCGCGCAGGCGCCGCGCGCGAGCTCGGCGCGGTAGAGGCGGAAGCCCCCCGAGGAATCCTTCACTGGAAGGCTCAACACCAAGCGAGACATGATGTTGAGCAGGCGGCTGAGAAGGTGCCGCGAGAGAGGCATCGCCGCCGACCCTCCGGGGATGTATCGCGAGGCGATGATGAGATCGGCGGCGTCGCGCTTGGCCCACATTTCTCCCAAGACCTCTGGGGGATGAGATCCGTCCGCGTCGACCACCGCGACCCACGAGGCGCGCGCCGAGCATAGCCCCTCGCGCAGGGCCGCGCCGAAGCCGCGGCCTTTCTGAACGAGGACCCGCGCGCCCTCGGCTTCGGCCACGGCGACCGTGGCGTCCGAGGACATCCCATCGACGACGATGATCTCGCCGCGAAGGCCCAGCTTTTCAAAAGTCGCCCGAATGCGCGGCAGAACCTGGCGCAGGGAGCCCTCTTCGTTGAGCGCGGGAATGACGATGGACAATTGCGGGCTCTCGCTTATCATGGCATAGAGTACTGCGAATAGAGCGCGAGATACAGCGACGGAGACGCCACGGCGATCGCCAGCGTCGCGGCGCGAAAGCGCGCCTGGCGGCCCGCCGGCAAGTCCCGCAAGCCGTCGAGCCAAACTCGCGCAGCCTCGAGCGGCCGGGCGCGAAGGGCTTCCAAAAGAAGCCGGCGGCGCCACACCTCGAGGCGATCGACGTCGAGTGCCGCCTGGGTGCGGATCAAGCCCGCCTCCGACAGCCACCGATCGCGGTGCGCGCCGAAGTTGGCCCGATCGATGAAGTCGCGCTCGATCTTGCGCGGGTCCTCGTAGCCTCCCGCGCACCAGTTGCCGCCGTGGACGCGGTGAAGGCCGTAGACGCGCGCGATGTTGGCGACATCGCCGAAAAAAAGAGACCGCATCGTCAGGAAATCGTCGAGATAGTAGAACAGGTCCTTGGGAATCGGAAGGCACTTAACCAAGATCTCTCGGCGAAAAGACAACCCGGAAGTGGCGGTCAGCTCCATGCGGCCGCCGAGCAGGTCATCAAGACGGTAGCGCGCGGGCCAAGCCGGGAACTTCCGCGGCAGCGGGTCGAGTTTTCCATCGGTATCATGAAGGAAGTGCTGCACGCAGCCCACTTTTTGATCATCGAAGGCCTCGAGCACGGCCGCGAGCTTGCCCGGCATGAACACGTCGTCGGAGTCGAGCAGGCAGACGATGTCCCCTTTGGCGGCGGCGAAGCCGTTGTTGAAGGCCGTGGCTTGGCCCTGTCGCTCTTGCAGAAGAGACGTGACCCGCGGCGCGTAGGAGGCTAGTATCTCTCGGGAATCGTCAATGGAGCCGTCGTCGACGACAAGGATCTCGACCTCGGATTTGTCCATGCCCTGCGCGATGATCGAGTCCAACGCCTGCGGCAGAAAGCGCCCATAATTGTGATTGTCGATGACGACCGAGACTTTCGGTGCCATGCGTCAGTGCGCCCGGAAGTAGGCGCGGAACTGCTCGACGACGTAGTCGGCGTCCTCGGCGTTCATGTACTGGTGACAGCCTATGTAGAAGCCCGACCGATTAAGGTCGCGCGCGGCGGGAAACCGCGCCTCAATGTCTCCGAACATCCGCGTGTACACCGGCTGGTTGAGCAGCGGCATCATGTCTCGGGTCTCGATGCCGCGGTCCTCGAGGAAGTTGACGAGCTCGGTCTTGTCCTGGCCGCGCAGGACCAAGCCGTACAGCATGAAGGTGTGCTCGCGATCCGGGGGGCAATAGGGGAGCTGGAGACGGCCCTCGAACTCCTTAAGGCCCGCGGACATGCGCCGGGCGAGATCGACGCGCGCGGCGACGATGCCTTCTTTCTCCTCCAACTGCGCCAGCCCCAGCGCCGCCTCGAACTCGGTGGCGCGGTAGCTGTGGCCGACGGAGACGAACTTGAAGCGCTTGGCCACGATCTCGTGGAGCTTGGCTCCGGTCGCGGTCGCGTCATCGTCGATGGACAGATAAATCGAGTCGCGGCCGTGGTTCATCAGGCTGCGCATGCGCACATGGAGGTCGGGCTCGTTTGTCGTCGCCAGACCCCCGACGCCGGTCACGATGTAATGCGCGACATACGTCGAAAAGCAGCCGATGTCGCCGAGAGAGCCGACCTTGCGGCCTTTATATCGGGCGAACATCGTCTCCGCGGAATCCTCGATGATCTTGACGCCCTTTTTAGCCGCGATCTCGCGGAGGGGGTCCATGTCCGCGGGCAGCCCCAGTAGGTGGACGGGGATGACCGCTCGGGTCTTGGGGCCGATCGCCGCCTCGAACTTGGCCGGATCGAGCGTGTAGGTGCGTGGGTCGACGTCCGCGAACACCGGCGTTAGGCGGTTGTGCAGGACGACGTTTGAAGTGGCGATGAAGGTGACCGCCGGCACGATCACCTCGTCGCCGTCGGCCCAGCCCTGCTGCTCCTTGAGCGCCTGGAGCGCGATCTGGAGGGCGCTGGTGCCTGAGTTGCAGAACACCGCATGCTTGCAGTCATGCTCCTCGGCGAAGCCCTGCTCGAAGCGACGATGGAAGGGCCCGTACGAGAGGCGGTTCGAGTCGAGAACCTCGTTGACGTAGCGTCGGGCGCGCGGACTGATCGCGAAACCCCCGACGCCGATTTCCCGCTTGACCATTGCGCTGATTGTAGGAAATTCAAAGCGGACTATTCCCAAGGATGGTCTTATGGTCAAAACGACATAACGACTGACGGCGCCGTCAGTTAACGCGCAGAGAAGTATAATGAAGCTCATGAGCAGGGCCCTGCGCTTCGCGCGCAACACCGGGATAAATCTCATCGGTCAGGTCTTTATCGCGGCGATTAGTTTTTTCGCCACGCCCTACTTGATCCATCGCATGGGCATCGAGACGTACGCTCTGTACATCCTTCTCTACGCGGTCTCGGGCTATCTCGCCCTGCTCGCCTTCGGCGCGGGAGCGGCCACGATCAAGTACACCGCACAGTTCATGGGCGCGAAGAATCGCGGCGGGCTCAAGGATATCCTCTTCTACGCCGGCTCGACCTATTTCCTGGGCGCGATTCTCGGCGCCGCGGTCGTCGCCGTCGGAGCGCGCTTTTGGGTCGTCCGTCTTTTCCACGTCCCCCCGGCGCTGGCGGACATCGGGGTCTGGGTCCTTTACGCCGCCGCGCTGGGGGCGGTGTTCGCCGCGCTCACCCAATACTTATACGCGATCCTGCTGGGCCTTCAGCGTTTCGACCTGCAGATCACGATCCCGATCCTTCAAAACGGCCTCATGCCGCTGGGGGCGGTCGCGCTGCTGGCCGCCGGCTTCGGACTGAAGGAAGTCGTCTCGTGGTATGTCGTCCTGCAGGCTGGGATAGTGCTGTTCTTCGGCGCCGTCGTGTGGAGGCTGCTGCGGCCGACGCATGATTTCAAGTCCGGCGAGCGGCTTTCCTTCAAGAACTACGCCGTCTTTAGCCTTCACTCTTGGCTCGTGCCCGTGGCGACCACCGTGAACTCCCAGATCGACAAACTGTTCATCGTCCGGACGGTTTCCTTGACGGATTTGACGCTCTACTCCGTGCCCTCGGGCCTGCTGCAAAGGTTGCAGATACTTCCCGCGACGATCGCGACGGTGCTTCTGCCGATGATGAGCGAGGACCACGGCCCCGAGGCCCGGGAGCGCCTGACGCGGATGTACCTCAAGTCGACCCGTTTTCTGCTCTGGATCGTGCTGCCTATCTTGGTACTGTTCTTCGCCTTCATGCCGCAGTTTTTGTCGTTGTGGCTGGCCGGCCTTCGCCGGCGGCAGCGTCTGGCCCGCGCGCTATCTCGTTTTGGCGCAGGCGTTCGCGGCGATCAACTTCATCCCCAACAGCATCTCGACGAGCCGCGACCGCCCTGAGTATTACTCCGGCACGTCGTGGGCTCAAGCCGTCCTCAACATCGCCTTCTGGTGGTATCTCATCGCCCGCTATCAGATCTTGGGGGCGGCCTTGGGCGCCTGCCTCAGCCAAGCGATCGCGACCGCGATCAACATGTCGCTCGTCCATCGCAAGCTGCTCTCGCTGTCGTGGAGGACGTATTGGGCCGAAGTTCTCTATCGGCCGATCCTCGGCGCGGCGCTGCTGATGGGGGCGGTGTTCCCCCTGCATCACCTCGCGCAAACATGGCCGATCCTGCTGATGCTGGGCGCCGGCGGAGGACTGGTGTACGCTCTGGCGATGTGGAAGGCCATGCACTCCGAAGACCACGAATTCGTCCGGATGCTCCGGGCTCGAGTCCGCGGAAGCTAGACGCGGTTGGCCGGAAAAAAGAACCGCCGCAGTCCGCGCAGTCCCTTGGAGTCGGAGTAAGCGCGGTGAAGGGATAAGTAGAAAACCGGGGACATGAGCGCGAGCAGCAAGGAGCCCGCCTTAAACAGCGTGTAGAGCCGAAAGCCCGAGCCGTGCACCAGCTCGAGCCACGTTCTCCACGCCGCGGAAAACCGCCGGTTGTAGCGATGGACGAATATTTCCATCTGCAGCTCGTCCATCCGGATGCGCAGGACGAACGCGGGGTCCATCGTCCGTCCTTGGCTCTTAAAAAACTTCCATTGGTGGCCCCAAAACGTCTGATGATACTTCAGCGCCTGCTCGAGCTTGGCGGTCTCGTTGAAAAGAGTTTCGCCGAACAGGTTCGCGCCATGAATGCGGCGGTGGCCGAGTATCTCCGGGACGTTGGCCAGGGGCGCCAAGGTGGCGGCGATCAGGCGCAGAAAGATGTCCGCGCCGTAGAGCATATCCTCCGGAAGCGGAAGAAAGGGCCTCAGCGTGTCGGCGCGAAAGACCACGGCGCTGGTGCCGGCGGTCGGGATGCGGCCCTCGGTGATGTCCTCGAGGGAAAAACGGAGCGGCCGGTCGGGATACTCGTAGCCGTGAAGGGGTTTGCCGGCGGCGTCTTCTTGGCGCATCCAGTGCGACACCAGGGCTGCGGCGGGGTCGGCCTCCAGTGCGGCGATGCATTTGCCGAGCTTGTCCTTGTTCCAAAAGTCGTCCGATTCAAGAAGTGCGACGTAGCGGCCCGCGGCCTCCTTAAACCCGGCGTTGAAGGCGCTGATCTGTCCGCCGTTTATCTTCGGGATCCATCGGACGCGCGCGAGAAAAGGGCGGATCCGGTCGGAGGAGTCGTCGGTGGAGCCGTCGTCAACGACCAGGACCTCGTATTTTTCCGGCGGCAGATCCTGGTTCAAGACGCTCTCCACCGCGCCGGCTAGATAGCGGCCGTAGTTGTAATTGATGATGACGACGCTGACCAGCGGCTTCATCGGGGAACGGGCCGGAAGAAACGCTCGTAGACGGCGCGGGCCATGAACTCATGCCCCGCCGGGGTGAAGTGGCCGGTTCCCTCCTCGAAGAACAGTTTCTGGATCTCCCGGGCGGAGAGCTTCTTCTCGCGCATGTAGCGCGCGGTCTCCAAGACGGGGATGCCGTTGGCCTTGCCGAAAGCGGCCACGGCTTTCTCCGGGGCCATGAAGTCGTGGCGGCCGAACTGAAGGCTCCAATCGCGGGAATCGGACGGGCCGTAGGTCTCGTAGAACTTCGAGGGAAACAAGGGGACGACGACCAGGCGCAGCGTCATCCCTTCCTTGCGGGCGAACTCGTCGCACAGCTTCAGCACGCCGAGGCCGATGCGCACGCTTTTCTTGACCTCGGGCGACATGGGGGTCTCGAACAGCTCTTTTTGGCCGCCCAGGGGAATGACGACGTCGGAACCGGCGGTCTTCTGCGCGTTGAACGCGTTCACGCGCTGCCGCCAGCGATCGAGAGGGATCTTGACGGCCTTCTCGAGGAAGAGGTGGGTGCGGAGCGTGCGCGCTAGGTTCAGAAAAAGACCCCGGTGATTGAGCTTCAACTCCTGCGTGAACCGGTAGCGAGCCGGCTCGCTGCGGGGATCGAAGACGATCGAGCCGTCGGCCTGCTCGCCGTAATAAATATAGATGCTCGGGCTCCACCAGGGCGGCTGGAGATCGAGGGAGCTGTTCATGAAGTCGTTGACTATGGTGACGAAAATGACCGCCTCGTCGGCCTTGAGCGTGTGCCGGGCGTACCGAAGAATTTCCAGATAGTAAGCGGGTCCGGTTCCGCTGACGCCAAGAGGCAAGACTTCCGTTTTCCCCGCGCCGTGCTCGTTGAGAAGGCGCTCAAGCGGAACGCTCATGTTTTGACCTGGATTCGTGTAGGGCGAATGGATGAAGCTGTCCCCGATCAGCGCCACTCGGTGCGATCCCTCCTCCAAGGCGAACGGCTTTGCGTACCAGCCGTACTTATTGCTTATCGAGTTGCCGGTCGCCGTGTAGACGCGGCTATATGGTCCGTATTCGGCGGTGGTAACTCCCGGAAGGCGGCCAAAGAAGGCCAGAATCTGCAAAAAGAGTTCGAGCATGAACAGGAGATAAAAAACATAAAGCAGTATTGTGTGGAGCAGCGGAGGCCCGAAGAAAAGAATAGCGGCCAACAAAACGCATCCCCCGACCAGGGCGCGGATCAAATTGGGGCGGGTCTGCATCAGGCCGGTGTACTGGTAGTAGTAGGCCAGAAGGGCGGTGAAGAGGATGATCAGCCCAGTGACGGCCCCCAGACACCATTGGGCGCGGCTCCACGAGCGGATTCGCGAAACCCCTGCTTCGAACATGCTGGATGTTACTAAAAGCCGCTGGACGCTCACCAGAGAGCGCCGACTAACGGCTTAGCCCTCGACATCGCGCGTTTGATGCCTTACAATCAATCGACATGCTCGAGTATGCGTTCCTGACCTTCGGCTCTCTGTTCGCGATCGTCGATCCTTTCGCGGCGATCCCCACTTTTATCGCCATGACGGGACGCGACAGCGCCGAGCAACGGCGGCGTATGGCGCGCACAGCCTGCATCACCTGCGCCGGCATCATGTCCCTCTTCGCATTTTTGGGCCCCTTCATCTTTCGCCTGTTCGGGATCACCTTGCCCGCCTTCCAGATCGCCGGCGGCTTGGTGCTGCTGCTCTCCTCGCTGGACATGATCCGCGCCCAAAAGTCTCCGATGCGCGAGACCCCCGAAGAATTCGCCGAGGGCATGCACAAGGACGACATCGCGATCACGCCCCTGGCGACGCCGCTTCTAGCGGGGCCCGGCGCCATCACCACTTCGATCGTGCTGGCCGGGCGCGCGACGAATTTATCCCAAAGCGTGATCTTCTACGTCCTGATCGCCCTGGTCGCGTTTCTGAGCTATTGGGTTCTGACGCTCGCCGCCGACAGCGCCAAGAAGCTTTCCCCGACCCTGCTCAACATCATCACCCGCCTCATGGGTCTTTTATTGGCGGCCATCGGCGTGCAGCTCATCCTCTCCGCCCTCAAGCTGGGATAACTAATGACGCGCAGCGACCGGCGCGGCAAGGGCTTCGTCGGCGTGGCGGTGGAACAGCTCCAGCATCAGCAGGGCCCATAGGCGATAGCCGTGGTCGCGATGGCCCGCCTGGTGTTCGGCCCACAGGGAGCGCAGCGCCTCTTCGCGGAAGTACCCGCGATCCACGGCTTTGCGCGAGAGCACGTGCTCCTCCCAAAAGTTCTTCAGCGCGCCGCGAAACCACGCGCCAAGCGGGATGCCGAAGCCCATCTTTGGTCGGTCGAGAATGGCTTGGGGTAGAAGGTCTTTGAAGGCCTCCTTCATGATGTGCTTGTGGCCGCGCAGCCCCTTGAGCTTCCAGTCGCCGGGCATGCGGAAGGCGGTCTCGACGAAGACATGATCGAGCAGAGGCGAACGCCCTTCCAGCGAGCAGGCCATGGTGGCAATATCCACTTTGGCCATGAGACATTCCGGCAAATAGGTCTTAAAATCCACGTACAGCATGCGATTGACGAAGTCTTCTCCTTTGCAAGCGCCAAAAGCATCGCTCATGTAGCGCACGGCCTCGCCGGCCGAGGCGCCCAGGCGTTTTTTAAAGCCGTCGGCGTACAGCGACGGCTTGTCGTCCTCGGCGAAGAAGCCGACCATCTTGAGGTGGCGGCCCGGCAAGTCGTTGAACAACGTGGAGCGCAAAAATCGTTTTGCCCTCCAAATGTTTCCCAGAGGAGCGTCATGTTCTGGAAGAAGCTCCGCGCCGACGCGCAGGGCCTTGAGCAGCGGCCCGGGAAGCGCGTCGGTCAACCGCGCGGCCTTCATCGCGAAGTAGCGAATGTAGCCCGCGAAATTCTCGTCGCCGCCGTCGCCGTTGAGTGCTACGGTCACGAACTTGCGCGTCTCGCGCGCGACGTAATACGTCGGCAGCGCCGAGGCGTCCGCGTAGGGCTCGCCGTAATGCCAGGCGAGCTTGGGCAGGATGTCGGCCATCTCGGGCTTGACGATGAACTCCGTGTGGTCGGTCTTGTATCGTTCGGCCACCATCTTCGCGTAGCGCGTCTCCGAGAAGCGCTCCTCGTCGAAGCCGATGGAGAACGTCTTCACCGGCTTGGAGGACAGCCCGCTCATCAATGCCACGATGATCGAGGAGTCTACCCCGCCGGATAGAAAAGCGCCCAGCGGGACATCCGAGATCATGCGCAGGCGCACGGACTCCGTCAGCGTCTCGCGCAGAAGACTCTTCGCTTCCTCGAAATCGGTCGTGATCGGCGGCTTGCCCAGGGGCAGGTCCCAATAACGCTCGATCGTCGTCTTTCCGTCTTGCCAGGTCAGCGTGTGGCCAGGCGGCAGCTTCTTAGAGGAGCGATAGATCGTGCGGGGCGCGGGAACATACTGAAGCGACAGGTACATATCCACGGCGACCGGGTCGATCTCCCGAGATAGTTCCGGATCGAGGGCGAACAGGCAACGCAGCTCCGAGCCGAAAACAAGCGTCCCGCCCGGGCGCTCGGCATAGACCAGCGGCTTCTTGCCGATGCGGTCGCGCGCGATGAAGAGACGGCGCTGGTTCTTGTCCCAGACCGCGAACGCGAACATCCCGCGCAGCTTGTCCACGCAGCGCGGTCCCGACTCTTGATAGAGCGCGAGGATCACCTCGGTGTCGGACTGCGTCTTAAAGCGGTGCCCGCGCGTCTCAAGCTCCGCTCTCAGTTCTTTATAGTTATAAATCTCGCCGTTGAGGATCACCCACAGCGAACCGTCGGCGTAGGAGATGGGTTGGTGCCCGGTGTTGAGGTCGATGATCGCCAGACGGCGCATCGCCAGGCCCACGGGTCCGTCTAGAAGAAACCCCTCGTCATCTGGACCCCGATGGGCGATCTCGTCGTTGGCGCGCTTGAGCGCGCCCTTGTCGGGCGTTCGTCCGTCGCCGTAAACCACGCCGCAGATTCCGCACATAGGGGCTTTAGATCGCCTCTAAACTGTACAGCTCTTCGCAGTGCCGCGCAACACGCGTCAACGCGTAGGTCGTCTCGCATTCGTTGCGCGCCTGAGCTCCCAAGCTCTCGGCCAGTTCGGGATCAGAAAGGACCCGCTGCACGCAGGACATCGCTCCCGCCGCGTCGTCGCGCGCGAAGAGCAGGCCCGTGCGGCCGTCTTCGATCGTTTCGGCGGTCCCGCCCACGGCGCTTGCGATCACGACTAGGCCCGCGGCCATAGCCTCGAGCAGCGAGTTGGACAGACCCTCCGATATCGAGGGTAGGACGAACGCGTCGGCCGCGGCGTAATAGTCAACCAGGTCATCGTTGGCGGGAAGCAGCCTGATGCGTCCATTGGAGGCGGTCGCCTCGCCCTGCAGCAAGAATTTCTCCGGCCCCTCGCCCACGAGGAGCAGCGTCGCGTCTTGCCCCTCCGCTGCCTCATCCCAGAGCTTGACGAACCAGGACAGCCGCTTCTCCCAGGAGAGCCGCCCTGTATAAAGGAAGATTTTCCCGGCCGGCCAGCCCAACCGCGCGCGCAAGGCCAGCTTCTCCTGGGCGGACACCGGCTTGAAACGCAGCACGTCCACCCCGTTGGGAACCACTTCGATGTCCGCGGTCCCCAAGTACTCGAGAGCTTCGGCGGCCAAGTCCGGCACCACGGCGAGAAACCGCGGCTTAAGAAGCGACAAGAGCTTCAGCTTCAATCGTCCCAGCTTCGTTTGAGAGGACATCGCCAACTCGCCAATTCCGCGTCCGCCTCCGAGCTTGACGAGGACGGGCTTGCCCAGACAGCGTCCGGCCAAGGCCGCGGCCAACGCCGGCGAACCCGCCAGGTGCGCGTGGATCGCGTCGTAATCGCCCGCGTGCTTCAAGAGCCAACCGAAAGTTCCGATAAGAAACGACAGCGAATCAAGCGCTCCAGTCCCATAGACGGGCAAACGCCGCACCGGCACGCCCGCGACCTCCGAGTACTCGGGCAGGCCCCCGAGCCGGCGCGTGAGAACGACGACCGACACGCCGCGCGCGCGCAGCGCGCGCGACAACTCGAGAGCTTGCCGCTCGGCGCCGCCCACCGCGGGCCAGAAACCGGCGCTGACCATCACGACTCGCCGCGCTCTCGTCACCTTGCCCTCTTTCGTCCGAGCGCGCCCGGTTTCGGCACGAGACCGTGCGGGAGAAGCTTCTCGACGGAGAAGCCCTCCGCTTCATACCAGCGCGAGAGCTCTTCCTTGGTGTGATGCCACTGGTATGGAGGAGAGATCCAATCAAAGTTCTCGATGAGCCGCACTTGATAATTCGGATGCACCGAGTACGTGAACCACTTGAGACCCGGCACGACACCGAGCCACGTCAGCGGGTGGCACAGCGCGTGAACGACCGGAACGGGCAGGCGCGTGGTGAACGCCCGCAGGACGTCGCTCAAAAAATGCCGAACCAAGACGATCATCCACGCCGCGCGCCGATGCCGGGTGATCCACTCCCGCCCGGGCCGAATCGGGTTCGTCGAGAACTCCGCGTAGCGGCCCGCCCGTCCGTATAGCCACACCGAGAAGACGCCTCTGGGCTTGATCAGCGCGGCCACGGACGCGAAGGCGGCGCGCGTGTCCGCGGTGTGGTGAAGCACCCCTTGGCTATAGGCGATATCGAAAACCGTTTTCTTGAAGGGCGGGTGAAGAAGATCGCCCTCCACCGGATGAAGCTTCGGCTCCGTGCGCGCGCGCTCGGCGACGCGGATGAGGCTTTCCGACATGTCCAAAGCGACGACCTCGGCGCCTAAAGAGAGCGCGACGGCGCTATAGCGGCCCATGCCGCAGCCTGCGTCGAGCACGAGCTTGCCGGAGAGCTCCTGCGGCGACAACATCGTCTCCTCGAGGAAGATCGCCTTGTCCTGGGGAAGCGAGCCGGGGTAGCGCAGCCACTCCCAGCCGAACGTCTGCCGGGTCTTCGCCGCCCGCGCCTCGAGCGCCTGCGGAGGGCGTAGCCGCGGGATCCCGTCGGTGATGGGATAGACGCGCGCGCAGTCGGCACATGACATAGCGCCGTCGTTGATTTCGGCGTCGTGCCGGGGATAAGACTCTAAGGCCGCGAACTTGAGATCTCCACCGCAGACAGGGCACGCGAGATAAGAGAGCAGGGACAGCTTCATGGCCGCTTGTCGACCTCCGCGCGCAGTTGGGCCAGAGAAACGCCCTCGCGGGACAGGAAAAATAGCCCCAAGACCGTGACGAACAGATACATCACCATGTGAGTGACGAGAGCGTAGGCGAAGGCCTCGTCGGGACCGGCCCCGAGTTTGGCGAGAATAGACGTCACCACGGCCTCGAAAGTCCCGATGGCCCCGGGCGCGGCCGGGATCGCGGAACTGGCCCCGGCCCAGGTCAGAGTGAGCACCGAGCGCGGATAATCCATGAGGCCTTGAAGGCCGAGCGCATAAGCCCCCGCCCAATAGAGGGCGGCGTCCACGCTCCACAAGATCAGGCTCAAGACCGCGGCCTGCGCCGCCGCGGATGGAGAGCGCAGGACGGCGGCGCCCAGGGAGAGCTGCTCCACGAATCCGTGAACCTTCGGCCACCTGCGCAGCGCGCGCTCGACGAATCCGCCCGGCGCCACGGAGGACTCGGCGACGGCGAGCAGGCCGAGAGCGGCGATCGCCCCGCCCAGCACCAGAAATGAGACGATGACGACGCGCCTCGGCACGATGCCGGGCACCGTGTACGCGGCGCAAATGAAGATCGTCAACAGGGCCGAGACGTCCAGCGCGCGCTCGATGGCCACGCTGGCCAAAGTCGCGAGCATCGGAATGCCTAACCGCCGCGCGGCCAAGGCCGCGCGGGCGATCTCGCCCAAGCGCAGAAAAAGGACGTTGTTGACGGCGAGACCGATCGCTTCCAGCTTGATCAGCGTCCACACCGGCGCCGGCACTTTTCTCGCGCGAGACAGCAGCACGCGCCAACGCACCGCCCGCACCACCAGATCCAGGCATAGGATCGCGATCATCGGAATGAGCCAGATCCAATGGGCATCGAGAAGCGCCTGTCCGAGCGCGGCGAATTGGACTTTGCGCAAAGCCATCCACAAGAACAGCATGGTGACGCCGACCGCCGCAACGACCGACGCTATTTGCTTGATTTTCACGCGGCCTCCATCCGGCGCGCGGCGTTCAGCAGCCACAGCGCCCAAGTCGCGATCGACAGCGCCGCCCACCAGGCCCAACGAGACGGTGTAAACTCAAGACGGAGATCGAGGACCGCCTTGGAGGACGGCAGAGGGACGGATTGAAACGCGGGGCCCCAAGGCGCCGGCTCGACCGGCCGGTCATCAAGAAACGCGCGCCAGCCCGGCCAGCGCGCCTCCGCGATCGCCACCGACGCGGCGGACGCCGGGACTAAACCGGAGACGCGCCAACGCTCGGGAGCGTCGATGGACAAAAGCGGGTCCGGGGTCAGGCGCCGGCCCTGTCTATCGACGAACGCGGCCAGCGGCCAAGCGTCGCCGGCCGTCTCGATGCCTCCCGCGGACAAGCGCACGCGCACGCCCGCGCGAGCGGCCACGGTCGAGCGCCAGCGCGAGACCAAGACGCGGCTTGAATCCGCGGCCGGAGCGCCTTCGGCCTCGAAGGCCCAGCGCGCCGCGCCGGCCGGGAAAAAAGCGTCGTAGCCGTTAACATTGCGCATCCTGTATACGATAGTCTTATTTGGATTGGCCAGGGAGGGGTCGGTGAGCACGCGCTGAGGACGCCCGGCCAAACGCACGGCGACGTCTGCGTTGGATGCCGTGAAAGGTTTCGGGTCCTGATAGCGAAGGAAGCGCGAATCCCAAAAAACAAGTTCGGCCAAGACGACGAGAGGCAGTAGCGACAACGCCGCGGCTCGACGCGCCGACGACGGGAAGCGGCGCAGCCCGGCTCCCGCCAGCAGCCATAGGCCCCAAAGAACCAGGAAAGACCAGCGCGCCGGCGTTCGCAGATAAGAAAACCCCGGCAGTCCAAGAAGCGAACCGAACGGGCCGTTGATCCCAAGAGACAAGAACAGACCGACAACGACGAGACATATCGCGCCGAGTCGCATGCGTCCGCGCGCCAGGCCGAAGACGGCCATGGCCAGGATCAAGACTCCAAGCCATACCCCGCCGCTCTCGTAAAAAACCGAGATGGGCTGCCGCCAGTCTCCGCCCGGGGGCGTCCCGTGGATGCCCGGCCAAAGCCACATCAGCAGCGCCGACGGATCAAGGGAATAGGAGGAGATGAATTCCGCCGGCCAGCTGGAACGGTTCGAGCCGCGCAAAAACTCGAGCGTGGGAAGCCATTGTACGGCGGCCAGCGCCAGCGCCCCGCACGCGCCCGCCGCCAAACGAGTCCACAGAGCAAAACGGGCCTTGTTCGCCGCGGCCCATAACGCCATGCCCACGGCGTTGATGAGCAGGAACTGCGGGTGGCCGGAGAAGAACTGCAGAGAGAAGACCGCGGCCAGCAGCGGCGCTCCGCCTCTCAGCCATGCCAGCCATGCCCACGGCGCCCAAGACAACGCCGCTAGCAAAGTCGGAATGCCGGCCGTCACCCGGTAAACGAGAAAGGGGGAGAGCGCGTACGCCGCGGCGAGCGCGCCCGCGCCCGCGCGCGGCGCCCGGAACGCCCGCGCGAGAAGGAACGCGCCGAACGCGGCCCATAAGATATGGAGAATCTGATCCCAAGCCAGGGCCATGACCGCCGGCAGCAGCAACTCCAACAGGGCCGGAGGATAAAACAGCGCGGCCTGCGGGTTGGCCGCGTGCGGCACGCCGAGCAGCACGTACGGGTTCCAAAAAGGAAGCCGACCCGCGATCATCGCCGCGGCCGTATGATGGCGCAGCGGCCAATGATAGGTATAGAGATCTCCATGATTAAAGAAGCCCGGCGCTCCTCGCGCCCAGGCCGGCGAGAGGAACAGAAGGATAAAAATAGCGAGAGTCCCGATAACGACAAGGTCCTTGCGCGTCA
>JAYVZL010000335.1:0-8466 GCA_043783505.1 Elusimicrobiota bacterium
TTATGGCGGCGGCGAGCAGGGGAGGTGGCGAACAATGGCGACACCTTCTTCTGCCTAGGATTAGTAAAATCCCGGGATGAACAATCGCTTTCGTGTCGCGGCTTTTTTTGTCTTAAGCGTCGGCGCGCTTGGCTGCGCCGAGCCCACGCTTAAGCCGGCGCCGGAGATTGCGGCGGCGGCTCAACACGGCGCCCAGATCTACGCGCGCACCTGCTCCGTTTGCCACGGCGATAAGGGCGAGGGCTACAAGGCCGACCGAGCTCCGGCCCTGGCCAATCGCGCTTTCCTCGCCGACGCGAGCGATGATTTCCTCGTCAGCGCCATCGCCGACGGGCGCGCCGGCACCACTATGTCGGCTTGGTCGGCGCGGCGCGGCGGGCCCCTCACGCCGCAGGACATGACCACGCTCATCGCCTTCTTGAGGACATGGGAGCGCGGGCCACGCGCGCAGCTCGACGCGCGCCCCGTGTCGGGCGACGCGGGGCGCGGGGCGAGACTCTACGAGGCGCGCTGTCTCAGCTGCCACGGCGAAAAAGGCGTGGCCGGCCCCTACAACAACCTGGGCGCGCCCGGCTATCTTGCCGGCGCGAGCGACGGCTTGCTGCGCCACGCGATCGGCGACGGCCGCGCGGGCACGCCCATGCCCGGCTTCGCGCAGTCGCTTGGCGAGGAGGGCATCGAGGATGTCGTAGCCCTGCTGCGGCAGTGGCAGGCCCAGACGCCGATTTCACCCCCGCCGGCGGCGCAGGGGCCCATTGCGCTGGGCGCCGCGACGCTCAATGCGCGCGGGCCGCGGCCGGAGGGCTTTCGTCCGTTTCCGGCGATGGTCTCGGTCGACGCCGCCAAGGCTCAGCTCGACCGGGGCGCTCAGATGGCGTTCTTGGACGCCCGCGCTCCCGACGACTACGCCCAGGAGCATATCGCGGGGGCGGTCAGCGTGCCGTTCTACGATCCCAGCCCTTATTTCGCCGCGCTGCCTAAGGACGTCTGGCTGATCTGCTACTGCGCTTGCCCGCACGCGGAGTCGGGACAACTCGCGCAGAAGCTGATGGCCGCGGGCTTTAAGACGGTGACGGTGCTCGACGAGGGCTTGATCGTCTGGAAGCAACGCGGCTACGCGCTCCGAGCCGGCCGGGCGCCGTAAGCGGCGACCAGCAGGGCGGTGTCGGCTTCAATCGCGCAGGTAAACGAGCGCTCCCGTCAAAACCGCGCCCACCAGCCAGGTCAACGCCGGACCGGGCGTGACATACGAGTAAACCATCAGAACTACGCCCAAAACCATGACTTGAAAGCGCCCGGTCCGTTTGCCGTAGGTGAAGGCCACGAACCCGATCGAGGAAAAGAGAAGGCCCGCCAACAGAGCGCTCACGCTCAAGTCCACACGCGGAGTATAGCCGGGAGAGACGACCTGTCAATAGCGCTGAAACCATTCTAGGAACGTCGCCACGGCCTTGCTTTTCTGGCCTTGATCGCTGATCTCGGACTGGATGGCCCAATGCGGCGCCAGCGGCTTTCGCACGCTGAGCTGACGGCTCTGGTCGAAGTCGCTGCCCACGGTCAGATTGGCGCCTCCCGGCAGGCGGAAGCTGACCGAGGTCGTCTTCGTGGCGGGATCATAGCCGACGCGTTCGATGGGCGTGGCGCCGAACAGGTACAGCGACGCAAGGCCGAAAGCTCGGCTGGCGAGCCCGGTCTCCGTGTTGCTCACCGAGGCGGCCTGCTCGGGATCGAGATCATCGGGACTCTTGCCGAAGATCAGCAGGGCGATGATGTCCTCGCGCTTCATGGGCGGCACGCTGGTCAGCTCGATGCGCGGCTTCTCCGTGGTGCCGAGGATCAGGATGCTAATCGCCGCCTTCGGTGTTTTATAGCTCACCAGGCCCTCGAGCGCGCCAACCTTGGAGCCGGAGGAGAGCGCGACGTTGAGATGCTCCAGAGCCGCGTCGCGCCGAAACAACTCCACCTCGAAGCGCCGCACGGAGACCGTCCCGCTCGCCGCACCCGGCGGGAAAGTCGCGGCCAGGTCCAGGGCCACCGGCACCGGGTCCTTCACCAAGTTCGAGAAGAGGATAAGCGGCTTCTCGGTTTTCAAGAGGAGCCGCGCGCGCAGCGGCAGGACCCCGGCCGCCCGCCAAGACGCCGAGGAGGCGCCGGGAGGGCTCTCGTCGGTCCTGATGCGCTTGTCATAGACGATCTTCGTGGTGCGCCCGATGTCGATGTGGGGCAGCTCAAGGGCGACTTCTTTGAAGAGCAGCGTGCCCTCGTGCTCGAAAGAGCGGCCTCGCGCGCGGACGGCCGCCACGCCCCCGTTCGCGCGCAGGATCAGACGCTGACGCCCGGCCGCGAGATCGCTGGAAAACGCGTAGCGCGCCGTCGCGCGGGCCGCGCGCGGATCGCCGCGACTGTCGATGACGAACGAGAGCGGCCCCTTGAGCACGTGGATAGGCGCGGGCACGGCATACTTCGTCTCGCGCAGGAAGCCCACGAGATCCTCGAAACGGGGAACCTTGGCGGCGACGTGGAGCTCGTGGCGCACAGACGCGTCCTTAAACGGGCGATCCAGGCGCCCTTCGACTCGCACCGCGAGATCGGCGGCGAGCTTATACCAAGCCGCGATGGGATCGAGGTCGACTTTCAGCGCCCCGCGATAGCGCCGATCCTTGAGACCGGCGCTCAGGGAGACTCGGCCCGCCAGCGCTCTGACCCCAAGAGTCGCAGGCAGCGGCTTGCGGGGCAGGAGCTCATATCGGCAGGCCAGCTCGCCGCCGGAAGATCGCGCCGTTCCCCGGCAGCCGGTGACGCGCAAAGACCGCAGCGGGCCGGTGGACGCGAAAATCTCCACGTTTCCGGAGCCGACATACTGCCCTGACTCGCGGCGCACGCGGAAAGCGGCCTGCGACCATCCTAGGGCGGAGAGATCGGCTCGAGCGCGGAGGTCGACATATGTGGGCGCGCCGCCGCCATTGAGCAAGTCCGTGTCGGCGATGATCGCGGCCTTCAGGCGGCGCGCGCCCGCCTGGCCGCGGATGCGCACGTCGGCCTTGAGAAACAGCGGCCGCGGGCCGGACGCGAGGATGACGCTCAAGCCGCCGACGACGGTAGTCTTCGAGGACTGGAACTCAAAGCGGGGGAGCTCCACGTGCAGCGCCCGCACCGAAGGCAAGGACAAGGGCTTGAAGGAACCCTCTTTGCTCGGCTTAAAGCGCCGCAGGTCTAGACGCGCGCTCTTGGCGACCGCGACGACGTGATCGACGCTCTCGAGGGTCGGGCCGCGCCGCGTGTAGCGCACGACCACGCTCAGCTCGAACTCGGGGAAGCAGCCCGAAAACGCGCCCCGGCGCTCGTCTAGGCAAAAATCGGTCGCGCTCAAGATGTAGCGGTGGCGCCGCCACTCAAGAGCGTCGGCGGACAACCGCAGGCTCGACCAGCGCGGCGACCACTCCGAGCCGAAATACGTCAGCGCCACCGCGGCCGCGCGGTCGGTGAGAAACACCCCGGGACGCGCCAGGAAAATCGCGCCCGCGACGGCGGCGATCGCGGCCAGCGCGGCCGTGCCCGCGGCCAGGCGCTTGACCCACCGTCTCAAAACTCCCTCCCGTAGCTGAAGAAGAACTGCCAATGCCTGCGGCCCGGGGCCGTGAGCGGGTCGCGCCGCCAAATCAGGCTGCGCGCGAAAGTCGCGCGAAAAGCCCCGATGAAGGTGGCCCAGCGGACGCCGAAGCCGGGGGCGTAGTACACGTCGGGATCCAGGCGCAGCGACGAGCGCCCGGCCATCGCCGAGTCGAGGAAGACGATCGGCTGCAGCTTGTAGGGCAGGACTTCCCCCGCCCGCAGCTCGAGGCCTTCATAGAGGCCCGACAGGAAGCCGGCCTCGTCGCCGAGCTCGCCGGGACCGACGCCGCGAAAGTCCGCGTCGCCGCCGATGAAGAAACGCATCGTGGGCGGCAGCTGACGCAGGGCGGCGTCGCGATCGCCGACGACGGTCGTGCCCGCCCAGCCGCGCGCGCCGAGAATGGCCAGCGGCGGATCAAAGCCGCCCACGTTCCAGAGCTTCTCTGTCCCAAGCCGCAGGCGGTGCGCCGTCAGCGATGAGTTCAGCTCGGAGAAGCGCGAGGCGGTGTCGAACTCCGCGCGAAATCCTACGCGCGGCTCGCGCAGATAGTACTCGAAGAGGTGGCTAGTCACCTCGGCGTGCGTGTTGAAGCTCTGGAAGTAGGAGTTCTGGGGCCCGATCCCGCGCCGGGTGTCCGCGTAGTCGAGCGCCGGACCCGCGTGAGCCTCCGCGTGAAGGACCTGGTCGTCCCAGGTGAGCGCGGGCGCCAGGGATATCTCCCCGGAGACCGTTTCAAAGCGCGTCTCGTCGCTGCGCGCGGCAACGGCCTGGGGCAGGAGGTGAAGCCGCGCCGAAGGGCTCACGTACAGGCGCATCTGCGCGTCGAAGGACTGCTGGCGCTTGGAGACGAACAAAGTCGCCTCCGCAGCACTCGCCCGCCAGCCGATGCGCGAATGATTCCAGCGCGCGCGCCCGCGCGCGAAGCCCTCGGTGTCGATGCCCACGCCGATGCGGACTAAGCGCGGGGGTGCTACGGTCGCGCGGTGGAGGATGCGCACGCCCTCGGTCCCGCACGTCACATCGTATGAGGAGTTCAGAAACAAGGCCTCGCTGACGATGCGATTGGACGTCAGCGTCAGCAGACGATGGTCGATGGGCAAGTCGCGCTTGAAGGCCTCGAAGCGGCGAAAAATGCCGGGGTCCACACCCTCGATGACGGGCTCCGCGATGGGATCGGCGGCGTGGACCGCGCCGCCCGCAAACCATGCCAGAACCTCGCCCGCGTTGGCGTCGGCGGACATCTCCACCTCCGGGCAGGGATAGCCCCTGTTGAGCAGATCGCCGGTCACCGCGGCCTTGACCGCGTCGAGCATGGCCGGCGTCAGCGGCTCGCCGACGACCCGCCGCCGCTTGCTGAGGTCGATGCCGGCCGGCAGATTCTCGCCTTCAAGGCGCGCGATCACCGTCTTTTTCCCCGGGTCCACCACCAGGCGCCCTTCCTTGAGCGTGAAGAGCGGGTGATGGTAGGCGCGCTGCTGGAGGAACGTCTTCAGGAAACGCCGCGCCTGCGCCCAGGGAACCTCCTTCCAGGCCTCGCTGTCGGGATCCCCGCACACGAGCCTGCGCTCGAGCGGATTCAGGGAGATCTTGGCTCCCGTGAAGACCACGCCCGGACAGCTCTCGGCCGCCGCGGCCGCTCCTCCGAGGAAGAGCAGCAAGACGCCGAGCGCCGCGCTGCCTTGTCTGTTGACGCGCACTCCCACCATTTGAGGATTTACCCCAATCACGTTCATATCGACGCTTTGTCATGAAACTGTGGCCATCTTTTGCGCTCCGCGATGTTGCATACTAAATAGGCCTTATGCGTTATTTGGCCTTGCTGCTTTACTTCTCCGCGGCTTCGCTGGCCGCCGCGCCTCCCCGCAAGGCCCGCCTGCCGGCGGGACGCATGATCTCCACGATCACTATCGAGACCCACAACGTCTTCGACACGAGCTCCCTGCGCGAGAACAAGCTGCTGTACCGGACGGCCAACCGCTTTCACATCCAGACCCGCGAGCCCGTCATCGAACGAGAGCTGCTCTTCGAGGTCGGCGAGACCTTCAATCCGCTCCTCATCGAGGAGACCGAGCGCAACCTGCGCGCCTTGCCTTTCATCCGGCGCGCCGTGGTGTCGGCGAAGGTCAACAAGTACGGCACCGTCGACGTCGTCGTGCGCACCTACGACTCTTGGAGCCTTGAGGTCGTCGCCAACTTCAAGCGCGTGGGCGGCTCGACGGGGCTCAAAGGAGGACTTGCCGAGCACAACATCCTGGGCCAAGGCAAGTCGGGCTCGCTGGTCTACAGCCACGATGGAGGCGCCGACTCGAAGTCCTTCGGCTATCAGGATCTGCAGTTCCTGCATTACAAGCGCCTGCAGTACACGATGGGTGCGATAGTTTCCCCAGGCAACCGCAATTACACGATGGCCATCACGCGGCCCTTCTACGCCTCCATCGCGCGCACCGCCGTGGGTGCGACCCTCAGCTATACCGAGGCTCCTCTGGGCACGGTCTCGCGGCGGGTCGCCGAGGGCGGGGTCAACTACGGCATCGCCGTCGCGACCTCCACCGAACGCACGCGGCACGTCAAGTTCGGCCTCTTGGCCCATCGCGCCGAGACCACAGGCGTCTCGCAGGATCTCGAGCAGCTCGGGTTCCTGCAGTTGGGCGCGGATTGGGAGGAGCTGGATTTCCTCACGCTGCAGCGCATACAGAAAATCACCCGCGACGAGGACTACAACCTCGGCATCGGCGTTTTTCCGGCCGTGGCGTGGGCTCCGCCGGCGCGCCTGCTGGGAACGACCGGCTCCCAGCTCCTGCCCAGCCTCACCGTGCGCAAGAATTTCGCCTGGGAGGACCATCTTCTTCTTTTCAACACCGGTTACCGCTCGAAATACTCCAACGGCGGCAACAGCAACCGCGTCGCTTCGCTCGACGCCGCCTACTTCCTGCCCCGCTTCGAGCGGCAGACGCTGGCCGTCCACACCGGCGTGGATCTCGGCTGGCGCATGGACCCCTACACGCCGCTATTCCTAGGCGAGGTCAACGGCCTGCGCGGCTACGGCTTAAGCGAGTTTTCCGGCAGCAGGCGCTTTCTGTTCAACATCGAGGACCGCGTCTTCGTCTGCGACGACCTGTTTCGCCTGATCGACGTGGGCGCGGTGGCCTTCTACGACACGGGCTACGCGTGGCCCGCGTCGAAGACCGTCCATATCTCCGATCTCAGAAACAGCGTGGGCCTGGGACTGCGCTTTGCCGCCTCGCGCTCGGCCGGCAACAGCCCCGTGCGCGTCGACGTGGCTTACCCGCTCAACGACCGCTACGGCCGCACGCGCTGGTCGCTGTCGATCCTCGCGGGCCAAGCCTTCTGATCTAAAAACCGATCTCGCGGCTGCGCTGCGGCGCGCGCAAGTACGGCTCGAACTGTAGCTTTTCCAGGTAGGGGGACGATCTTCCAGAGCTCCCGAGCTTGGCGGTCTTCAGGAAAAACTCTTGAGCGTCCCGAGCGGTGCGCTTGCCCGAGGCGACCTCGTTGGCCACGTTGAGAGCCAGAAAGTTCAGCGACTCCTGATTGCTTGCGGCGGTCAATTCTTCCCGAGCGGGATCGAGGCGGACGCCATGGTCGAAAGCGCGCAGCGACGCGATCGCCTCGGGCCGGGGCCTGTAGCCGACCGTCTGCTCGAGATAGCTCTCGTGCGCCTCGCCGCGGACGGTGATTCGCTTCCAGCCTCCGCGCTCATACCACGTGGCGACTGCCGCGGTCAGGTCGTCGGGCGGACCGTAGCGCTCCATCATCAACTCCGTCATCAGTCTCGGGCCCTCGAACCATGTCGTGATGTGCGACTTGACCTCCGCGCGCGCGTGAGCGCGAAGGTTATAGCCGTAGTAGGCGCCGCCGGCGACGATGATCGCCAGCGCCGCGGCGAAGAAATAAGCCGTCTTGGAGTACCTTTCTTCCTGCATTTCCATGGCGCGTGCCTCCCCGGGTCGTTGCCAGCCACAGCCGCAACAATACATCCATCACGGTTGGTGGGAAGAACCGCGCTCAAGCGCGGCGCGTTCAGCCGCGGACAGAGCGTTCATCTGCAGGAGATGAAATCCTTCCACGGCCGCCGGCTTCCAGCCGGGAAGAACCCGCGACCAGGCTCCCTTGAGGACGAGCTCCGCCCGCTCGGGATCCCCCAGCTCCAGGGCGAAGATCACGTCGACGACGACCCCCTGCTCGCGCCACAACGTCGAGAGCTGGATCAGGCGCAAGGCGGCCTGCACGTCCTCAGCCGATGCGACGTGGTATAGCAGTGCTGGACGATCCGATCGCGGCGGGCTTGAGGACGCCGCATGACGCTCGAGAACCGCGGTGACTTCCGGACCCGCCGGCCGCGATTTCAGGAACAAGCGCGCCAGCGTCGACTCCCAACGAGCCTGCTCAGCCAGCGGCATCTCGCCGATAAAGCGGGCCCTGCGTTCGGACTGCGCCCGTGCCTTGAGCCGCGATTGCGCGATCGCGTCGGGCTGAGCGTAGCGCAGCTTGAGGCGCCGGGCCACGGCCGCGTCCGTCGCCAATCCCGCCGCGAAGCGCAGCGTGCGCCGCTCGCCGGGAGCCAATAGGAGCCGGGCCGGAGCGTCCGTCATCTGGAAAAAGGACTGCGAACCCAAAGCGCGGCCCCCCGGCCGCACCGGGCTCTCCACGATTAGAGCTCGCAGACGAGACCCCTCGTTGGTCAAAGTGATCTCGACTAACTCCACTGGATCCTCGGGATCCACGGCGAGCGCGCCTTCAGCGGAAATCCCGTCATGGCGGCCACCGAGCTCCACGATCCCGGGGCGATACGACGCGCCCGCGCCCGCGGCCACGCCCACGTCCCAGGCCCC
>JAYVZL010000336.1:0-8462 GCA_043783505.1 Elusimicrobiota bacterium
CCAGTCGATATTGACGTTTGAGAAATGATTGCTCCTGTAGACGACTCGGCCGCCTTGCCATCCGTCGCAGCAATAAATCATGGGAGTAGCGGGAGGGAAATATGGACTTGCCGCCAGAGGCGTCGTTATTCGGAAGTAATTGTCCTCCCAAATCCACGCGTTCACCGTCCCCAAAGTCGTTGGAACGGAATAGGACTGATCGCCGTAGGCTCCCGAGCCGATCCCGCCGGGATTCCAAGCGGGATGGAACGTATACACGCAGAAGCCGTCGTCACAGTTGAAATAGTTGTGGTCGGCCACGCCCTGGATGTTGCCCCAGATGAACATGCCGGTGGTGCCGGTTGGAAAAAGCGCGATGTGGTGGATACGGAGATTTTGGTTATCTTCGCGAAAAAGGAGATGTGGCTTGTTTCCAGGCGCCGGCATTCCGGTGCCGATGATGATCATGTTGGCAAATTCGCTGGTAAATCCCGCGGGTCCCTGAGCGAGATCCCAACGGATGAGATTTTCAACGAGTGCCGATGTGGTCGCCGCAGCGGTTCTGTCAATGCCGTCAAGAATGCAGGTGTATGTCGTCTGACCCGGCGCGCAGATCGTGCTCAACGCTTGCAAGCGGGTGAGCTGCGTCAGATTGGGCTGAGGGGCGGCTCCGATGATCTTTATCGCCTTGTGATAAAGGGAATCGTCGTAACCGGCATATTGCCCTCCAATGGAGTCAAGCCACAGAGTCCAAGTGCAGGTGCCGGCCGGGATTCGCACCGTGTCGCCGCTGACCGCGCTGCGAAGCGCGTCGCGCACGTGGGGTAGGGAAGGTGTATTGTTGCAGCTTGCCGCCGTGATCGTGGCGGCGTCGGCCGGAAGCGCTGTCAAAAAGCGCATCGCGGCCAGCACCATCAGCGCCCTCATATATATTTTCATGATTTTGTTGACTAACGCTTGCCGCGATTCAGTCAGAATCCTGCAATAATGTATAGATTCAGTTAAGAATGAATTTTAGGGGTTGTTACTGGATTCTAAAACCCGTGGGCTTGGCCGGCGGCATCACGTTGGCCGTCTCCCCTCCGATAGGCGCATTCATGTCGCTGACGATCTCGGCCGCGCTCAAGGCGCGGCTGTAGATTCTCACCTGATCGAGGCTGTCGCGGAAGGCCTGGTTGAGCGTCGGATCGACGCCCATCCTCAAAGATGAGGTCCGCGAGGCGATCGAGCGTGTTTCCGGCGTAGAGGATTTCTCCACGCCGTCGATATAACCCTTGACGACGCTGCCGTCGTAGGTGAAGGCCACGTGCGTCCACACGCCGATAGGAGCGGGTGGCGTGGGGAACGGGCCCATGAGGCTGCCGTCGGAGGCACCCAGGTAGAGGTAGTATCCTTTAGAGCCGGCGCTGAATTCCAATCCGTATTGGTAATACGGAGCGTTCAGCGCGCCGTCCGTCCAAGACTTGCCGATGAGCGCCGCGTCGGCGGTTCCGGTGTCGAAGATCTTGGCCCAGAGCGATATCGTGAGCTGGATGCCCGAGATATTGATCGACGCGGAGTTCGGGACGTTGACGTAGTCGTTTTGCCCATCGAGCGCCAGAGCTCCGCCGAAGCGCCCGCCGGCGGTCCAGCCGGCGCCGTTGACCAGCGTACCGGTGTTGCCCTGGCCGGAGGCGTCGGCCGCGACGGTTCCCAAGCCCTCATCGAAGGCGAACGCGGCGACGAGAACTCCGGGCGGCGGGGGCGGCGGAGCGGCGTTGCTGACGGTGACCGACACGGCCGCCGAGGTGGTGGTGTTGCCGGCCGCGTCGCGGGCCGCGGCGGTCAAAGCATGCGTGCCGTTGGCGAACAGCGTGCTGTTGAGCGACGCCGAGTACGGCGCGGCGCCGACTTCGGCGCCGAGATTCTGCCCGTCGATCTTGAACTGCACGCCGGCCACGCCGATGTTGTCGGCGGCCGTCGCCGTGACCGCGACGGCGGATCCGGAGACGGTGGCCGCGTTGGCCGGAGCCGTGAGCGAAACGGTCGGGAAAATGGAATCGGGCGGCGGCGGCGGGGGCGGCGGCGGGGCGGCGTTGACCAAGGGGTGAGGATACGTAAAGGGCGTATAGAACAGGGACCAGGTATTGGCGGCCGTGCATTTATAAAATTGGCCGTCTTGGCCCGCGGCCGCGTTCCAATTACCTTGATCCACGGCCCAGTAGCCGACTCCTTTCGTGCAGGTCGTCGGACGCGAGGCGAGCGGCCCCACTCCAATTCCAGCCGCGCCCGTGAATCCGGAGACTTGATTGTAAGAGTCCCGGTTCTCGCGAACGACATCCAAGCCAAAATTCAACATGTCGCTTTTGGCGCCGTTCAATATATTGTTCCAGGTAAGAACCGGCTCAAGCGCGTTCATGGCGGGAGCGATCGGAGAGATCGACGGAGGATATGAGGGCCCGCCTCCCGAATAGAGGATGCTCTGGCCGGCGCCCGCTTGATCCAAACACGGATAGCCCGTGTTGTCCGTATTGCCGTCGAAGGGGCTCATCATGGTAATCGCACCCGTCGCCGGAGAGGCCGGGGATCCCGGCACGGTGAAGGTAATGGCGGTGTCGCTCACGGCATAGGTGACGAAGGTTCCGTTATATTCGGCTTGGTTGGCTCCTCGGAACGTCTGGTACGATCCGCCGCCGTTGGAATAGTGACCGGCTCCTCCGGCCGGGAAAGTCGCGGTCGCCGTCGTGCCCGAGCGGGTGATGGAGAGCACCGGAATGATCCCGCAGCGGCCATAGGGGTAGGAGCCTTGATGGCCGCCCGCGTCGTAATCGTCATCGCGACGATACGTGGAGAGATCAAGGAAATGCTGGAGCCCGGCGCCAGAGGCCGTATTGTCGAAATAAACACCCGTCCCTCCGCGATTGGTGATTTGACCGGGAAAGTTGCCGAGCGTCCAGGTAAACGAGTTCCGGTAGATCTCGCTGTGACGAGCCCCGCGCTCTCGCCCGCTCGTTTCCGTGCCATGCGTCTGCAGCGTGCAGTTAACTAACGTATTGAACCGATAAACCATGCGCGATCCCACATGGTCGTCGGTGCAGTACTGCCCGTTTAGGCCCATGTTGTTTTGAATCGTGTTGTCTTCGAAGATAAGGTTGTCCGCAGTCCCTATGGAGGACGGAGAGGCCCACGAACTATCGCCGCACGTATAAGGTCCGCAGTCGCTGGTTTCCGCGCCGGACCAATTCGAGTGCGTGGCGGTCACCTGATGGGCAAGGCCGGCCGCCGCGTTGACGAGCTCGTTGTGGTCAAAGACGCCGGCGACTCTGTCGCTGGTATACATTCCGCTGGTGCTCGTGATTTCGACCCGATTGTGGTCGAAGCGGAGGTTCTTCGAGGCGCCCCTAAACCCGATCAGAGGCCCGCCGGCATATCCGTTCGATCCCGCCGTTCCCTTGAAGGTGAATCCGCTGAGACGGCTGAACCCCGCGGGGGAATTGCCGGTGTTCTTGGTGTTCCAGAGAAGCGCCGAGCCGTCTCCGTAGCCCGCGCTGGAGTCATTGCCGATGATAATCGAGCTGCCGATCCCGGCGCCGATAATCGAGATAGACTTGTTCGTGATCTTGATCGACTGCCCCCCCGACAGGGTGAGCGTCCCCGGGCCCACGTTGATGGTGTCTCCGTCCACCGCGTTCGCGATGCAGGCCGTCAGGCTGGCGTGATCCAAGGTGGTCGTCCATGTGGGGGTAGCGCCCGTACAGGAAGCCGCGGCCCGTGAGGCCGCTGACGCAGCGACGGCCAGAGTCATCAGCGCTCGCATATATGTTTTCATGGTTCGCTTATTCCCCCTTCTGCGTCCGTATAAGGGTGCCAGAAAATACTGTCTAACGCCTGCCGCTATTCTGTCAGAATCCTGTCTTTCCGCTCAATACGTCGGCGCGGGCGCCCCGTTATAACCCGTGATCACTCCCGTAGCGTCCTGGGCGTAAGTCCAATCGGAGTACGGTGCCGCACCGGATCTATTATGCGTTCCCGCTGCGAAATTGCCGACAGCGGCGCCGTTGCAACTTCCGTTCGCATTGGCGTCACAGGCCGCAACGCAATACTTCGCGGAAGAGAAATCCCGATCGGCCAGATATTTACACCAAACCAAGATGCAGCTGTTGTCGAAAGGCGGGTTGGTCGGGCAAACCCCGACACCGCACCCGTTATTTGGGTCGAAGTCTCCATAAACGTAGCGATTGCCATGGTTGACGGCGAACATCCTATTGGCCGTCCCAACAGTATTGACCATGATTACCCCGTTGGCAGCATACGTTCTCTCCATGCTCTCGAGGTAAGCCGGAATGGCGATGGCACTCAAGATGCCAACGATAAGAATGACAACAAGCACTTCGATAAGCGTAAATCCCTTCATAAGTTCAGGATACCCCCGCGCGCTTGATTTATCAAGGGGGTGAGCACAAACGCTACTTCGCGACGGCGAAGCTTTGGTAGACCGTGTTGCCGTCGTTCTGCTGGATCTTGGCGATGTACACGCCCGACTCCACGATGCGACCGATCTCGTCGCGGCAGTTCCAGATGATGGCCGAGCTGTTGCTCTGGCTCGCGCTGTAGACCTTGCGGCCCATCACGTCGAAGATGCTGACCTTGTCGGCGGCGATGCCGAAGGTGGCGACGTCGTTGATGCCGTCGACGATCGTGGGGCTCAGGAATTTCTCCAGGGCCAGACCGGGAACCGAGGCGGCGAGGCCGGCGTTGATGGGGAACAGGGCGAACGTGGTGAAGTGGTTGACGGTGGCCGTGACGGTGTTCCTGATGGGATCGACTTTGCCGCCGATCATCCGCCACTGCACGCCGTCGTGAGCGAACAGCCGCAGATCGTGCTCGGACACCATGCCGCCGTCGACGTAGCCGTCGCCGTCGGGGATGCCGTCGCCGTTTTTATCGGCGCCGTCGACGTCGGAGTAGGCGAGGGTGACCGAAACCGGCTGATTAAAGACCGTGGCCGACTGCCCGGGCAGCTTGATGTCCATGGGTGATATCGGCTGGTCGCCGTTGCGTACGTCGATCTCGCGCTCGCCGCGAGCGCGCAGGCTCATGGCGGTCGCGTCCAAGGCCGTGAACTGGACCTCGGAGACGGCGCCGGCCGTGCGGACGCTCATATCGCTGTCGGGGACTTTGAAGTAGCCGGCCTCGCCGGCGACCGTGAGGCTCTTGGTGAGGCTGAGATCGTACTCCTCGGTCTGATCGGCCACGCCCGCGCCGTCCTCGGCCTGCAGCATGACCTTCATGGCGCCCGCGCCCGCAAAGCGTTTGGAGTCGATGTAGCCCGTGAAATTCACCGTGTCGGTGGAGGTCATGCCCACGGTGTAGCTGTAGGTCGAGCCGTTGATATCGCTGTGGAGCATCTTAACGGCGGTGATGGGCTCAAGGCCTTCCTCGATCTCCACGTTGCTGACGAGCAGGGAGCCCATGAAGCCTCCGGCGGCGGCGGCGGCCGTCGAGGCGCCGTGCCCGCTCTTGGATCTCGCGCAGGACGGCATGCGGGTTATGTGCAGGCGGCCGCGGTGATGCTTGGTGCGTAGGAAGTATATCCCCGACGTCGCCAGATTACCCGCGGCGTCCTTGGAGCGCACCGAGAAGTAGTAGAAGGTCCACGGAGCCAGACCCGTGAGCACCACGCTATGCTCCCTGACCAGCGAGGTATTGAGAGCGCTCTTGCTGACCATTGAGAGGTTCGGTCCGTAGTAGACCTGTGAATCGGCGGGCTCGTCGGTGTCCCACGTGACGGTGGCCGAGGAAGCCCAGACCCGCGCCCGCAGCGATTGCACATCGGAGAGGCGCGGCGCGGTCGTATCCGCCGACCCCGGGGTCACGGTCAACGAGCCGTTGGCGTTTACGCCGCTCGCGAGCGCAGCGCCGGCGGCGTTGAGGTAGGCCACGCTTGAGATCGGCACGCCGCGGACGCCGGTCGCGGCATTGGGGGCGATATTGAAACGAGCGGTCATCAAGGTCCCTGCGCCGATGGCGGTCTCATTGAGGCCGGAGACGACGACGGCCAAGTTATTGCCCGTGAGATTGGCGGTCATGCTCTTATTGGAGTCGGTCAAGATGGAGCCGCCGACGGCATTTTCGAAGTTCACTCCCGACGGCAAGGTCAAGTTGAACCGAAGGCCGGAGACCAAGGACGTGCCGGGATTGAAAGTGATGGGAAGATCGACCGAGCTTCCCGCCGCGCCGATCGCCGACCCGACTGATAGAGTCGGCGCGACCACCACCGGCGGCGTGACGCCCGAGCCGTTGATCGTCAAGGTCGCCAGGTTGCTGGTGATGCCCGAGGCCGAGGCGGTGATGATGGCCGTAAGAGCGTTGTTGCCCGTGTTCTTGCCCGTGGCCATGCCGGAGGCGTTGATCGCGGAGGCCGCGGGGTTGTTGGTCGCCCAACTGAGGAGGACGCCGGACATGTTCGTGCCAAACTGGTCCTTCGCTGTGGCGGAGAATTGCTGAGCGCCGTTGGCGGCGATCGTCGCCGCCGTGGGGGTGATGGCGATGGACGTCAACACCGGGACGGCGGTCGGGGCGCTTATCGTGATTGAGCCGTTGGTGTTCGCTCCGGCGGCGATCGGCGCGCCCGCGGCGTTGGAGTAAACGGCGGCCGAGAGCGGCAGGCTCAGGGTTCCCGCCACGGCGCCGGCGGCGATGGTCAGGGGAATGGTGACGAGTGAGCCCGCTGCGATGGCGGTCTGGTTGAGCCCGAAGACGATGACCGTCAAAGTGTTTCCCGAGAGGTTGGCGCTCAAGCTCTTGCCCGCGGCCGTCAGGATCGGACCGGCGGCGACCGTGCCCGCGCTAAGCCCGGCCGGCAGCGTGAGGTTGAACTGCAGACTGGCGACCGACGCCGAGCCGGGATTGAACGTGATGGGTAGGTTGACCGTGGCGCCCGACTGTCCGGCGGCGGCTCCCCCAGCCAGAGTCGGAGCCGTCACCGGCGGCACCACAATGGGCGCATTGACCGTCAAGGTGGCGGGGTTGCTGGTGATGCCCGAAGCCGAGGCGGTGATATTAGAGGTGAGCGAGGAAGCGCCCGTGTTCTTGCCCGTGGCCAAGCCCGAGGCGGCGATCGTGGCCGCGGACGCGTTGCTCGAGGCCCACGTGAGCGCCACACCCGCCATGGTCGCGCCGAACTGGTCTTTGGCCGTCGCGGTGAACTGCTGCGTGCCGGCGGCGGCGATCGAGGCGGCCGCGGGAGTGATGGCGATCGAGGTGAGTACAGCGGCGGTGGCCGTCACGGTGACCGAGCCGTTGGCGCTCGCGCCGGAGGCGATAGGCGCGCCCGCGGCGTTGGTGTAGACGGCGGCGGAGATCGGCAGGCCCAAAGTCCCCGCCGCGGTGCCGGCGGCGATGGTCAGAGGAACGGTGGCCAGCGAACCCGCCCCGATGGCGGTCTCATTGAGGCCGAAGACGATGACGGTCAAGGTATTGCCCGAGACATTGGCGCTGATGCTCTTACCCGCGGCCGTCACGATCGAGCCGGCGGCGACGGTGCCCGCGCTGAGGCCGGCGGGTAAGGTCAGGTTGAACTGGAGGCCGGCCACCGACGTGGAGCCGGGGTTGAAAGTGATGGGCAGGTTGACCGTGGCGCCCGACAGTCCGGAAACGTTTCCTCCCGCCAGGGTCGGCGCCGTCGCCGGCGGCGGAGCGCTGACGGTCAACACGGCCGCGTTGCTGGTGATGCCCGAGGCCGAGACGGTGATATTAGTGGTGAGCGCGGACGCGCCCGTGTTCTTGCCCGTCGCCAAGCCCGACGCGCTGATAGTGGCTGCCGACGCGTTGCTTGAGGCCCAAGCGACGGCGACGCCGGACATGGGCGCTCCAAACTGGTCCGTCGCCACGGCCGAGTACTGTTGAACGCCGTTGGGCACGATCGTCATCGCCGTGGGGGTCACGGCGATGGAAGTCAGAACGGAGGCAGCCGCGTTGACCGTCAGGACGGCGGCGTTGCTGGTCACGCCCGAAGCCGAGGCCGTAATATTAGAGTTCAGAATAAAGGCGCCCGCGTTTCTTCCCGTCGCCAAACCTGTCGCGCTGATCGTCGCCGCGGAGGCGTTGCTGGAGTTCCAAGTCAAAGCGACGCCCGACATGGCCGCGCCGAACTGGTCCCTAGCCGTCGCGGTGAACTGCTGGGTGCCGGCGGCGGCGATCGTCGCGGCGGCGGGTGCGACGACGATGGACGTCAGGATCGGAGCCAAGCCGGCGACCGTCAAAACGGCGGTGTTACTGGTCACGCCTGAAGCCGAGGCGAAGATGTTCGCCGTGAGGGCGCCGGCGCCGGCGTTCTTGCCCGTGGCCAGGCCCGAGGCGTTGATCGCGGCGACCACGGAGTTGCTGGAGTTCCAGGTCAAAGCGATGCCTGTCATGACCGCGCCGAACTGGTCGCGAGCCGTCGCGGTGAACTGTTGTGTGCCGGTAGCACCGATCGTCGCCGACACGGGCGTGATGGTGAT
>JAYVZL010000337.1:0-3298 GCA_043783505.1 Elusimicrobiota bacterium
TGAGAGGACATTAAAGACCTCATAGACCCCCAGCATCGGCATGTCCTTGGCATGGGTCACCTCCATGTAGCAGGAAACCGCATCAAAATGAAAGTCCGCGCCGCCCTTCAGCCGGTATCCAGGAACGATGATTCGCAGTTTTGAACCGCGAAGAACCACCGGATGACCGGGGGAATCCATGTACATTGGCATCTTGGGCGCGGTGGGAGGAAGAACCACTGCGTCAGCATCTTTGAATTCCTTTACTGAGAGGCCTCCCTTTATACGCGCATCTTTGGTGAGCACAACCCAGTGAGTATGCCAGGTCGCACCGTCGTTGTTGGGGTTGCCATCCCCATCCTCGTCAAAGTAGGGCGAGTCGTCAAAGTCGGGATGTTCCGCCGCGACGAGGGCAACAATTCCTTCGGTGGGGGAAAAGCCGACAGCTTCGGCTTTAAGGGTGGTGGGAAACACATATCCCAGAACCGGAGCCCCCTCCATGGAGCCGACGGCCTCGACCTTGCTTTTCCCGGCCTGTCCGTTAACTTCCATTGAGAATACGTATTGGTCCAGCGCGTAGTCATAGATCACCTCGGCTTTCTTTAATTGGAAATCTTTCGCGTCCAACTTCTTTAGTCTGGCCTCACGCTTGGCTGTTCCTTCATCTGCCGCCCCATTGATTGCTGCCAGGGCCGCCATGGACGAGAGAGCGATGGTTTTCAGTATTTTATTCATTTTTAGTTCTCCTATTATAAGATACCAACTAGTTCGTATGTTGTAAGAAACAGAAAAAAGATTCAGCGTCTCAAAACCGCTTCGAACTCCGCTTTAAACTTCTCAGCGGCTCGGATTATGGCGGCCGGACTTCCGCTGGCCTTCGCCAGCAGTATGGCGCCCTCGATGTGGGCAATAAAGGACTCGGCAAACTGTTCTGCATTAAGCCGGGCTTTCGGCGCATGCCTTTCTTTAGCGAGCGCGATTTCATGAGCGAGCTGCTCCACCCATACGGAGAATCCCCGCTCGCAAGCCGTTCGGATGCGATCAACCCCCTGCAGTTCCTGCGCGAACGCACCGATAAGGCACCCTTTGACTAGCGAGCCGTCTTGCGCGATGCGTTCGATCCCGGAGGCATAGGCCAGGACTCGCTTCCTCGGATCCTCATGGGTCCCGAATAGTTTGGCATGGGCGGCTTTGCGGTCGCGAGACCATTTATCAACGAGAGCTTGGCCAAGCTCCTCCTTGCTGTCAAAATAATGAAAGAAGGCCCCTTTCGTCAATTTGGCTCGTTCGCAAATTTCGTCAACGGTGGTGGCGGAGAATCCTCTTGCGAGCATGAGGTTTGTCGCCGCTTCCAGCAGTTGGTTTCGCGCCGGTGAGTCTTTGATTACTGTTGACATACTAACTGGTATAATTATAGCAGAATATCAGGAATCGTCAACACGCTCGGCCCAAAAAAGTCGGCCATCTTTAGGGGCCATTCCAGAACGGTTCAGCCTCTTTAATCAGGTGTTCGCTCATCGTCAAAGTTGCTGGGCGCAACGGGCTTACGGAATAACGGTTCGAAGCATATCTAGGACGGGAGTCGGACACTGGTCAAAAAGCCTTGTGGCCAATTTGTGACCACAGCCCTTCCAAAAGCAGAAAACCCAGTCAAAGCCCAACGAAAGGCTCTAACCGGGTTCTCGTCGAGAAACGCGAATAAACTGGTGGACCTGTGCGGGATCGAACCGCAGACCTCCTGCATGCCATGCAGAAAAATACTTAACGATATTTTAGTCGAATTTATTCGAGAGAAACAGGATTTTTCATCATCTTATCGAATCGGAAATCTCCGCCAAGTGTCCAAAAAGTGTCCATACTCAGTCAAAATTGGACCGACTCGAACCGCCTCTGACAAAATGGAAAGACTCCAATCGCGAAGCGAAGCTCATTCATCCAGAACGGCCTTCAACCAACGCGGCGGGTGAGAAGCCCTGAATGTGACCTCGACTCTTTCAGCTTCCAACACAAGCCTCGGGCCGGACTCGCCTGGATCGTCCTCAATCCGCGCGCGGCCTGAGTTGTCGTAAACGGCGACGAGATCAAATTCGCGGATGGCTCGAACGAGATTTCGCATGCTCGCAGCATGGGTCTTTTGCAGGACTTCCAATCTGACCCCATGTCCACCGAGTTCGACTCGGTTCGCCAAGCGCTCGATGCAGTCATCGAGATTGGCGGCAACGTAAGTCAGCTGGACCGAAAAACCAGCCTGGTGTGCCCTTCTGGCTTGCTCAAAGGTAACCTCTTTCCCGAGAGTGACCTCTATCGCGAAACTTTTCTTATCGCGGATGTGCCCTTCGATAAAGGCTTCGTAGTCAGCAGCGGCCCTTTTCTGCACATCAAGAGGGATTTTCTGAGTGGCGCCGTGGTTTAGCCTTTTCCGCTGAGCATCGATGTTAAAAGCATCGTGCCCGCTCTCTTCCACAGGGAAGAAAGTGGACTTACCGCTGCCTTGCGGACCGGCCACCAAAGCCATGATGACGGGAACGGGCGCCTTGGTCTTCTTCACACCGCGTCTGATGTTCCTTCCAACATCTCGGCAGGAAGCTCCTTACGAATTCGTACGCCGCGGTTATCGATGATGCCTCGACGCCGCATGGCGCTCAGATCGCGCCGAAGAGTCTTAACGCCCTTTCGTATCTGCCGTCCATTCCGGCGGCGGAGTTTCACCATTTCAAGGCGAATTTCGAATAACTCCGCCAAACGGAGGGAGAGGGCATCGGCAAGCACAGCGACGGTCTCCACGCTGGGCGAATGCTTGCCGGACTCGAGCCGAGCGACATTGGAACGCAAAATGTCGGTGCGCTCCGCCAAATCTCCCTGGGACCATCCTTTCGCAAGGCGAGCAGCCCGAATGCGCTGGCCCAAAATCCAGGACAACGATTTACCCTGAGTTGCTTCGACAGCAGCCACTCCTACCCTTGCCATAGACTCCTCCTTCCCACATAGCAAGTGTATCATTTTTGATACAGGTGTCAAGACCCAATTCGGATGGCTCTAGCGGGTAGCCAAGATGCAGAGGCGGCTGCTTCAGCGGAGCCAACGCTTGCACGCCTCCTACGGGCCCGTGCTTCGTTTGTACGGGCACATGCGTGGCGCAGCGTAGGTCAGAGCGACTCATTTAGCGAAGAACAGCGCCGCGCGAGATCTCTGGCACCCGAATGCCGCGATCTTGCTCTCTAACCTCAGACAGGGCAGACACACCAATAAAAGTAGGTGTCCAAAAAGTGTCCATAGCCCCTCAAAAAGCAGAAAACCCGGTCAAAGCCGAACGAAAGGC
>JAYVZL010000338.1:0-19380 GCA_043783505.1 Elusimicrobiota bacterium
CGAAAGCTTCTCTTGCGTTACGGCCGTGCCGCGGGCATCGAGGGCGTGAGGATTTCCCCGCACACTCTGCGCCACACTTTCGCCGTGCTCTACATCCGCAACGGCGGCGACTCGTTCAGCCTTCAAGAAATCTTGGGACATTCGACGCTGGAAATGACGCGCCGCTATGTCCACTTGGCCCGGCGCGACGTGGCCGAGCAGCACAAGAAGTTCTCGCCGATGGATTTCCTCATCGGGAAAGGCTCTCAAACAATCTCGCCCCGGAGCCTTGGGATCGTCGCCGCATGATCGATGCAATTTTAATAAGATCGAATCTGGAGCCATGGCGAAGCGAAAGACTACGGCGATGACGTTTCCCGTTAAGGCGCACTTGCGGGAACGGAACTCGGGAACGAAAGTTCCCGCTACCGTTCGCCCGATGAGCGAGCCTGACCTTGCCCAATGGTCTCGGTGGGCTTACGGCGGCGATGATCAGGATAAGGCCTGGGAATGGGATAAGATTCTAAAAGAGTCCGAACGCGGACGAACGGAATCCTATGCTCTTTATGCCGACGAACGGCTTCAAGGTCTCGCGTGTCTCGATACCAAAGGACATGCCACGGCATCGGGAAAGGCCTTGGTCGTGGACTACATTGCTTCACGGCCCGTAAATCGCCGTGGCAACGGAGGCTTTAAGGACGTGGGCACAGCTCTCATAGCCATCGCTATCCATCGCAGCCGTGAGCTTGGCTGGGCAGGACGCCTCTGGCTCGAAAGCTTGCCCGGAGCTGCGGAGGTCTACACGCACCTTGGCTTCACAAAACTCGATGGGCGCTCAAAGGACGGTTATATGATGTTCGAGCTTTCCGAAGAAAATGCCAATCAGCTTTTCGATCTGGCCCGCACGAAAAATATCGTATCGCTGTCCTGATGAAACCGGAACAAATTCGGCGTTGACAGTCACGAATGCTTGCCTTATACTAATGGTGGTATCACAATGCAGAACACGAAACTGAACCCGATCGATCTAGACGCCGCCGCAGAGGCAGAGCGCTTCGGCGCTTTGGCTGTCAGTCGGCGCTCCAAGAACCGAGGTGCCAAGATGACGAAGTACGGCCTGACCACCGCGCAACTGCGCGTCCTGGTCGAGTCCGCTTCGCATCTCATCTATGTGCTCAAGCGCATTAAGAAGCCCCTGCATGTTGGGAAGACGACACTTGAGTTCAGCGAAAGAGGCAATACGGAGATCGTTGAGATTCAGGGAATGAAGCACTCCTTCGCGCACCCCTAACTTCCCCTCCTCGATACTGACCGCTCGGAATTTTCTTGATTTAATTTCCCGGCCTGCTATACTTTCTCGGGCCCCAAGGCTGGAAGTTAACTTGGGGAACAGTTGGGCTGACTCACGACGGAAGCGAATTGGCGATCTCCTTCGAGGCTCATAACCTTGAGGTCGCTGGTTCAAATCCAGCCCCCGCAACCAATTTCGAAGTTCCTCGACGAGAAAATGACCCGGACTGAAAAGTTCGGGTTTTTCTTTTCCCCCCAAAACCTCTAGGTTCAAAGCCTAGCAGTCGCCATTTCTCGACGGCGTGAGCGGTCCTTGCCCCCGCAAAGGCGCTTACCTCTAGGTTAGGCCAAAACTGCTAGGTTCGTGCTTCAGTTTACTTCAGCCTAGTTTTGCGGCTAACGCCGTACTCCTGCTCGAGATAGCCAGCCGCGTAGCCCGCGGCGTAAGAGTCGTCGTTGGGGAGCTGGAGCTTCGCGCGGGAAGTCTAATCCTTTTGCAACGTCGAGGAGCCTGCGCCTGACGCTTCGAGAAGAGCGGGTAGGACCAGGAGAGTCAGGACGAGCGAGGTGATGAGGCCGCCGAGGATCATCACGGCGAAGGGCCGAGCCGTTTCAGCCCCGATGCCTCGCGAGAACGCCGCAGGGACGAGCCCCAGGATGGCCACGCCGCTCGACAGAAGGATTCCCCGCCCCTCCTCCTTCAACGCGTCCCAGGCGGAGCCCAGGTGCAGCCACCCCGAGATCAGCATCATCCCCGTCAGCAGCGACACGCCGACCATGACGATGCCGCCCGCGGCGGCAGAGATGCTGAGGTTGAGGCCGGCGAGCCGCAAGGCGGCGAGGCCGCCGAGCGAGCAGAAAGGCACCTCCCACAGGAGCAACAGCACGGGCGGCCAGCGGTCGAACCAGGTGTAGAGCACGAGCAGTATGGCGACGACACAGAGCGGCACGATGAGCATGAGACGGCGCCCCGCGCGCTCGGCGTTCTCGAAAGAGCCCGACCACTGGATCTGATACTTGGGCGGCAGCTTCACCGACGCCCCGATCGCCGCCGACGCGGCCTTGACGAACTCGACGACCGGCCGGCCGCGGACCGAGGCCTTCACGGCGATGCGGCGGCGGCCCGTCTCGCGGTAGATGCGCGCCACGCCCTCCGACAAAGCCGGGGTCGCGATCTCGCCGAGCGGAATCCTCGCGCCGCCGGGACCAAGCACGGGAAGCATCGCGAGATCGTCGCGCGTCGGGTTCTCGGACAGCTCGGGCCTGATGAGCACGTCGACCGATCGCCCTTCCTTGTCGGTCAGGCGCGTCGCGTACTTGCCCTGAAGCGCCGTCTCGATGAGATCGGCGGCGTCGGAGATGCGCAGCCCGTAGCGCGCGAGCATCTCGCGGTTGGCGACGAAGCGCAGCTCGGGCTGGCCCATGAGGCGGTCGGGAGAGACGTCATCGGCGCCCGGCACGGTCTTGAGCACTTTGGCGACCTCGTCTGCCAGGCGCTGGAGCTCGACCGGGTCGGGGCCGAAGAGCTTGATCACGAGCTCGGCCTTCACGCCGCTGATCGCCTCCTCCACGTTGTCCTTGATGTATTGGGTGAACTGGAGGTCGACGCCCGGCAGGCCTTCCAGAGCCTTCTTGCCCGCCTCGGTCAGGCCGTCGATCGTCCTCGCCGTCTTCCACTGGTCGGGATGGACGAGGCTGACGAGGAATTCGATGTTGTCGAAGCCGTTGCTGTCGGTGCCGTCGTCGGGCCGGCCGATCTGCGAGACGACGCCGTTGACCTCGGGGATCTTCCGCAGCCTCGTCCGGATCTCGCGGGCCAGTTCGACGGCCGCTTCGCGGGAGATCGTGGCGGGCGCCGTCACGCGCACCCAGAGCCCGCCCTCGTTTAGCTGGGGCAGGAACTCGCGCCCGAGACCGGCCATCAGGAGCGCGATCGAAGCGGCGCAGGCCGCACCGACGGCGGCGCCCGGCCGAGACATAGACGCCAGACGGCGGCCGATCTTTTCGGACAGCGCGAGCGCGGCGGCGAACGCCGGCTCGAGCGGAGCCCTGCCGCCGGCATCCGCCCGCACGAAGCGGGAGAGAAAAGGCACGAAGATGAGGGCACCCACTTGGCCGCCGATCAATGCCGAGATCAAAGTGATGCCGAGCGGCCTGAAGATGCGTCCCTCCACCCTTTGGAGGCTCAGGATCGGAACGAAGGCGATGACGAGCAGGAAGGCGCAGACGAACGCAGGGCCGAGCACGTCGCCAAGCGCCTCCGTCACCACGTCACGACGGCGCCCCCCGTGCCGTATGGCGAGAAGAACGGACTCGGCGGCGAAGATCGCCGTCTCGACGATGATGCCGAAGTCGACGGCCCCGAGTGAGATCAGGTTTGGCGCGACGCCGAAGAGCTTCATGCCCGCGAAAGACGCCGCGAGCGAGAACGGGATGATCAGCGCCACGGCGAGCACGAGGGGCCAGCACTCGAGGCCGAGGCCGAAGGTGAGAAGAAGAACGACGAACACGATGCCCATTATCACGTTATGGATCACCGTGTGACTCGAACGCCGAATGAGCGTGGTCCGGTCGTAGACCGGGATGACCTTCACGCCGAGCGGCTCGAAGCGCGCATTGAGCTCGCCCACCTTCTCGCGTATCCGCGCCGTCGTATCCAGCGTGTCGGCGCCCTTGCGCAACAGGACGATCCCTTGGACGATGTCGTCGTCGTCGTCCGTCCCGACCTGGCCGAGGCGCGGGCGATGCCCCAGGCGCACGCTCCCGACGTCGCGCACGCGGACTGGGACGTTGCGACCGCGCATGCCGATCACGGCGTTGTCGAACGCCTCGGGGCTCTCGAAGAGCCCGAGAGAGCGCACGACGTAGGTCTCCTCGCCGCGCGTCATGAGGCCCCCGCCGGCGTTGGCATGATCTTGGCCGAGCGCCTGGGCGACGTCGGCGAAGGAAAAGCCCTGCGACGCCAGGCGTTGCGGATTGACGCGTACTTCCACCGTCCGCGTCGGGCCGCCGAAGCTCACGACGTCGGCGACTCCCGGGATGGACTTGAGCTCCCGCTCCATCGTCCAGTCCTCGATCATCCGTAGCTCATCGGGCGGGACGCTCCCCTCGAGGCGATAGCGGTAGATCTCGCCGACGGGAGTGCTCTCGGGCGAAAGGCCGGGATGGACGCCGTCCGGCAACTCGGCGTCCTGAAGGCGTTGCGAGACGTCGAGGCGGGCCTGACGTATGGGCACATCGTCGTCGAAGGTCAAAGTGACGACGCTGAGGCCGAATAAGGAGACGCTGCGCTGGTTGATGAGGCCTCGGACGCCGTTGGTGACGATCTCGATGGGGATCGTCAGGCGCCTCTCGACCTCCTCGGAAGCCTTGCCGGAGTACTGCGTGATGACCTGGACCTGCACGTTGGTCACATCCGGAAAGGCCTCCAATTCGCTATGGAACGCGATCCAGGCCCCGCAGGCCACGACGACCGCCAGCAAGGTGAGGAAGATGAGCTTGCGATCCTCTTGAAAGGCGATCCACACGCCGAGCGCGCGCTTCATATCAGCCGTCGATGACTTGCTTGAGCATGTAGATGGCGCCCTTCACGGCGATCTCATCGCCGATCTTCAGCTCCGCCTGCCCGACGACCCTCACGACGGCGGTGCTCTCGGATTCTCCGACGACGTCGACGGGCACGGCGACGGCGACGGCGCCCTCTTTCTTGACCACGTACTGCTTATTGCGGCTGAAGACGATGGCGGAGGCCGGAACCTTGAACGCCCTCTGCTTGACGCCTGTGTCGACCTCGGCGAAGGCCAAGGCGTCGAGCGTGGCCCCTTCCGGCAGGCGCCCGGGCTTCAGTCGCGCCCGGCCCGTACGGGCGGCCGCGTCGATCATCGGCAAGACGCTGTCGACCGTCGTCACGAACGCCTCGCCGGGCGCCGAGGCGAGCTCGACGCGCACGCGTTGGCCCGCGCGGACTTGATGCAGGTTGCGCTCGGGCACGTCCAGCTCCACGTTAAGCCGGCTGACGTCAAGGATGGTCACGAGGGCGTCGCCCACGTTGAACGCGGCGCCCATCTGGACCTGCCGGCTCGCCAGCGTGCCGTCGTGCGAGGCGAGCACGCGGCAGCCTGACTCGGAGACCGAGAGGCCCATCTGCTCCTCCCGGCGCTTGGCGGCCTCGATGAGGTCGCTCAAGCCGCGGCTCTGCGCCACCGCCTTCTCGTTGGCCAGTGACAGGCATTCGGGGCTTGAGATGACGAAAAGCGGCTCGCCGGCGGCGACTCGCTCGCCCTCGCGCCTGAGAAAACCGGTCACGCGGCCCTGCACGCGCGCCGACTCGACGCTAAGAGCGCCCTCTTGCGCTACGATGCGGCCCGGGACGCGAAGGCTCGCCGAATAGCCGCCCGCCGCGACGCGGGCCCACTCGACCTCCACGGCATGCACGGGTGCTGCGGCGAGCGCGATGGTAAACAAATAGCGAAAGATCATGGCTTGGTCTCCTGAGCTGCGACGCACCGGTCGAGGCAGCGCAGGCGCGCGGCGATGATGGTGCCGCGCAGCTGAACCTCCTGGGCGCGGATGTCGGATAAGGTCTTGCGGGCGAGCACAAGCTCGGCGAAGCCGAGCTTGCCCGTCTTGTATGACGAGAGCGTGCTCTCCATGAGAGCCTCAGCGAGCGAAAGGTCCTGCCCGCGGATCTGGGCCAGGCGCGCGCGGCTGCGCGCGTACTCCCTGGCCGCCTCGTTCGCGTCGGACTCTGCGGCCAGGGCCGAGAGGCGCGCCGCCGAGCCGTCGATGACGGCCTGGCTCTTCGCCCGAGAGGCCTCGGCCCCCTCCCACAGTGGAAAGAGTAGAGGCAAAGTCACGACCGCGCCGAACGTCCACGTCGCGCCCTTCCCGTTCGGGCTGCTCGAATCGGGATAGAGGTAATGATTGCGCACGGCGTTCACCGAGAAATCCGGCAGCTGGCTCCACAGCGCGGTCCTCCGCTGGGCCCCGGCCAAGTCCTGAGCGCTTTCGGCTCGCAGCCGGTCCGGGGTCGGCCCGCTCAGCTCACCGGCCAGGGCGGGCGGCAAGTCGTCGGGCAACTCGAGCGTCAAGTCCGAGCCGGCCGGAAGCTCGAGCAGCTGGGCGAGCCTGCGCTCGGAGGCTGCCGCGTGATCGGCTTGCGCCTCGAGATCGGCCTTGAGCTGGCGCAACTGCAGGTCGGCGGCGATCGTCTCGGCCTGGGCGGCCTGGCCCGCTTGGTATCGAGCCTTCAGCGTCTGCGCCAGAGACTCGGAGTCCTCGGCATTGCGCCGCTGAATACCCACGGCGGCTCGGGCGGACGCCGCGTCGAGATAGGTCTGCGCGGCCAGCCGCGCCAGCTCGTAGCGCTTGGCATGCAACTCGGCCCGCTCGGCGCGGGCCCTGGCGGAATCGAGTCCGGCAAGGGCGAGCGACTTTCCGGGAAAAGCGAAGGTCTCGCCCACGCCCCAGCCGACGTTGGCCCGGTCGTCGGCGTTCGTGTAGAGAAGCTGCGGCTCGTTGGGCATGAACCTGCGCCAGCGATCGCGTTCGGCAAGCCTCGATTGCTCCCGTTGAGCCTCTAGCTGCGGAGACTTCGCCCACATCGCGCGAACGGCCTCTTCCAAAGAGAGCGCGAAGGCGGACGCCGTCCCCCCAAAGAGAAGGACGATCGAGGCCCCGGCCGCGCGCAAAGAAAGATTCTGATTTTTCGAGCCCATGCTATCCGAGAATCGGATTTTCCGGGCGCTCGAAGGTCGGCGGGTTCGCGGCGTAGAAGAGGAACGCCAGCCGCAGGATCGCCATGTCATCGAGCAGCCCGATTCCCGGAATGTAGTCGGGGATCAGGTCGAACGGCAGGAGAAGGTAGAAGAGCGCTCCGAACGACACCAGCTTGTGCGCCGGAGTGAACCGGGCCGACCGCACGACCTCGAGCAGGCCCGAGATCCACTGCTTCCAATCCGACCCGCGCCGCTCGTGACGCCGAAGGGCACCGAGCCCATCATGGACCTGCTTTTGCCTTTCCGGGGAGCTCCCGAGTTGGGACAACCCCTCAACAAGCGCGACGGGATCGTCCCCATGTAACCGCTCGGGATCGAAGCCGATCGACTGCAGCGTCTGGCTGAACCTCAGCGCGTCGCCGTCCGCCATCAGAGCCGCGAGGCCGGGCTGTTCAGCGTCCAGCTTACCCTCGCTCATCAGCCGGCGCATGCCGGCGCGCACGCCCGGCTCATATTTGGCCGGGATCGCGGAGCGTCCCGTCTGGCTCCTCCAACGACGCAGTGTCATGCCGCTGACGCCAAAATACTCTCCGGCGCTTTCAGGTGACAGAGCGGACGCCTCAATCGCCGCGAACATCTGTGCGTAGTACATTAACAAATGTTAACTGTTAATCACCCCCCCCGTCAAGACCCGGAAGGCGGCAAGGTAGAGGGGATGAGTGGGCTTGATTTATCCATGCCCACGATGCATAATACCCTTATAAGTTAAGGGTATTGGGAAATGAGCAGGAAACGCCGCGGCCACAAGAAGACCTTCGAGCGCCTCTATTATATCGCAGAGGCGCAGGGCGGCTATTTTACCACCAAGCAAGCGGAGGCGGCAGGCTTCAGCGAGAAAAACCACGCCTACCATGTCGGGTCGGGCAATTGGGTCCGGGAGCACCGCGGCATTTATCGGCTGACCAAGTTTCCCAACCCGGAGCGGCCCGACCTCATCCTTTGGTATCTGTGGTCGCGGGGACGAAATGACAACCCTCAAGGTGTGTATTCACACGAGACGGCTCTCAGCATCTACGATCTTTCGGACGTCAACCCAGCCAAGCTGCACATGACCGTGCGGACAACCTTCCGCCGCAGCAGTGAGATTCCGAAGATTCTTACCCTGCATCGCGGCGTCGTGCATCCGGACGAGACTGAGATGAGAAATAGAGTCAAAGTAACTCGGCCGCTCAAGACCATCGCCGATCTTCTGACCGTCCGCACCGTCCAGATGGATCATATGCGACAGGCCGTGCAAGAGGCGTTCCAGCGGGGACTGATCACCCCCGCGCAGCTTGAACACGCGAGCAGAATCCCGGATGAGATCAAGAAAGAGATCGAGCAGCTGCGAGGGAAACAGTAATGGATCAGCCGAGAAAGTACGCCACGGGGAAGGCGTTTCGCCGGGCGCTGGAAGACCGGCTCAAGCAGAAATCAGCAGCCGAGGGACTGGGTCTCCAGCGCCTCATGCGCGAGGTCGCGTTTGATCGCCTGCTGGCCCGCCTCTTCAGCCATGAGGAGGCTCCATGGATTCTCAAAGGCGGCTACGCCATGGAACTGCGGATCAAGGAAGCGCGCGTGACCAAGGACATAGACTTGGCGCTGCGCCAAGCCCTTGGCTCGGAGCGAGACCGCCCGCTAGATGAAGCGATACTCGAAGCACTCGCCTGATGAAACTGCGGTCAGTCGCGACGGCAGTTTTTCACAGCGGAGTCTAGGCTCATAACCTTGAGGTCGCTGGTTCAAATCCAGCCCCCGCAACCATTTAACGTATTCGAACCTGAGACGAGAAATGTCAGGACAGCCACCCACCGAAAGGTGGGTTTTGTGTTTTATGGGGTCCTCACGGGTCTGGCTAGGGCGGGGCCGACGAGTCCAACGGGCAGCCGACTCCAACCGTTGACGACCGTCTGTTCCATATACCAGCGGCGCGCGTGCTGATCTTTCACTTTCTCCAGAAGAAGTATGTGATGGAACCACGGGATTGAGCAAAGAATGGGGTCCTTCATTTGTGCCGCAGCCTGCGGCATAATTGCGTCCGGATAAGCCCGATAGAACGTCAGCATACGCTTGATTGTTCGCGCCGGTCTTTGACTGTCCAGTTTCCGCCGGTAGTCACTTTCCAGGCTGACGTCTTCGCGCCCATATGGACATAGCGCGGCCCGGGGTCGCGCGCAAGGATCGCCGATGAGGCAGGTGTGCTCATCGCAAGAACAGTTTGCGTTGCTCTGGACGTCGGTGCCCACACCCCGTGTCGTAGTAGTCGTTGTCGTTCAAAAGGTAACAGCCTTGGTGAAGACCGCTCTTATTTTCATCCAAAAAGAGATGAGTTTTTCTGACACAAGCCTGCAGATTTGTCGCGGAAAAATATAGATTAGTGTGACAAATGAGCACTCTATGTGTTATAAAATAAGCGTTCTTTTTTAACATTTTAGGCCTCGCGATGTGTCAGAAAAACGTATACACTTTTCTGACAGTGAATATCCCAGATACAATGCAAACAAAGATTCTCGCCCGGATGCGCCGACGGGGCTCAGTGAAAGTCCATACGAGCAAGGACTTCCTGGACCTCGGGAGCCGCGCTGCGGTCGATCAAGCGCTATCGCGGTTGGTCCAACGCCAAGCCGTCAAAAGGCTCGGCCGCGGGCTCTACTATGTTCCCTACTTCAATCCGAGACTGGGCATCGACGTCACTCCCGGCATGGATGCGATTGCCCAAACACTGGCCCGACAAACCGGTAGCCGCATCGTCCCAACCGGAGCGGTGGCGGCGAACCGCTTAGGCCTCTCGACCCAGGTCCCGGCCAAGCCAATCTATCTAACAGACGGCAGGACTCGCACCACCCGGGTGGGCAACGCCGTATTGATCCTCAAGCACGCTCCGCCCAAAGACCTTCCCTGGGGTCATCCCATGAGCGCCCTGGTCTTTCAAGGCCTGCGGTACATGGGCAAGAACTCCATCGGGGATAAGACTATATCCCGCTTGCGCCGATTGCTGTCACCGGCAGATCGCCGCAGGCTTCTAGCGGACGCCTCCTACGTGACCGACTGGGTCGCCGACGCCGTACGCAAGATCTGCCTGCCCGATAACAGCCCGGCGGAGGCGCATCATGGATGACATCGCGCGCCTTTCCTCCAAGGACCGCTCCGACCTTTTTGGCACTGTGGCCGAGCGGCGCGGCGACATGCTGGCCGCGCTCGTCGAGAAGGATTTCTGGGTGTGCTGGTCTCTCAAGCGGGTCTTCACGCTGGAGGATTCGCCCGCCGGCTTGATCTTCAAGGGCGGAACGAGCTTATCGAAGGTCTATCAAGCCATTGACCGATTCTCGGAGGATGTCGACCTTTCTTTCGATCGCAGCGCGATCGGCTTCGGCGGCGAGAACGACCCGGCGCGCGCGTCGAGCCGGAATCAGACGGAGAAGCGACTGAAGCACTCTCGACCGCGTGCCAGAAAATGATCCGCGCCAAATTCATTCCCCTGCTCGAAGCCAATTTTCGGAAGGCGTTGGGCACGGCACCATCGAAGTCAACGTGGGGGGTCGAGCTGGACAAGGATGACCCCGACCAGCAGACGGTCCTGTTCCACTATCCTCCAGGCATCCCCAGCCGCCAGACAACCACGGTGCCGAACATTCGGCTCGAACTGGGCGCGCGCGGAGAGCAATGGCCGACCGAGCAGGCCGCCGTCACATCCTATGCTGCGTTGGCCGAACCGCAGCCGTTTAAAGAACCTTCGTGTGAGGTGAAGGTCCTCGCTATCGAGCGGACGTTCTGGGAGAAGGCGACGATCCTACACGCCTGGCATCACCTTCCGCAAACGAAGCCGCTGCCGGAGCGTCAGTCCCGGCATTACTTCGACCTGGCCAATCTCTATGAGAAGGGCCACGGGCTGAAAGCCTTGGCCAAATTCGACTTGCTCCAGAGCGTGGCCACGCACAAGTCGATCTTCTTCCGCTCGCCGCCCGCGAAATTCGAAACTGCGGTCCCGGGAACCCTGCGACTGCTCCCCACGCCGCAGCGCAGGAAGGAGTTGGAGAGCGACTATGCCCGGATGCGGCAGATGATCTTCGGCGAGGTCCCGCCGCTCGATCATGTCTTCGACGTGCTGGCGGAGCTTGAGCGCAAGATAAACGGGAAGCGCTGACCATGGCCAAGATATTCTTCACCAGCGACACGCACTTCAATCACGCGAACGTGATGAAGTATTGCGCCCGCCCCTTTGCCTCGGTCGAAGAGATGAACAGCGTCATGATCGAACGTTGGAATGCCGTGGTAGGCCCCGAGGACACCGTCTACCACCATCCACGGGAACCACGACCGCAGCCCCCGGCACATGATGGAGGGCGGCTTCAACAAGGTTCACGAGAAACTGGAGTGGAACGGCTGGATGCTCCAGCATCATCCGATCGCCACGAATCGGAAGCTCCTCTGTGGGCATATCCACGAAAAGTGGACGCGCATCGGCTCGGTCATCAACGTGGGCGTGGACGTTTGGGATTTCACCCCTCGCACCATTGATGAACTAGAAAAGGCCCCTCAATCCCCACCTGAGTTCAAGTGCCGCTATTGCGGCGCTCTGCTCAAAAGACTTCAACGCCACCCCGGGCACCGCGATGGGAAATGCATGGAAGGAGATAGCGCATATTTCTGCCCTAAGGCATGGGAATCCTCGACAAACTTCGCGCGCTGCTTTCCTCGGGCGGCATTGGCGTCGGCCAGTTGGAAAATGCTGCCACAAAAAAGCGCCCTGCCATTCTCATGGGGCGGAACTTGCCTGCCCAGGCAGAATTGCCGGACAACCTGGTCGTCACGGATGAGTATCAGTCGGTCCTTGAGACGCTAAAACAGAAGGCTCCCATTGTATTCGTCACTGGAGGCCCCGGAACGGGAAAATACACGCTGATCCGTTGGCTATTGCCCGAGTTGGAATGCCGTGCCGCCGTCGTAGCGCCGACAGAAGTAAGCGCTCTTAATATCGGCGGGGCGACTATCCACTCCTTCTTCCATTTCCCGCCCCAGCTCATCAAGCGCGAAGACACCATGGCCCTAAGGGTGACGGATCGCAAGCTCTATGCCCACCTATGAGTTTCTCGTCATCGATGAGATTTCGATGGTCAGAGCGGATTTGATGGATGCCATCGGCTGGTTCCTTGAACGCTACGGGGCGCGACCTGGAACGCCCTTCGGCGGTGTCTAGCTACTTTTGGTCGGGGATTTGTTTCAGCTCCCGCAACGGTCTTGACTGATAAAAACAGCCGAAAGAAAATGCTTCGGTGGTTTATATTTATCCCACGGTGCCTGCCCTGCAGGCGAGGCCTGCGCCCAGAAATTCTGGAAACTTTTCTCGGACGGAGGTCAACGCGGTCGCGACGCCTGCAAGAAGACCGCGTCTCGATGAAACTCGAGGAACGTCCGTTGCTCCCGCTGGAAATCACCCACGTTCACACCGGACCGCACGCCCATACGCTGAAGCGAAGTCGCATCGGCGACCGGTGAAACGAGCAGGTCGCCATTGTCCCTAAAAGAAATGAACCCCCTGTCGAAGAGATGATCGACTGAGGGTGTTAGAAGCAGGCCATTGGCTCCATTTAATCGCTCGTCGTTGTTCGAGTCGCGCCAGGGCTTGATATGACTGCCGATGAGATGGGCTGGATTGTCCACCTTCGTAATCCGGCATGCGCCTTCTCGGCGCATAACGTTCTCCTTGAACAACCCCTGGCCGCGCCGCGCCCGGATGATCGCAGTCTTTTCCGTCTCTTTCAATGTCCGGCTCTCTATCACCGCGTGTTGTATGAGTTCTTCCCACTCATCAATACCGCGCGCTGCCAATCGCGGCCCGCCGGCCAAGACGCCGTCGCCCACCGCGGAAACAAGTTGCTGCGCTTCCGCTCCAATCAATCCAGACAAGGTTTCCGAAAAGGCCTGGGAGACTTCGGCCAAATAAACGCCTTGAAGTCCATCTCCATTCGAACGTAATGGCGAGTACTGACCGGGCAACAACGGTCCTAGTACGCCCATGTGATCGCGCGGCTTTATCTTGCTGCCCGGGACGACGTAAGAAACATCCACTCGCCAGCCCGGACCCTGCTTCTCCCAGTTTTCACCAATCGAACCGAATTCCGTTGGCTTGGGGCAATCATAGCCGTGAGACTGAGCAATCCCTATCGCTGCGATCTCCCGATTCTTGAAGGAGAAAATGACGTCGCCAGGAGCAACTTCGCGCATATTTTCATAAAACTGGTTTCGCGCGCCATCAGCCCGTCGCTTAGGCGACCAAAGATAGCCCCCACGGAACTCCTGTTCGAAAGTTTGGTTCTGGTTGACCCACCAGTAGCGCATTGCAGCTGAGTATAGGTCCGGCCTCCACTGCAGCGCCAGTGTCCCTGACGATATCGTAGGATGTCTCAGGTCCACCACTGAATGATCATCTACCAGGAAACGAAGACTGGCTTCATCGAGGACGTCGCCAATAATCACCTCCAAGCCCGCCTAGAGGCCGCCTTCCTGTCCAAAACTGGTTCGATTCCTGCCGATCGCATGGGCTGGGCTTCAGACTACTCACGCTTCTCCTCCGTTTTAAGCCAAGCTAAAGTCGCCGACGACATTCAGGTCGCCATTGAATATCACGTTTCCCCCATCGGCCGTAGCCGAATTGACGTACTGCTCGCGGGAAACGATGGCCACCATGACAACGGCTTAATTCTCGAGCTCAAGGCGTGGGACCGCGCGGAGGTCTCATCGGTCGAGAATATGGTCGTCGCCCCCCTGGGAGGCGGCATGGTCAAGCAGCATCCAAATCATCAAGCCCGCCAATACAAGGGAATGATCATGCGATTCAATGCGGATATCCTTGAAAAGGACGTCAAGCTGCATCCTTCGGCCTACCTCTTCAACCTATACCGTCGCGATCCGGAGCCGCTCGAAGACGCGCGCTACAAGGATCTCCTCGCCGAATCACGACTCTTTCTAGCGAACGATGTCGCGCAGCTCAAGCTCTATCTCGAAGAGCTCATCCCCCGCAAGGCTACCAATGACGTGCTGTTCCTCCTCGAACACGGCAAGTGGCGGCCGGCGGACGAGTTGATCAGTCGCGTCGACAGCATGCTCGCCGGCAATGAGGAGTTCACATTGATCGATGAGCAGGATGAGGCATTCCGCATCATCCGCCACCAAGTACTTGATGACGCGGACCGTACTCATCGCCATGTCTTCGTGGTCGAAGGAGGACCCGGCACAGGCAAATCGGTCATCGCCGTGCGCCTGCTGGCTGAAACGCTCAAGAAAAAACGCATGGCTTTTTTCGTTGCCCCAAACATGGCCTTTCGAAACGCGTTGGTCGAGAGCCTCGCGCGCGGCGACCGCGGCTATCGTGAGGATGGCGACGCTCTGTTTAAGTCATCTTGGAGCTTCCATCAATCTGACTACCGCAAGGATGCGCGCAACGAGATCCTGGTCGTCGACGAAGCCCATCGACTGAAGGATAAGGCCTATCAGTACAAAGGCCAAAGCATGGTCGAGGATATGGTCCGCGGCGCGCGCATCAGCGTGTTCTTCATCGACGAATCTCAAAAAGTCACCTGGCAGGACTCCGGCTCGGTCGCCGCCATTCGCGCCGCGGCCAAGAAATTTAACGCTGAATTCCATCCTCCCTTAACGCTGACCGCTCAGTTTCGCTGCAATGGCTCGACCGGCTATCTCAATTGGCTGGATGATGTCTTGCAATTGCGCGCCACGGGCAATTTCGACAACTGGGGCGATGGGCAGTATGAATTCAAGGTCTTCGACCGCGCAGAAGATTTGTATTCGGCCTTAAAGGCCAAGAACGACGCGAATAAGGCCCGACTGATCGCCGGCTACTCCTGGGACTGGCCGACGAAAGGCCGCGAACGAGGCGGCGCGATCAATCATGTGCAAGCCGATGGTCTCGCTTTACCATGGAATTACACAGGCGAGAGTTGGGCCGCCGCGAAAGACGGCATCGAACAAGTGGGCTGCGTGCATACGAGCCAGGGTCTCGAATTTGACTGGATGGGCGTACTCATCGGTGACGATCTTGTTTGCCGGGAAGGAATCGTCGAGGGCGACCCAGCCAAACGCGCACGAACAGACAAGAGCCTTCACGGCTGGAAGGGTGAACTCAGGGCTGCCAAAGACAATCCAACGACCCAGAAGGCGATCATGGGAAAGGTAGACAGCATCATCAAGAGCACGTATCGGGTGCTCCTGTCCCGCGGGCGTAAAGGTTGCTATGTCTGGTGCAAGGATCCAGGATTGCGTGAGTACTTCAAGAAGCGGCTGGCTTTAGCAAAAGCTCTACCTAATTAGCCTTTTAACGAAACCATTTACCTACGCTCTGGCGCGCCAAGGAGCGACGCACCTATATGAAAGTGGTGAGGTTCTCCCCTCCGACAGTCTAAAGAACGCGACCGCCTCGATTCGAGAGGCTCTCGTTTCCGGAGAGTCGGCGAGACAGATCTCCTCAATCGCACCCGTATTAGTCATTCAGGCCGGCCGAATCAACCTTTCTCGTCTTCGAATCGAATTCGCGGCTGCGTTGCCGGACCGGCGGGTGGGCTCGGTGCGGGCTTGGGCGAGCGCGACGGCGAGATCCAGCTAGGCCGCGACTATCATCCTCGAGTACCGACGCCTTAGGACATCCTTGACCAGGACACCACAAGTCCCGAGACACTTAAAGAAGTCACCAAAAATCTGTCGCCAATCGCGCGCAAATGGCGCGTAGTGACGGAAATCGAAGTCGACGACTTTGTGCGCGCATTAAGGGGTTCCCGTGATTCTAATTAGGAAATTACTAACGGAAATCAATGCGCGCTGGAAGCCGATCGGCTAATCGGCAGGTATTTCACCTCGTACAGGTCTATGGGGAGCGCGAGTAGTCCATGAGCTTAGTGCTCCACCGCCTCGGCGCTTAACGCGAATACCTGGCGCAGCTCCGCGTTGGAGAGCTCGGTGAGCCAGCCCTCCCCGGCGCCGATGATCCGCTCCGCGACGTCCTTCTTGCGGTCGAGCATCGCGTCGATCTTTTCCTCGAGCGTCCCGGCGCAGATAAATTTATGGACTTGGACGTTCGCGGTTTGCCCGATGCGGTGGGCCCGATCGGTGGCTTGATTTTCCACTGCCGGATTCCACCAGCGGTCATAGTGGAAGACATGGGAGGCATTCGTTAGGTTGAGGCCCGTTCCGCCGGCCTTGAGCGAGAGGACGAATACGGCGGGGCCTTCGCCCTCGGCCTGGAAGCGCGCGACCATGTCGTCGCGCTGAGTGCGGGGCACGCCCCCATATAGGAACAGGACCTCGCGGCCGAAGGTCTTCGCGAGATGACGCTCAAGCATGCGGCCCATCTGCGCGTACTGAGTGAAAACGAGCGCCCGCTCGCCCGATTCGAGGACTTCCTCGAGCATCTCGCACAGGCGCTCGAGCTTGCCGGAGCGGCCCTCGAGCCGGGAGCCGTCGCCCAGAAAATGGGCCGGATGATTGCAGATCTGCTTTAGCTTCGTCAAAGCGGCCAGGATGAGGCCGCGGCGCTGAATGCCGTCGGCGCCCTCGATGACGGCCTCCGCTTTGCGCCCCACGGCGGCGTACAGAGCGGCCTGCTCCTTGGTCAGACTGCAGAAGACCTTCATCTCGAGCTTATCGGGCAAATCCCGGATGATGGTCTTGTCGGTCTTGAGCCGGCGAAGCACGAAGGGCCGGGTGAGGCGTGCTAAGCGCTCGGCGGCCTGCTTGTCGCCGGCGGCCTCGATCGGCGTGAAGAACTGCTTCTTGAACTCGGCCTGGGTTCCCAGCAGGCCGGGATTGAGAAACTCCATGATGGACCAGAGATCGCCCACGTGGTTCTCGACGGGCGTGCCGGTCAGCGCGATCCGGTAGTCGGCCCGGAGCGCGCGCGCCGCGCGCGCCTGCAACGTCACCGGGTTCTTCACGTTTTGCGCCTCATCGAGAATGACGCCGCCCCAATGGATCTCGCGCAGGGTCTCGAAGTCGCGCGCAAGCAGCGCGTAACTCGTGACCACCACGGCGTGCTTGGCGACGCCGGTCTTGAAAGCGGCCGCCGTTTTCCGGTCCACTCCATGATGGACGAGGATCGACAAGCCGGGCGTGAAGCGTTCGGCCTCCTTTTTCCAGTTCGAGACGACCGACAGTGGGCAGGCGATGAGGACGGGGCGGCGGACGCCGGCCTCATGGTCGCTTTGGATCAAGGCGAGAGCCTGGATGGTCTTGCCCAGACCCATATCGTCAGCCAGGCAGGCCCCGAGACCATATCGGCGCAGATACGCTAGCCACGAAAAGCCCCGAACCTGATAGGGGCGCAGCTTGCCGGCGAATTTTTTGGGAGGACGGAGAGTTTCATAGCGCGCTTTGCCCTGAAGCCGCTCTAAAAACCGCCCGAGCTCTCCCTCCCCCGAGACTTCCTTGATCTCAAGCCCGGGCGGAGCCTGGGCGCCTCCCAAGGACATGCGGACTAAATCGCGAAGAGTCCCCCGCTCCGTGCTTTTCCAGAACTCCATCGCGGTCCGGATGTCGTCGCCGTCGGCTTGCACCCAACGGCCGCGCAGGCGCACCAAGGGCTCCTTGAGGTCGACTAAGGCGTCGATTTCTTCGCGGGTCAGCGTTTCCGCGCCGAGTGCCACCTCCCAATCGAGACGGATCGCGTCGTCGAGAGAAAACCCCAAGCCGCGTGCCGTCCCGGGCCGCGTGGCTTTGCCGCGCGCCGTCAACCGCGGCCTCACGTCCTTGCGCGTCCACCAGGCGGGGAGCAGCACGCCGAAACCGGCCGCGTCCAAAGCGGCGGCATGCAGCGTCAGGAACTCATGCGCCTCGTGCACGTCGAGCTCATAGCCGTCAAGTGCTGCCGCCTCGAAGCAGCGCCGGACGTCGGGACATATCCGTGCCGCCTGGTCTAAGGCCGCGAGCAGCTTCTCGCGAAGCTCGAAGTGCTCGCTGCGAAGAATTTTTGGCGCCCCGGGGCCGGCGCCCACGGCGAGGCCGGGGGGCAGCAGAAGGCCGGGATCGCTCGTCGATTGGAGAAGACAGCTCACGCGCCACGAGCCGTTCGACGTCTCCGGCTCCTCAAGACGAAAGCACAACTTGAACGGGCCGGCGGGCTGCTTAGGAACGCCCGGAGAAGGACTGCTCGCGGTGGCCGGCTCGCGACGCATGAGATGAGCGGTGATCTCACGAACAAATCCGGTCAGCGAAGCGTCACCGCCCGCAAGGCGCGCCGCCAGTTCCTGGAAAGCCTGCTCGTCGGAACCGGTAAAAATCGGCTTCCAGTAGGACTTGAATCGATTGTTTTCCAGGGCGTATCCCTGGACGACTCTTTGCCGGACCACGAGCGAGGCGCAGAGCTCCAGCGCTGCGGCCCAGAGAGCCAGGTCAGGACCGATCAGCGCCGATTGCGCCGCGGCGCACTTGGCGGCGCCGGCCGCCAGGAAATCGACGGCCTCGGCCGTCTCGAGTGCTGCCGCATGCTCGGACCCGGGAGCCAAATTTTCGAACACGAGCGGCCTGGCGACGCCCGCCGTCCGCAGCGCGGCACCCAACGCGTCGGGCTCCGCGCACTTGGCGTCGGGAGTTTCGCCCCACACGAACAGGCGCCCGCGAAGGAATGCGGCGTGGAGAATAATCACGGTGGGTCCGGGTGTCGAGATTTTTTACGCGCCGCGGCTCAGCATACGGTCGACGGGCTTGCTGAGCTGCTTGAGGATGAAGTCTGGAGCCTAGGGAACTCGGAAGTCGTGGTTTTAAGAAGCGGCTCGATCTCAACGGACTGGCTTACGTCGCTTTTGACGGCGCGCACTCCAGGCAGCGTCGCCGCGGCTCTTTGAACTCTCGCCTCGTCGCGACCGGTGATGATCACGGTGTTGCCGAGATCTAGGAGCTGCTTTGCGAACTCCAGACCTATGCCGTTTGATCCGCCCGTGAAGAGGATCGTGTTTCCGCTTGTATTCATGTCGACTCTCCTGGCTACGCCCGGCGGCATCGTATTAAATTGGGCGCGCCAAGCGGGCGACACTTGCTCGATTGCGTACGCGCTGGTGACTGGCAAGCAGCCATGGTTCTACGACTGGGCTTTCAACCTGCAGCGTGGTCCGGAGATTAAAGCGAAATGGGATCACATCCCCAACGACGTTTAAATCCTCGTCACGCACGGGCCAGCGTTCGGACATGGCGATGAGGTCTTGCGCCCATCCGGAGGCGGCGAGCGCGTTGGCTGTGAGGATCTTCTCGCCGCGATCCAGCGGATCAAGCCCTCCTACCACATCTGCGGCCACATCCATGAGGGCTACGGGATCACGAAAGAGGGCCCGACGACCTGCATCAACGCCTGCATGTG
>JAYVZL010000339.1:0-3284 GCA_043783505.1 Elusimicrobiota bacterium
CTTTTGGAGGGTTCTTTCCCCGAACTCTGGGTCGAGGGAGAGATCTCCAACTGCAAGGCCTACCCCTCCGGGCACACTTACCTAACCCTCAAGGACGACAAGGCTCAGATCCGCGCGGTCCTATTCAAGGGCGCCTCGTTCGGCGTCAAGTTCAAGCTCCAGGACGGACAGAAGGTTATCGTCCGCGGCCGCGTCACCTCTTACGAGTCCCGCGGCGAGCTTCAGCTCATCATCTCCGCCGCCGAGCCGCGCGAGAAGGGCGCGCTCCAGCTGGCGCTGGAGCAACTCAAGGCCAAGCTCCAGGCCGAGGGCCTCTTCGACGAGTCGCGAAAAAAAGCGCTCCCTCCCTACGCGAGCGTCGTCGGCGTCGTGACCTCCGGCTCGGGGGCGGCCGTGCGCGACGTCATCCATGTGTTAAGCCGCCGTTGGCCGGGCATCGAGATCCGCGTCTGGCCGGTGAAAGTTCAGGGACCTGGAGCCGCCGCCGAGATCGCCGCCGCCGTGCGCGGCTTTAATGAACTCGCTTCCGACACCGAAGTCCTCCTCGTGGGACGAGGCGGAGGCTCCGTCGAGGACCTCTGGGCTTTCAACGAGGAGGTCGTCGCGCGCGCGATCGCCGAATCTGCCATTCCGGTGATCTCCTGCGTGGGCCACGAGACGGACACGACCATCGCCGACTTCGTCGCCGACCTGCGCGCGCCCACCCCCTCGGCCGCGGCCGAGCTCGCCGTACCGGAGAAAGCCGCCGTCTTCGACCGCATCGCCGAACTCGACGACGCGATGGCGCAAACACTGCTCGACCTTATCGAATCCCTCGGCCGCCGCTTGACCTACGCCGCCGCGCATCCGTTTTTGCAGGACCCGCGCCGCCTGTGGGAGCAGCGCGTCCTGCGCGTCGACGAGATGACCATGCGCCTGCCTGAGGCGCTCAAGCGCCACCTGCAGACCTTGGCTCTGCGCCTGGGCGGCACCGCTGGCAGGCTCGACGCCATCAGCCCCTTGAAAGTTCTCGGCCGCGGCTATGCGATCGCGTCCAGCCGCGGCAAAGTCCTGAGCAATGCGGCGCAGGTGAAGAAGGGAGACCCGGTGACCGTGCGCCTGTCAGAAGGCGAGATCAATTGCGAGGTGACGAAATGACCAAGACCCCGAAAACCGATACGTTCGAAAAGTCGCTTGAGACTCTCGAGGAGTTGGTTCGCGAACTCGAAGCCGGAGACAAGGATCTCGACGAGTCGCTTACCCTGTTTGAGAAAGGCGTGGTGCTCTCCAAGGAGCTGTCCAATCGCCTGGAAGAAGCCAAGACCAAGGTCGAGGCCCTCTCCAAGGAGAGCGGAAAGCTCGTTAAGAAGCCGTTTTCAGCCGATAACGAGTGATGTCAGAGAGGCTGGACTCGAAGGATCAGCTCAAGCGAGCCGGCCGGGTTTCCGGATTTTAAATGCGTGACCTTCGCGGTCCACAGAAGACCGGCCTCGCGCGTCGAGCACTGGCTGTTCGTATGCCGCGTCAAGTCGACGACCCACTGATCGCCCTCGATTTCGTAGTCCGTGCTTCCGCAGCTGTCGTCGATTAAGACCCGGATGATCGGCAACGATACCGTCTTTCGTCCAGGGATCTTAAGCTCGATCTTTTTGCCGAACAAAGAGATCCCGGCCGCCGAAACTCCCTTGAACTCCCCCGTGGCCTTGCGCGCCACCATATTGAGGATCTGCGGCTGGTCGGCGACGGAAGACCCGACCAATATCGCGCGCGGCGTCGCGGGAGCGGCGAACGAGCGCGTCTCAAGCCCGGCGCCCGGCGCCAATCTTCCACCGTCAAAATCAAAGGCAGACGCCGATAAGCCGGAGCAGACCAAACCGACAAAAACCAAAATTCCATTTTTCATGATGCCTCCTCTAGAACCAAGCCGATTAGCGCTTCTAGATTACAAATTTTTTCTTTGAGCACTCCGGCAAGACTTATCCCCAGGCGAGGCTCCAACTAGCGTTGACGCTACTAGGCCGGCTCGCCGACTAAGTCGTACTCCTCGGCGGCGGTGATCTTGATGTCGGCGAAGTCGCCGATGCGCAGGTAGTGCTTGGCGGCAGGAATCAATACTTCGTTGTCCACTTCAGGCGAGTCTTGTTCAGTGCGGCCGATGAAATTCTTGCCTTCTTTGCGGTCCACCAGGACTTTAACCGTCTGTCCGATCTTCGCGGCGTTGATCTCAAGAGAAATGGTTTGTTGGACGGCCATCACGGCCTCGGCGCGGCGCTTCTTCTCTTTGGCCGGAACGTCGTCGACGAGAGAGTAGGCGTGAGTGTTCTCTTCATGCGAGTATTGGAAGACGCCCAGACGGTCGAAGCGGGTCTTTTCCACCCAAGCGAGCGTCTCCTCGTGATCGGCCTTGGTCTCGCCGGGATAGCCCGCGATCAGCGTGGTACGCAGGGCGATGCCCGGCACCTTGTCGCGGATCATCGCGACCAATTCCTCGGTCTTGGCCTTGGTGGTCCCGCGGCGCATCGAGGCCAACATGCGGTCGGAGACGTGCTGCAGAGGCATGTCGAGGTACTTGCAGATATTAGAGCGCTCGCGCATCACATCGAGAACTTCTAAAGGGAAGCCCGCGGGAAAAGCGTAGTGCAGGCGAATCCAGCCGATGCCCTCGACATCGGATAATGCTCTCAGCAGATCGGCCAGACGCCGCTTGCCGTACAGATCAAGGCCGTAGTACGTCGAATCTTGGGCGATGAGCAGCAGCTCTCGCGTACCGGCGGCGGCCAGGCGCTTGGCCTCGGAGACCAACTCTTCGATCGGCGTCGAGATGTGCTTGCCGCGCATCAGCGGGATGGCGCAGAAAGAGCATGGCCGGTCGCAGCCCTCCGAGATTTTAAAATAGGCGTAATGGCGAGGAGTCGTGATCATCCTCTCGCCCACGAGCTCGTGCTTGTAGTCGGCGTTGAGCGCCTTCATCAGCCGCGGAAGGTCGCGGGTGCCGAAGTAAGCGTCCACCTCGGGGATGTCGCGCTCCAGGTCGTCCTTGTAGCGCTCGGAGAGGCAGCCGGTGACGAAGAGCTTCTCGATCTCGCCCCGCTTCTTCGCCGCGGCGAAGTCGAGGATGGTGTCGATGGATTCCTGCTTGGCGTTGTCGATGAAGCCGCAGGTGTTGATCACCACGATCGCCGCGTCGTCGCAGTCGGTCTCGTGCTCGACCTCGAACTTATTGGCGCGCAACTGTCCCATGAGCACCTCGGAGTCGAAGAGGTTCTTCGAACAGCCGAGAGTGACGACTTGGACCTTGTTCTTTT
>JAYVZL010000340.1:0-8362 GCA_043783505.1 Elusimicrobiota bacterium
TGGCTGTAGAGCAGCTCGGCCAATTTCGTCGAGACGGCGTTGACGCCGCCCACCACCTTGGGCGTGTTCTCGATGTTCCAGCGCTTGTTGCCCGGGTCCACGCGCTCGGGCGAGAAGGCCAGCCAAAAATCGCGGCCGGCCACGAGTCCGGACTTCTCCAAAGCGGGACGCACGGCCTCTTCAGTCGTGCCGGGATAGGTGGTGCTCTCGAGCACCACCAGCTGGCCGCGCTTAAGACGCGGAGCGATGCGGGCGCATGCCGTCAAAATGTTGGAGATGTCGGGCTCTTTGGTCTTGCGCAGCGGCGTCTGCACGCAGATGAGCACCGCGTCCAACCGGGCAAGAGCCGCGTCATCGCTGCGCACCTCAAGCAGTCCTTCGCGCAAAAGCCTCTTAAGCTCGATGGAGGAAACGTCCTCTATATAGGAGCGGCCCTTGCGCAGATTCGCCGCGCGGCGCTCGTCGACTTCGATGCCCGTGACGCGATAGCCGCGCCGGGCGAACGCCACGGCCAAAGGTAATCCCACATAACCCAGGCCGACCACACCGACACGCGCCGTTTTCTCACGAATTTTTCGATCGAGTTCCACGGCGCAAGTATAGACCATGAAGCGAGACTTGTCCATCCCCAGTCATTTATGAAAGAATGCGTCCCGTACAATGAAAACCCTCGACATCTGCGTCGTCGGCGCGGGCTACGTCGGCCTGGTGACCGGCTCCTGCCTGGCGGAAATCGGCCATCGCGTGGTGTGCGTGGACTCCGACCCCAAGAAGCTGCGCTCGTTGAAGGCCGGCAAGGTTCCAATACATGAGCCCGGCCTCGACGAGGTATTCCGGCGCGTGGTCAAGTCCAAGCGCCTGTGCTTCGCGGCCTCCGTCGAGGAAGGACTGCATTACAAGGGAAGACGCGCCGGCGTGGTCTTCATCGCGGTGGGCACGCCCCCCCGCGCCGACGGCTCCGCCGACCTTTCCGCAGTCGAGGCCGTGGCCGAGACCGTCGCCAAACACATCGACGGCTACACCGTGATCGTCGACAAGTCCACGGTCCCCGTGGAGACCGGCGACTGGGTGTCAAAGACGATCCAGCGCTTCAACAAGTCGGGCACGCCCTATGACGTGGTGTCCAATCCCGAATTTCTAAGCGAAGGCTCCGCGGTTGTGGACTTCATGAAGCCCGACCGCGTGGTCCTAGGCGTCTCCTCTAAGCGCGCCGAAACCGTCATGCGCGAGGTGTACGCGCCGCTCAAGGCGACGGTGCTCGTCACCGACCTCAAGAGCGCGGAGCTCATCAAGCACGCCTCGAACTCTTTTTTGGCGACGAAGATTTCCTATATCAACGCCGTCTCCGCGCTCTGCGAGAAGGTCGGCGCCGACGTCAAGCTCGTCGCCCAGGGCATGGGCCTCGACCGGCGCATCGGTCCGATGTTTCTCAACGCGGGCATCGGGTTTGGCGGCTTCTGCTTTCCGAAGGATCTCGAAGCCTTCTACTGGATCAGCAAGCAGAAGGGATACGACTTCAAGCTCTTGAAGGCGGTCAAGGAGATCAACGACCATCAACTCTCCTGGGTCGCCCGCAAGATCGAGGAGAAGCTCTGGAATTTGGAGGGCAAGACCGTCGCGGTGCTGGGCCTCGCCTTCAAGCCCCACACCGACGATATCCGCTTTGCACCCTCGATCGAGGTCGTCAGCGGCCTCAAGAGCCGCGGCGTCAGGATCCGCGCCTTCGACCCCGTGGCCGCCGAACGCGCCAAGGCCCTGCCCGAGTTCAAAGGCGTGCACTTCGCCAAGGACGAGTACGACGCCGTCAAAGGCGCGGACGCCCTGGCGATCGTGACGGAATGGCCCCGCTTCAAGGACCTCGACCTCAAGCGCGTCAAGCGGCTGATGCGCACGGCCGTGCTGCTCGACGGGCGCAACGTCTTCGATCCGGAAAAGGCGCGCGAACTGGGTTTTGATTACGCGGGGGTAGGACGGCCATGAAACGAGTTCTCATCACCGGCGGAGCCGGATTTCTGGGCAGCCATCTGTGCGAGCACTTCCTTGCCAAGGGCTCCCGGGTCATCGCCGTCGACAATCTGATCACCGGGAGCCTGTCCAACGTCGCCCATCTGATGAAAAATCCGAGCTTCGAGTTCATCAAGATGGACGTGACCAACTACCTCCACGTTCCCGGCCCGCTCGATTTGGTCATGCACTTCGCCAGCCCCGCCTCCCCCATCGACTACGCGCGGTGGCCCATTCCGACCCTGAAGGTCGGGGCGCTGGGCACTCACAAGGCCCTGGGCTTGGCCAAAGACAAGAAGGCCATTTTCGCTTTGGCCTCGACCTCCGAGGTGTACGGCGACCCCGAGGTCAACCCTCAGCCCGAGACCTATTGGGGCAACGTCAATCCGATCGGGCCGCGCGGCGTCTACGACGAGGCCAAGCGCTTCGCCGAGGCCATGACCATGGCCTATCACCGCTACCACGGCGTGCGCGTGCGCATCGTGCGCATCTTCAACACCTACGGCCCGCGCATGCGCACCGAGGACGGCCGGGCCGTGCCCAATTTCATCACCCAGGCGCTGGCGGGCAAGCCCATCACCGTCTACGGCGACGGCTCCCAGACTCGCAGCCTCACCTTCGTCTCGGACTTAGTCGACGGCATCGACCGCCTTGTGCGTTCGAGCCAAACGGGGCCGATCAACATCGGCAACCCGCGCGAGATGACCTTGCTCGAGATCGCCGAGGTCATCAAGCGCCTGACCAAGTCGCGATCGAAGATCGTCTACAAGCCGCTGCCGGTCGACGACCCCAAGGTCCGCCGCCCCGACATCACGCTGGCGCGCAAAAAGCTCAAGTGGGAGCCCAAGGTTTCGCTTGAGGAAGGTCTCAAGCGCACCATCGCCTACTTCCGCCAAGCGCTCTGACCCCCACGCTCACCATCGTCGTCCCCTGCCACAACGAGGAAGGAAATCTCGCGCGCTATCCCGCCGAGCTTTTCCCGGACCTCGAAGCCCTGGGCGTCCCTTATGAGGTCGTGATCGTCGACGACGGCTCCACCGACGCGACCGCCGCCGCCGCCGCGGCGCTGGGGGCCGCCAACCCGCTCGCGCGCGTGGTGACGATGTCTCCCAATCAAGGCCTGGGCGCGGCCTTGCGCGCGGGCTTTTCCTCCGCCCGCGGCGAATGGATCGCGACCTTGGACGCGGACCTCACATTCCCCCCTTCCTCGCTCAAGGACCTGTTCGCGGCCGCGCGCGCGGCGAACGCGGATCTGGCGTCGGGCTCGCCCTACCTGCGGTCAGGCGACAGCGGCGACGTGCCTTGGGCGCGGCGTCTGCCGAGCTTAATGCTCAACGCGCTCTATCGCGGCCTATTCGGTCTGGCGCTGACCGCCTACACCCCGATGTTTCGGCTCTACCGCGCGGAGATGCTCAGGGACATGCCGCTGTACGCCGAGGGCTTCGAGATCAGCGCCGAGATCGCGGCACGCGCCATGCTCGCCCGCCGCCGGATCGTCGAGGTCCCAGCGCCCTTGCTCACGCGCACGGCCGGGATCTCGAAGCTCCGGCGTTGGCGCGAACTGCAGCGCCACATTGTGCTGATCGCGCGCCTGCTGACCGGCCGTTGATTAAAGCAGCTCGTTGCTAGCACTGGGGAGCGGGATCGGACGAGGCATGTCAGTGGGCATGCCGCGCCCGTCGACGTCCCAGCCTAGGCGCTGGGCCAGTTTCGTGTTGTACCAGCGGTGCTTGCGCCCGTCCTTGGCGTCGTACCAACGCAGTTCGATGAGACTGTCGCGGAGGATATTTTCGCCGCCCCCGACGACGGTCTGCACGAAATTCACCTTCGCGTCATTTTCTGGCCCATTGACGTATACGGCGGCGCTACCTAGCACGAAACAGCCCGGAGAGCTGATCTCGCTTTCGGGGCCGCGGCCGCGGCGCGAAGAACCGATCCACCAGGACACCGTGTTGACCGGGACGAGCATCGTCTCGGCGCCGTCGAGCTTGGCTTTGAGATGCGCGGCAAGCACCGCTTCGGAAGCGGGACCGACGTGCTCGACCCAAGGCTGAGTCAAGGAGACCGGCGTCGGGCACGACGTATTGAGCAGTTTCGCCTGAGCGACGATACGGCTCGCCGCGGACATGGAGGCGGACAGGTCCGGAACGGTCATGGACTGAGCGCGCACGACGGGGGCGATGGCCAAAATCAGCAGGAAAATCTTCATGACGTATTTTAGCATGGCGGCGGCGGCGCCCAACTTGGTAGCCTCACTCAGCTATGGCCGATCTTGGAACGCCTCAACGCCCTCTCGCCGTCGCCATCGTCGGCTCGGGACCGTCCGGCTTTTATGCCGCCGAGGCCCTGCTCAAGGCCCCCGGCCTGACGGTCCGCGTCGATCTTTTCGACCGCCTGCCGACCCCGTACGGCCTCGTGCGCGGGGGCGTGGCTCCGGACCATCAGAAGATCAAGTCCGTCGTGGCCGTCTATGAGCGCCTAGCGCTCGACCCGCGCCTGCGCTTCTTCGGGGCGATCAAGATCGGGCGGGATATCACCCCTCAAGAGATGAGTGCTCGCCACGACGCGGTGATCTACGCGGTCGGCTGCGAGAGCGACCGGCATATGGAGATTCCCGGCGAGCATCTGAGCGGCTCCTATTCCGCCACGGAGTTCGTGGGCTGGTACAACGGCCATCCCGACCATCGCGCGCGGACCTTCGACCTGTCCCACGCCGCGATCGCGGTCGTGGGCGTGGGCAACGTGGCGATGGACGTCACGCGCGTGCTTTCCCGTGCTGCCGAAAGCTTGGCCAAGACCGACGCGGCGGGCTACGCCGTCGATGCCCTGCGCAAAAGCCAAGTCAAGACTGTGTGGCTGCTGGGCCGGCGCGGTCCCGCCGAGGCCGCCTACTCGCCCATGGAGATCCAGGAGCTGGGCGAGCTGCCCGGGTGCGACCTAGTCGTCGATCCCGCCGAGACGGTCGTCGACGAGGTGTCGCAAGGCGAACTCGCCGCCGTAGAGGTTGCGAAAAAAGTCGCCTACATCCAAGAGCACGCCAAGAAAGGCGAGGGCGCCCAGGACCGGAAGATCCGCCTTCGCTTCCGCGCCTCTCCCGTGGAGCTCATCGGCAAGGACGGCCATGTCGCCGCTATCCGCATCGAGAAGAACAAGCTCGTCGCCGACGACAAGGGCCGGGTCAAGTGCGTCGGCATCGGCGAGTTTGAGACCATCCCGGTCGGGATGGTCCTACGCTCCGTCGGCTATCGCGGCGTCCCCATCCCCGGGGCGCCTTTCGACGAAAAATCCGGCCACATGCCCAATGAAGAGGGCCGTCTGCTCGCAGCGGCCGGCAAGCCGCCGCTGCCCGGCCAATACGTGGTCGGTTGGGCCAAGCGCGGCCCCTCGGGCCTCATCGGCACCAACCGCGCCGACTCGGTCGCCACGGTGCAGGCGCTGTTGGCCGACCTCAAGGCCGGAACGCTGCCGGCCGCGGCCGACGCCTCGCTCGAGGCCACCTTGAGCCTTCTCGCGGCCAAGAAAGTGCGCGCTCTCAGCTTCGCCGATTGGCAGAAGCTCGATGTCCTGGAAAAGGCAAACGGCGCCAAGGCCGACAAGATCCGCGAAAAATTCACCAGCATCGAGGACATGCTCGCTGTCCTCCCCGCGAGATAAGCGCCGTGTTCTTCCCCTTGATCTACTGGGTCGTCTTGCCTCTGTTCGCCGGCTCCCTGGTCGTGCGCTGGATCAAGAAGAACGCCCCGCTGGTGGTCCCGACCGACGTCGCGGCGCTATACGCCGAACACCCGATCGAAAAGAAATGGTATCGCGCCGCCAGCCGCGACCGCAACGGCCGCCTTCATTGGCTGGGCGACTTCGAAAAGCAGCCCGAAGCCGTGGACGCCGCCTATCTAGGAAAGGAAGCCGCGGTACGCGCCGGCGACAAAGCCTCATTTCTCGTCTTCAACGACAAAGCCGAGCTGCTCGAGCAGGTCGACTCGTAGCGCCGTGACCTCCCAACCCCTGCGCGTCCTGGGCCATCTCAAATCCTGTTTCCGCGAGAAGTTCGGCACGCCGCGTCAGCCCATGCTGGTCCCGGGCGCTACGGCCAAGCTGACGGTCGCCAGCGAGTTCCTCCCTGAGCACTCCCTGTTCGGCCTGGAACGCTTCAGCCACGTCTGGCTGATCTCCTATTTTCACCTGAATACCAACAAGTCCTTTCGGCCCAAGATCCATCCGCCTCGCCTCAAAGGAGAGAGCATCGGCATCTTCGCCTCGCGCTCGCCGCATCGCCCCAGCCCGATCGGCCTATCCTTGGCGCGACTGGTCAAGATCGATGGGGCAACGATGCACCTGGCGGGCATCGACCTCGTCGACGGCACGCCGATCCTGGACGTCAAACCGTACATCCCCGAGTGGGACATCGCCAAGCGCGCCACGCCGGGCTGGACGAAGGACACGCCCTTCCCCACTCTCAAGGTCGCCTTCTCCAAGCCCGCGCTCAAAGATATCACGGCCGCGGAAAAACGCCTGAAGACCGCCGGCCTCAAACGGCTGCTGCGCGACATCCTCACTCAGTACCTTCGCAACCCTCGCTACCGATCCCAAAACGTGGACGGCCTCGAGCTTGGGTTTTTTCTGCACGACTTCGACGTCCATTTCTCCGTGCGCGGCGGCACCGCCACGGTCTTGAGCCTAGTGACGGGCACGCTGATGCACAAGAAAGAACGCCGCACGCCCCCCAAACGCGTCGCCCTATCCTGACGTCTTCCTCGGCCCTTCAGGGCCCACACTCGTAGGCCCTTTATCCGTCGGTCCATAGGACAAAGTGCTCAGGCGCAATCGGTGAGTCAGGGCTAAACTAGAGCGTTGTTGAGATGGATTTCACGGAGACCTCGATCATGCGCCATGTCCTTTATGCCGCCGTATTTCTCGCTCTGACGGGCTCGATCGCATCGGCCAATATGCCGGCATTCACGCCTGATCAGTCGAACGTGTCTAAGAATGCGGCGAAGATGCCATCGCCCGCCTACGTCCTCGTCGCCAACAACAGCCGAGAGCTATCTTTCACTATGGACTTCGTCAAAAGCGACGGCGTCATCAGCGCTATCGCCGACATCGGCAAAGAGGACTTCTGGGCCATCGCGGGGCTCGGCGGCGACCTCAAAGTGATCCTTTGGACGACAAACAGGCTCCACGGGATGTCTAGGGTCAATCGGTACACAAATCTGAAAGACGAGAAGGCGGTCCTCAATTTCATGTCCGGCGAGATCTGCGATACCTTCGGCACCTACACTCGCTTCGTGTTAGTGACGGTTTCCGCGACGCATAACAACCGGAACCCCATGCCCGGCTACATGACTCCTAAAGGCTTCTCCATGAATGTGACCTGCCGCAATTCGGAATGGCGCGGATTCGAGATCAATAAAACGAGCCTATAAAACGCAGGCCCTTTGCCGGGCGATAATAGTCCAATCTACGGCAAGCTGATCAAGGTCGTCTGCAATGGCAACAAGTCGTGGGACGGATCACCGCCCTCGACTAAAGATCCCGCAGAGTCCTACGAAAGCGTAGGCCCTTTGCCGGACGATCCCTAGTCCGGAGGACTCATCCCAAAATACTTGGAACTAGGTTAAATAGAGGCCGCCGTCGTCGGATATTTCACGGAGGTCTCAATCATGCATAAGGTTCTTGGTTTGGTCGTTTGTCTCGCTCTGACGGGCTCCATCGCGTCGGCTTTCACTCCTGACGTGAAACTCGCGGACCTGCGGGAAGGCGCGGCGAAGATAGAAACGCCCGCGTACGCCATCGTTCCCGTCAACGGCGGCCGCGGCGGAGAGTTGCATTACAAGGTGAACTTCATTCACACCAACGGCACGGTCAAAGCCTTGGTCGACGTGGGAGACAAGGACTACGCGACCGTCAAGCGCTTCGGCGGCTATGTCGAAGTGCACCTCTACGCCGGTAAGAACCGCGGTCATCTGAAGTTGATCCGCACCGAGAAGATGCGCCACGATGACAAGAAGGTCGTCACGTTCCCGGCCCCTGAGGTATGCAATCACTTCGGCGTCTACACTCGCTACCTGAAAGTGTGGGCTTCGGCGCGCACGCACAACGGAGACGCCATGCCTTTCTACAAGTCCAACATCAATGGCAAGCACATCCGCGTGACTTGCAACAGCTCGTTCTGGGGCGGATTCACCATCATCGACTAGACCGCACCGAACACTTTGGCCTAAGCAGAAGGGGTACAGCGCAGTCGCAAAGCTACAAGCCGGCGTCGCGTCGTCTGCCTATGCTTGCGCGACTCGGACGTCGGAGCGACCCATGCACAGTCACCTGGCCTTCACTGTCGCGCTCGCCTGCGTGCTCGGCGCGC
>JAYVZL010000341.1:0-8325 GCA_043783505.1 Elusimicrobiota bacterium
TTGGCGATTGAGAGGGCGATAGCCGTCGTGTCCACGGCGACTTTGGAGAACTCAGCGGTGTCAGCGACCGCATGATTCGCGACAGAGAGGGCGATGGCCGTCGTGTCGATGGCGACCTGGGCGAACTGGACGACGTTCTGCGTGCTGACTCCTATATTAAGGAGCTGCGATCCGTCGATCGCGGGGAGCTTCCCCGTTCCATCGAGCTTCACGAGCTGGTTGGCGCTGTTAAACGCGTTGCCCTGCACCGTGACGTTGCCCGACAAACCGACGCTGCCCGCTCCCGGACCCGCCGAGAACACGTTGAACTGCGTGCTGTCGAAACTGAGCTCAATGGCGGCCGACTCAATGATCGCCCCAGAAGACTTCAGCGTGAAGCTGCCCGCGGCGCTGTTGCCGTTGGCGATGCCTAGAGGAACGCCCTTCAGCTGACTCCAATGAACCGGGTTGGTCGACGTGTTGATGATGCCGGGCAAAGAGGGGTTCTTCTCGAGCTTGGACAGAGCTATCGCGGCACCCGTGGAGATATGCGCGTCTGAGATCTGTCCCGCGGCGATCTGGCTGCCCGTCACCCCGTTATCGCTCACGCGCGAGGCCACGAACGCGTACGGAGTGGTCAGAAAGGGGTCGCGGGGCAGAAGTATCTGCCCGGCGACGGTGACTTCGACGAAGGGATTGGCGTTGTGCCAGGCCACTCCGGCGGGGGTAAGCAGTACGTGGAAAAGCCCGTTCGTCACGACCACGTTCGTGGAACCGCTGTTCCAAAATTCAACCGTCCCGTTGACGTTCGTCAGACGGAAAACCATCGTTTTGATCCCATTGACCGGAACCCCGCTCTCTTTGAGCGAGCCTTGATACGTGATCGCAGAGGGAACCGCCGCGTTAGCCCGCGAGAACGCCTGCAGGCCCAGACAACAGGCGAGAGCGAGAATGATTTTTATGGATTTCATCGAAAAACTCCCAGTGAGTGAAGACACTTATCTTTTCCTGCCGTTGACCGAAGAATGGGTGGAGATCCAGACGGAGGGAGTGACGCTTTCTTTCTTAGCCGGCGCGTCCTTGAGAGCGTCGCGCATCTCCTCGCTGGAAACGTTTAAGCTCGCGACGGTTTCCATCGGAGCCTCCGTGACGGGAGCTTGCTTATAGTCGGCTGTGAGCCACGGCGGCCGCACGGCGTCTTTGATCGGGGCGGCCTCGGCTAATTCGGAATTGGACGGGGCGGACGAAGGCGTCATTTTCACGACGACCTCTTCTTTTTTGTCCACGTTCTTAAGAGCCAGCTCAAGCTCTTGAGTCGTCTTCGGGGAGGCCTTCATCCGGCCGCTGAGCCTGATCGCCTGGGCCAAAGCCTCGGCGCGCTTCTTCTGCGTCAAATCTTCCTGAACCGAAATCTTGTTCTTGATCATCTGATTGATCAAATCCCGCGAGGCTGTCGTATTTCGCGCCGTGCGAATCTGATCGGCCAGAGCGGCGAGATACGCCCGATCAGCCGGCTGCTGCATGCCCGGCACCTGCGCAAAAAGCGAAGAAGGCGCGGCGGAAAGAAGGAGCGCGAGAAGAGATAGCTTGGTCATGGCGTTTTCGGAGCCTCGGTTTTGGGGGCTTCTGATGCGGGCGTTTCGATTTTGGGGGCTTCGACCTTGGGGGTCTCAATATCCTTCATCTGCGCCTGAACCTTATCGAGGAGCTCAAGAGCTTCCGGCGAATTCGCGTCGAGTTGGAGGGCCTTGTTGATCTCGAGCATCGAGTCGAGGTAGCGATTCTCAGCCAGCAGGCGCCGGGCCCGGCGCACGGCCTTGCCCGCGGCTTTGGCGTTGGGAGTGAGCTCACCCGGCGTTCGGTCCACGGGAGCGCCCAGGCGCACCGTCAAGCCCACCCGGTGCGTGATGCCAAAGCCCCCAAGGATGGACAGCGCGTAGTCGAACTCCACGATCTTGACCTTGATGCCCACACCCGCGCGGATGCCGGGCCCCAGGTCGTCGGAGTTCACGAACCCGGCGCGCACGCCCAGCAGGGAATTGACCCAATACTCGCCGCCGAGGCTGAAGGAGACGCTGTTGTCGATGGGCTTTCGCACCTCGACGGACAGAGTGGTCGGATCGCCGCGCAGGAACGTGGAGGCGCTCAAGCCCGCGGCGTACGTGCGGGGCAGGGGTGCCGCCGAGCCGTAGTAGGAAAGACCTTGGCCCATGTTGCGCACCGCCGCGCCGGCGTGCATCAAAGCGCCCTTATAGTTGAAGTGGTACAGCGCGCCGACGTCGCCCGCGAAGGCGGAAGCGGACTCGTTGTCTAACGTCTCCTTGATGGCGGTCGCCGAAACACCCGCCGCGAGGCCGGCGCCGTCGTCGGGATCCGAGAGCCCCCAGACGTGCCGCGCGTAGCCGAACGTCGCGGCCATGTCTTGGGCGGTGACGTCCCCGGCGTTGCCGCCGGCGTTGTCGTAGCCCTGGAAGCTGCCGACCCGGAAGAGATTGAGGCTCGCACCCACGCTGCCGATGGAGAGGTTGGGGTGCGCGTAAGCGGCGTAGTCCTGGTTGACGCCTTCCGCCCACTTGTTGTGCTCGAAGGAGAACTGCTTGTAATTGAGGGCGTTGAGGTTCGCCGGGTTGTGGTTTAAGCTCGAGGCGTCGATGGGAAGGGCCACGCCCTGGTCGCCCATGGCGATCTGCTTGGTGCCCACGGGGATCTTAAGGAAGTTGGCCGCGGTGGTTCCCACGCCGCCGGCCTGGGCCCGCAGACACGAGGCGCTCAGCGCCGCCGTCAGCATGAGACGTCGAAGTTGGGTGTTTATAATCACCACACCACCATCAACTTGCCAGTCTTAGAGTTGTTGTCGGACTGAATCTCCCAGAGATAGACGCCGCTGGCGACCGACTCGCCGCTGCTGTTGGTCCCGTACCAGTTCACGGTCAGCGCCGAGTTCGGGATCTCGATGCTATTGACCAACTCGCCGGAGACCGTGTAGATGCGGATCGTGCCGCTGGTGGGCAGGTTGGTGAAGGTGATGCCGCCCGCCAGCGTGCCATAGCGCGCCGGATTGTTGGCCCGAGGCTTCCAGGGAACGGGGAAAGGGTACACGTCGGAGACCGTCGTGTTCTGTACGCCGATGAGCGCGTACACCGAGAAGTGGTAGATGGGGGCGGCGACTTGGCTGGCCGTGTTGCTGTTCGTCGTGCCGGGCACGCGGATCCACAGGTTGCGGGTCTCATCGAGAGTCCAGAGGGCCAGGCTCGAGGAGCGGACCAAGGGCAGGCTGTGAGGCACGAAGCCCCGGGCGTCGGCGTCGTATCTCATGGCCAGCTGCGCCAGGGCGCCGGGCGTGATATTGATGCGGTTGCCGGTCAAGTCGTAGGCATTGATCTCGCGGATGGCGACGGGGCTTTGCAAAGCCCCGAGGTTGAGCGCGATTTTTCGGTTGGCCTCTTCGATGGCGACGGGGTTGACGCGCTCGGGGTTGTGCAGCGGGTCCAGGGTCATGACCAAGTAGCCGGAGGCGGGCAGGGAGTGCGCGGACAGGACGACGATGGTGTAGCCGGTGAAGGGATCGATGAAGGTGTTGTCTAAGGAGCAGTCGAAGACCGTCAGGAACTTCTTGCCGTACGCCGAGGCCAGATGGACACCGGCCGTCGTGCGCGCCACGGTCGACAGGGAGATCTCGTAGAGAGAGTTGGTGTCCCAAGTCAGCGGCAGGGAGGGGGAAATTCTCAGGGTCAGCGTCGCGTCGTCGTATTGAAGGAGGAAGGGAGGAGTTGTCGAGATCGTCTGGCCGTTGTGATCGCGGATCGCGGTCACGGTCAGCGAGTTCTGCAGGCTGGTCAGGTCCATCGACTCTTGGAAGACGATCGTGACGGTGCCGGTCGTGGAGACCCCGATGAGGACGCCGGAGTCGACAACCGGCGAGGGAATCGTCGGCGTGCTGCCCAGGACGCCGCCGCCGAGCTGGTAGCCCGAGGTCAGCTCATAAGCGCCACCGGTCATGGTGATGGCGTTGCTCTGGCCCAAGCTGTGCGTGAGAGCGTAGAGTCCGCCGGAGAGCGAGGAGCTTCCGGCTCCTCCGATAAGGCTCTTCACGACCTGAAAAATACCGCCGCTCATCCCCGTGGCCATGAGGCCGCCGGCGCTCAGCGCCAAGAGAGCGAGCAGCGCTGATGTTTTTGTCGTCGAGCCGACTTTCTTGCGATCCACTAATACACATTGTATCAGCGTGACGGTTTTGTGGCCTGGGCCGGAAGGGAAGCGACTTGGGTCTTTAGGCTTGGGTCTTTTGACCTAGGTGTTAACGCTCGCGCCGCGATTGCCCAATGAGTGGGCGGGCACTTAAAAGATTTGAGAAATGTTTAATCGCGACTCCCTCCTCAAGGATAGTTCCAGCTAAAGCCCGCGCGCTTTGTACACGGCCTTCAGTGACTCTTCGAGCGCCCCGAGGAAAATATCGAGCTGAGCGCGGCTGATCGTGAGCGCCGGCTCCAGGCGCAGGACGCGGGCATTGATGTAGGTCCCGCTGATGAGGATGTTGCGGCCGAACAACTCCTTGGACACCTCGTAGCCGAGGTCGTTGTCGGCGAACTCCATGCCCAGCATCAGCCCGCGTCCGCGGGCCAGGACCAGGACCTTCGGATACTTGGCGGCCAGCGCGCCGATGGTCTTGAGCAGATAGGCGCCTTTTTCCGCGGCTTGGCTGGGCAGGTCCTCCTCGAGAAGGACGTTGATCGTGGCGATCGCAGCCGCGCAGGCCGGGGGATTGCCGCCGAAAGTCGTGGTGTGCAGGAACGGGTTCTCGATGTAGCGCTGCCAAGTCTTGGCCGTGCCCACGCAGGCGCCGATGGGCATGATGCCGCCGCCGAAGCCCTTGCCCAGCGCCATCAGATCGGGGATAACGCCGTCGTGCTCGCACGCGAACATTTTTCCCGTCCGTCCCATTCCCGATTGAATTTCGTCGAAGACCAGCATCGCGCCGTATTTGTCGCACAGTTCCCGGGCCGCGGCGAGATAGCCGGGGGGTGCCACGACGATGCCGCCTTCTCCGAGGATAGGCTCGAGCACCACCGCCGCGACTCGATCTCCTGAGAAGTCGCAGGACTCCATCATGATCTGGAGCGCGTCGATATTGCCGAATGGAACATGCGACCAGTTGAGCAGAGGTAAAAAAGGTTCTCGGAAAATGGCCTTGGACGTTCCGCCGAGCGCGCCCATACTCTTGCCGTGGAATCCGCCGATGGCCCCGATGAACTTGTGGCGCCCGGTCGTGACCACCGCCATCTTGAGGCAGCCCTCGATCGATTCAGTGCCGGAATTGGTCAAAAAAGCGTATTTGAGATCCCCGGGCGTGATGAGCGAAACGAGATGCGCGAGATAGGTCCGCAGGGGATCTATTAATTCCTGAGAATGGATGCCCTGCCGGTTGAGCTGGTCGGTGACGGCCTTGAGCACCTTGGGGTGGCGATGCCCCGTGACGTAGACGCCGAAGCCCCCAAGCATGTCGATGAACTCCTTTCCGTTGATGTCGCGAAACACGGCCCCTTCGTCTTCCCACTCGACGGCGGTGTAGTCGGTGCTGACCGACTTTCTGTATTTTAAGAAGCCCTCGTTGACGTGATCGGTCCAGTACTGGACTGATTCTTCGATGACCTTTTTCTTTTCTTCAGGAGTAAGTGTTTTCTTGCCGATGAGGCCTAAAACATAGGCGGATTTGTCTTTCGCGGCTTTCAGGTCTTGTCCCATAGTGAGTGCTCCTTTAATATCCTTGCGGACGTTTATCCACGGCCAAACGCGCTTCGGCCCAGCGCGAGAGCCGCACGAACGGCAGGCCGACCAAAACGTACATCAAAGCGGTCAGAATCCCGATGCCCATGTAGTCGTAGCTCATCGCGGCCAGCTGGCCGTAGACGCGCGTGAGCTCGACCATGGTGATCACGGAGACGAGCGAAGAATCCTTGAGCAAAGCGATGAAGTCGTTGGTCGTGGGAGGCAGGACCACGCGCACGGCCTGAGGGAGGACGATGTGCCGCAGGGCCTGCCAGCGCGTCATGCCCAGGGCCAGGGCGGCTTCCATCTGCGCGTGGGGGATGGCTTGAATGCCGGCGCGGTAGACCTCGGCCTCGTAGGCGCCGTAGTTCATCGCCAAGCCGAACACCGCGGCCGTGAAGGGGGATAATTTTATGCCGATGGCGGGCAGACCATAGAAGATGAAGAAAAGCTGGATGAGCAAAGGGCTGCCGCGGATGAATTCCACGTAAATGGAAGCCAGCCCCCGGACGGGCAAGGGGCCGTACAGACGCATCAGCGCCAGCGTCAAGCCCAACATGACGGCAAAAGTCATGGCCAGAAGCGAGAGCTCCACGGTAGTCACCGCGCCCTTGGCGAGGAGCGGCAAATACCCGATATAGGTGGAAAGTTTCGCGCGCCAGCCAAGGTGCACGCCGCGAGCCTTCAGATAGGCGGCGTAAGCCGAAGGCTCGGTATGTTGATCGGGCAGGTCATCGAGGAAAGCGGTCGCCATGACCGGGTTCCAAATGCCCCAACGCTCGTAGATATGTCGCAATTGGCCGGATTTAATCAAGCGCTCTATTGCCACGTTGACTTTGGCCATTCGTTGAGTGTCGCCCTTGCGCAGCGCCACTGCGTAGGCCATGCGTCCGTATTGCCCGGGCAGGTTTTTTAAACGCGGGTCGATGCCGTAATAAGCGGCCGCGGGATGGTCGAGGAGGACGGCATCCACCCGTCCCAGAGCCAAATCATCATAGAGCATGGTTTGGGTGTCGTAGCCGACTACGCTCACGCCGTCCGTCGCCGCCAGGAGACGTTCGGCTAAAGCGCCTTTGAGAGTGCCCGCCTTTCGGCCCTTGAGATCGGATAAGGAGGCTATGTCGTAAGTATTTTTGCGTACCGTCAAAGCCTCATAGGTCAAATAGTAGGGATCGGAGAACTCGACTTCGGCTTTGCGGTCATCGGTGATCTCCAAACCGTTGATGACCACGTCGTAATCGCCGCGTTTGAGACCGGGAATCAAGCTGTCCCATTGATTCTGGACGAACTGGGGCTTTGCGCCGAGCTCGGCGGCCAAAACCTCCGCCACGTCGGCCTCGAAGCCGATGGTCTGGGCGGGATTCTTGGGGTCTTGAAAGACGAAAGGCGCGCCGCTGGCTGAGTCGCCGCCCCAGCGCAGGACCGGAGCCGCGGAGGCGGAGAAAGCGCAGACGGCCAGAAGAAAGCAGGCCGCGAACTTTTTCATGTACTGGATGGTACGCTGGTCTTGGGGGCTATTGAAAATCCGCTCGGGCGTCCCGGTCTCAACGACGCGGCCTTCCTCCATGAACACGATCTTGCGCGCGACCTCGCGCGCGAAGCGCGTCTCGTGGGTGACCACGATCTGGGTCATGCCTTCCTTGTCGAGCGTGCGCATGACGTCGAAGACCTCGTCGACGAGCCACGGGTCGAGGGCGGAGGTGGGTTCGTCGTAGAGCATGACCTTCGGCGACATGGCCAAGGCGCGGGCGATCGCCGCGCGCTGCTGCTGGCCGCCCGACATCTGGATCGGGTAGTGATGGATGTGGGCCGAGAGCCCCACTTTCTCGAGCAAAGGCAGGGCCACGGCCTCGGCCGCGGCGCGCGTCATGCCCTTGACGATCATGGGAGCGGCGACGAGGTTCCCCAGGAGGTCTAAATGGGGGAAGAGATTGAAGCTTTGAAAGACCATCCCGAAATCCGCGCGCAGGGCGCGGGATTGCGCTGGATAGTCGCGGCCCCCAAAACGGATGGAGCCCTCATCGAACGTCTCCAGCCCGTTGAGGCAGCGCAGCAAAGTGGACTTTCCGCAGCCGGATCGGCCCACGATGACGATCAGCTCGCCGGCGGCGGCCGAAAAATCGACTTTCTGAAGGACCGGACGTCCGCGAAAAGTCTTGGACAGCCCCTTGGCGTCGAGCGTCAGGGCTTGCCGGGCTTGCCGTTGGTCTTGATCCACTTCGTCTGCCGCGTGTCCTTGTCGATGGAAACAATGGCGTAAACGGCGGCTTTGGGGCCGTCCTTGGGAGCTTTTTCAAACCAAGCCCACCAGGAATTCGTGGGATCGCCATCGGAGTTGGCCCGGTTTTCGGTCATCTTAAAGGGGCTTTTCGGCAGTCCCTTCGTCTTGGCCGCGAATTTTTCGGCGATGGCCTTGGCCTCGTTTGCGTCCAAGGCAGGCAGGGGCTTGGTCATCAGCCACTCGAGCTTGAGATTTTGGCTCACGCGCTTGAGCTTTTGGCCGTTGTTCATGACCATGATCCCGTGGATGCTGCCTCCGACCGCGGAGCGAAAGCCCACGAACCAAACGCCAGAGTCAAG
>JAYVZL010000342.1:0-8267 GCA_043783505.1 Elusimicrobiota bacterium
GCGGGCGCGGCGTTTAGGGCGACGCCCGAGACGAATTCAAAGGCGCCCCGGTCCCAGACCCCGGTGGCGCCGCGCGTATTGCCGAGAGGATCGGCGTCAAAGGGAGCGGCCAAGGCCGTGCCCGCGCTCGTGGGCGCCGCCAAACGGAAATCCTTCACGGCGTAATTGACGAAATTAGAGGTCGGGAAATTCAACTGCGCGTGCGCCTCGCGATGCGCGTCGGAGTCCGGAACGCGTTGTAATCATGAATGGAGCTGATGTTGATATTGCCGCAGTTCGTCCAAACGTTGTTGTACGCGAAGTTCGTGCCGCTGCCGGGAGCCAGGGCGATGCCGCCCGCCCCACCCGTGGCGCTGTTGGAGTCGTTGCCGGGAGAGTTCCAGCCGATGGCCCCGTCGCCCGAGCGGAAATTCGAGAAAGTGTTCCCGTAAATGCGCTGGCCGCTGGAGTAGGTCAAGGCAATCATCGCCGTCGATCCGTTGGGCACGTATTCGTCGCGGAAAAAGTTATATCGGATGACCGCATTGTCAGCGGAATAATAGAGGTTGACGACCTCCCCGTGATTGGCGGAGTTGCCGTCCGCGTTCTGAGAGGCGCTATATTCCAGGATCGCGCCGTTCGTGGTGCGCAGCAGCCAAACGTTGTTGCTGCCGTTGACGAACATGCGGCTGAACACGAGCCCCGTGTTGATGGGACCGCCCTGCGTATCGGTGGTGACGGCGTATCGCCCGATGGTCGTGGAGGGAAGATTTCCGACTATGGCGTTGACGTACACGTACTTGATCGTGACGTTGTTGGTGTTGTTATTTTGATTGAAGATCTGGATGTTCTGGTCTTTGTTGTTGTGGTCGACGCGAAAGCCGTACGCGGCGCCGTCGAACCAGTCGCTCTCGTTTCGCGTCTGCCCGTCGAACACGTAATAGCCCTTCTTGAAGTGCAGGGACGACTGGAACACGGCCTGCCCCGCGTAGGCGGCCAGCCACCCGGTGTCCGTTCCATGGTCTGCGGCGACGGCCTTTTTGATCGTGATGACGGCCGTTCCCGAATGCGCGTCGTCGAAATCGCGCGCTCCATAGGATCCGGCGGCGATATAGTAGACGTCGCCGCGAACCAAGGACGCCGGGAGCGCGGCGTAGGCATTGCTCCAATCATTGCCGTTGGCGCTGCCCGCGGCTCCGGCGCGAACGTAATGGTTGGCGGCCTGGGCGCTCGCCGCGCCGAGAAAAATAATCGCCACAAGAACCGCCCGGAAGCTTCCGCGAGACTTCGTTTGGTTGGCCATGCAAAGAGCATAGCCTGGGACAAGGGAAGCAAGCATGAGAATGAGGTGAAAGACTCGGGAAATTATTTTTACCGAACGTTTGCGGATATATTGGGCCGACGGAGAACGGGAGCAATATGTTCATCGGAAGGCCAGCCCGCGCGGCGCCATGGGCGCGGCATTGGTCGCCACGCTCGGGGCGTATTCAAAGGCGCCGCGGTCCCACGTCCCGTCGGCTCCACGCACGTTCCCATGCATGTCGATGTTATAAGGCGCGCCAAGCGCCGCGCCGGCCGGCGTGCCCGCGGTCAGGCGAAAATCCAGATTCGCAAGGTCCACGAACGGATTGCCGGCGCCCGTGGACGCGGATGTGCCTATAGAGCTGGTCAAGATAAAGTGATTGTGCGTCGTCGTTTGCCAAACGCTCCCGCCTCCGGGATTGTTGTCGCCGTAAAAGAGATTATTGCGCGCCTCGTTGCCGCCGCTACGCTGTGGAAACGAGCCGAGCATCTCCGCCTGCGGAATATTCACGAAGGAGTTGTTGATGACGTGGGCGTTGAAGAAATCTTCGTCGCTGGCGCCCGTCCAGCCGCCGATCACGCCGTTGCAGCAATTGTCGAAGCCGCTCAACGTGGGATCCTTCCAAAACACGTTGCCGTACACGTCGAGCCGCGCGTTATGGTTGCTCGAGTTGTCCCACATCAGCCCTCCGGTGCCCTGAAGATAGCCAATAACGTTGTAGCGGAATGTCGTAGTCGCCGTGGGAAAGGCCGAGCCGAACGACCATATGGAGGCAACCTCAGAATGCGCGGCATCCGTGTACACGTAGTCCGCGATGTAGCCGTATTCGGCTAAGAATCCATCGCCCGGAGAGATGAAGAACGGACAGCCGCCGATCGCATGGGTGTAGAAGTAGGAGATCGTGAACGCGCTCGCGCCCCAGAGCGCGACCGCGTCCTGCGCGAGGCCGCCCCCGCCGCTGGAATTGGACGTTCCCTGCAGTTCCATGTGCCGGATCGTCACGTTCGAAGGCTCGCCGTGGGCAAATTGATCAGCCGCGTGGGGCTGGACCAGAGGATATTTTGAAGCCGAATCCGGTCTTCCAACTGCCGGGGCCGCCGCCGACCTGTCCATCGATGAGCCAGTTCGGCGAGGAGAACGTGAATTGGCCGAAAACGGACTGGCCGTCGCCGTACGTGTTGTCCCAGCCGGTCGCGGTCCTGTGATCGGCGAGCGTCGCCTTTTTGACCGTGGTCACCAAAGCGCCTGAGGCGGCATCGTCGAAAGTATAGGACCTGTAAGTTCCGTCCGCGATGTAATAGACGTCGCCGCGGGTCAAGGCCGCCGGCAGCGAGGTATACGCGTTGGTCCAATCCGTTCCGTTATTGGCCCCGGCGGCGCCGGCGCGCACGAAGCGGTTGGCCGCTTCCGCGCTCGTCGCGGCGAGAAACAACACAGCCGCAAGCGTCGTCAAGAAGCGCCCGAGTGACTTCGTTTGGTTGGCCATGCAACGAGTATAGCCTGGGACAAGGCAAGCATGCATGAGAGGGAGGTGAAAGACTCGGGAAATTAATTTTACCGGACGTTTACCGATAAGAAGGCCGACTGCGAGCACGCTATTGAAATCGAAGTCCGCGCGGAGCCATGGGCGCGACGGCGATGGGCACGCTGCCGCCAAATTCATACGCGCCCAGGTCCCATGTCCCGTCCACGCCGCGGGTCAGGCCATCCATATCTTGATTGTACGGAGCCGTCAGCGCGATTCCAGCGGCGGTCGCAGCGGCGAGATGATAGTCGAATCCCGCGGCGGGATAGGCGATGACGGGATTGACAAATTGACTGCCCGAGCTCATGACGCTGTTGTTGCTGCAGACCGAGGGTACCGCGCCCGCGCGCCCGACGGACTGCGCGTTGACGTTGTACCAGGCGTTGTTGAACGCCTTGTTGCCGCTGCCTCCACATGGAAAACCGACGACACAGCTGATCCCGTGCTGACACACGATGGTGTTGTTGTAGATTTCACTGTTGTTGGCGGCGGGAGGAGGATTGGATTCTCCCAGAAAGATGCACCCGTTGCTGTTGCCGACCCCGCCGGCCGGATCGCCGGGATAGTTCGCCGAGCTGAAAATGAGATTGCCGTATATCTTGATCCCATTGACCGTGTTCGACCACATGGCGATGGGCGCCGTGCACCGGGCGCTCGCCGTAGGGTCTCCCGGAATGCCTTTACAGGTATCGACAAGCTTATTGTAACGAATGATCGAATTCGTCGTCGGTCCCTGCCCGCCGCGGATAGTCTCTTTTTGCCAGCCGTTGATCATCCAGCCCATACTCGATTAAAGAGTTATCCACGTCATAGAGCATGAAGGCCAACTCCAGGTTGTGGGCGCGGAAATGGGTGAAAGTCATGTCCGTGATGGGGCCGAAGAGATAGACGGCATCGTGACCGTGCATGGCCGCGGGACATTGCTCGGTGGGCACGTACGTGCACACTGGTGCGAAAGAAGATATCCCCGAAGCTCGCTTGCCCGTCTCCAAAGGCGTCGCTCCAGCCCGTGACGGTACCATGGTCGGCCACGGTCGCCTTTTTGAGGGTAATGAGCGTGGCGCCGCTCACGGTCGTGTTAAAGTTATAATCGCCATAAGTCCCATTCGCTATGTAGTAGACGTCGCCGCGGGTCAAAGTCGAGGGCAGCGAAGAATAGGCGTTGGCCCAATCCGTCCCGCTATTGGCCCCGGCGGCCCCCGCGCGCACGTAGCGGTTTGCCGCCTGTGCGCTTATTGAGTCGAGAAGAAATAGCGTCAGAAGTAAAGTCTTCATTTGATCCCGCCGATTATCGGAACGCGAAACCCGTCGGAGCGCTGGGCGCGGTGTTAATAACTACGCCGCCCGTGAATTCAATCGCGCCGCGATCCCAGGTTCCGTCCGCGCCGCGGGCGCTGCCGAGCATATCGACGTTGTACGGCGCGCCCACGTTGAACCCGGCTATAGGCGCCTTCAGCGCCCAATTGCCCGTCAGCCACGGCTGCGCGTCGGCGAAGGGGTTGGCCGAGCCGATGATGTCGTTTGGTCCCGCCGTGTTGTTGGACTGATTGGCATAGAACCAATTGTAATCGCCGCCCGCGGCGCCGGAATCGCCGCTGTTGTTGTACCAGATGTTGTTTTTAGCGCTATTACCTGTCCCATTCTCCAAATCGAGCGCCGTGGTAAACGACCCATTGCGGATGTTGGCGATGACGTTGTTGTGGAACTTCCAATTGTTGGCGATAACCTGGACTTGGGGCGCCGTGAAATCGTAGCGAACGACGAGCAGGCCTGTGTTGATGATCGCGTCGAGGTAGCGGCCGGTCCAGTAGAAGACGTTGCCGTGAATGTCCCAATTCGCCGCGGTGCCGTTGTTGTTGACGATGGCGATAACACCCGTGCCCATGATATCCTCGAACAAGTTGTGGCGGACTATGACGTTGCTGTCGGGTCCCGCCGACCAAGCCTCGCGATGCTCCGCGGTGCCGTTGCGGGCAAACTTGTTGTATTCGATCGTGATGCCGCTGCAGCCGGCCGGCCAGCTCAGGATCATGGTCCGGTCCGTGTCCCGCAGCAGGCTGTAGCGAATGGTCAAATTGTTGATGGGGCTGACGATGTAGAACAGATCGGTGTCCCCACCGGCGTACGATCGCCCGCGGCCTTTGATGTCCATGTGCTGGAAGGTCAAGCCGGTGCGCAGCGGCGCGCCGAAGGTGTTCGGGCCGATGGCGTAGGACTGCCCTCCGCTGGCCGGCATGTTGATGAAGAACCCGAAGTTCGTCTCCCACTGCCCCGGGCCTCCGCCCGTCACGCCGTCCAGCGTCCAATAGCTTGTCACGACGTCGAATCCGCTGTTGAATTCCGCCTGGCCGTCGCCGTATGCGTCCACCCAGCCGACCGCGGTCCCATGATCGGCGATGACGGCCTTTTTGATGGTGATGAGCGCGGTGCCGCTGGCGGGCGTGTTCAGCGTGCGGCCGGAATACAATCCATCCGCCACGTAGTAGGTGTCCCCGCGCGTGAACGAGGCGGACGCCATCGAGGACCAGGCATTGGTCCAGTCTGAGCCATTGTTGGCGCCCGAAGCGCCGGCCCGAATATAGTGATTCGCGGCCTGGGCGCTCTCCGCGCCGAGAAACAGCACCGCCGCTAGCGTCGTCAAGAAGCGCCCGAGAGACTTAGCTTGGTTGATCATACAATGAGTGTAGCGTGCGACAAGGGAAACAAGCATGAGAAGGAGGTGAAAGACTCGGTAAATGAATTTCACCGAACGTTTACCGATATGACTGCATTCCTCCGGCCGGGGCGGCATTGACGTCGACGCCGTCCGTGAATTCAAACGCGCCGCGGTACCACGAGAAGAATACCCTTGCGCATAGCCGGCGAGGAGTTCGTCGCGTTGGTGGACACCGGCTTCGACGGCTACGTCATGCTCTCCCAGGCCGACATCAACCGCCTGAACCTGCGCGAGATGGGCAAGACGACCTATCGCACGGCGGACGGACAGATCCACGAAGGGCGAGTCTACCACGGCCGGATCGAGAGGTCCCTGCGTCTCGTCATGGAACCCGCTCGCCAGCTACTCACACTGTCTGCCGACCCGCTGCACTGAGACAGCGCGGGCTGAGCTGATGTCCCAGTCTGGGGTTGTCTCCCGCGACGGATTACCAATTCGAACTCATCCCGTTTAGAGGTACGATGAACGTGGACGCGGTGTTCGGATCCTGATCGAACGTCGCGGCGGCCAAGACCACGGCCGTGGCCAACGTCATGCCGCCGGCCAAGCCCAAGAATCTAAGGGGCCCAATAGTACGAACGCGACCATTAAAATACCCCAGTCTCCATCGAGAAAACGGTCTCTTTCATCCTATTTTTACCCACTTGCCAGCACGATGACCCAGAAAGAAGGGGGTCGACAAACTTGTCGGCGGCGTGAGAGTCATTTCGGCCGACAAGCTGCTGTCGGCGCTAATCTGAGTTGCGGCGTTACCGAGATTTAGCGAAGCGCGAACCCGCGCGGAGCCATGGGCGCTGCATTGGTCGCCACGCTTGGGGCGTATTCAAAGGCGCCTCGATCCCAGCATCCATCGGCTCCTCGGGTATTGCCGAACATGTCCGTATCGTATGGCGCGCCGAGGGCTATGCCGCAGGACGTGGCGGAAGCAAGCCTGAAGTTCTTCCCCGCGAAATTCACGAAGATCGAGCTTGGCACGCTGACTTGGGCGTTCGTTCCCGTGCCGGTGGAGGTGGGGCCAAAAGCGTTATGCGAGTCGGTCGCATTGGACCCAAGGTCGAAACCGGGTATTTGCGAATTGACCTCAAACCACATGTTGTTGCGATGAATATTGCCCGTCCCGTCTGGGAATTGCAGTCCCCAGGTCGCGGCGTACTCCCCCCCGCCGTCGATGAACGTGTTATTGACGACCACGCAGTTGGTGCAATTGCCCCCGTTGGACGCGTTCCCGGTAAAGCCCGCCGTGCCGTCCGTCGAGCCATAGTCGTAAAATACGTTTCCGTAGATTTTGACCAAGGGCGGGGTGGACGTGCCGCGCGCGTCCGCGATCGGGATCATGCCGGTGCAGCCCATGGTGCACGCGTTGCGCGCCACGCCCCACCGGATCGTGACGTCTTCGGCGGTAAAGTAGACGTTGATCGCGTCGCCGTGGTTGAATTCGTCGCCCGTCAGGCGATCCCCGGCCCAGTACTCGATAATCGTGTGGTTGGTGTTGCGCAGGAAATACCATTGGTTGCTGTCGGTGGAGAGGTTTCGGGAAAAGCGGAGGTTGGTTGAGGTCCCCCCCGTCTCGCAGTCGATGGAATAGCGGCGTTCGGCTCCGGAAAAGGGACCGGTTCGTCCTTGAAGCCAAACATACTGCATGGCGAAGTTGTCGAGCGCGTTGCCGAACTTGATCTGCGCTTGGGCCGCGTTCGCGTTGTTGAGGATCGCGAAGCCGTACGAGGACGTATTAAACCAGGACGCCGGCGGGTTTGATTCATCCCGCGTGGACCCGTCAAATAGCCAATCATCCGTGGAGAAGATCAAAGTCGTGGCAAACGTCGCCTGCCCGTCTCCGTAGGCGGCGGCCCACCCAATATCGGTGCCGTGATCGGCTGGCGTGCCCTTTTTGATCGTGATCAGGAGGTTTCCGCTGGCCGCCGTGTTGAATGTCCGGCCCGCATAGGCGCCATCGGCGACATAGTAGGTGTCTCCGCGCACCATGCCGGCGGGCGCGCATGATCCCGTAAATTCCGCGCAGGCGTTGGCCCAATCGCTCCCGGTGCCCGTGCCCGACGCGCCGGCGCGAATGTAGTGGTTGGCGGCCTGGGCGCTCGCCGCGCCGAGAAAAATCATCGCCATAAGAACCGCCTGAAAGCTTCCGCGAGCAATCGTTTGGTTGGCCATGCAACGAGTGTTCATCGGAAGGCCAGCCCGCGCGGGGCCATGGGCGCGGCATTGGCCGCGACGCCCGGGGCGTATTCAAAGGCGCCGCGATCCCACGTCCCATCCGCCCCGCGCACGTTTCCATCCGGGTCAAGATTGTACGGTGAGGGCAAGGCGATGCCGGCTGGAGTGGGTTGGGTGAGATGGAAGTCCCCGCTCCCTGCATTTATGAAGCTAGCCCCTCCGGTGTTCAATAGGTTGTAGTCCTGCGTTTTTACCGCTTGAAAACCGGGTGGGTACGTGTTGGCTTGCCAAAGATTGTTTCGCACGGTGATGGTCGAATTGGGATTGTCGCCTCGGACGCCCGTATCCGCATAACCGATGGAAGGCGGAGAGCCATGCAACCCATAGATAGTGTTGTTGTAAATAAACACATTCAGCACCAATTCCCCGCTCGTTGAGGAAAAAATCGATGGGTTTGTGGTCTGCTCATCAGGCCGCGTAGCCTTGAACACGTTGCCATATATATATATAAATCCCGTTGGGAGTCGCGCCCCCATTCACTTGAGGTTCGATGTACGTTGTTCCAGATGGTGCAA
>JAYVZL010000343.1:0-8265 GCA_043783505.1 Elusimicrobiota bacterium
AGCTTCGGCTCGCTCGCCAGCGCGCGGGCGATCTCGAGCTTGCGCTGCGCGCCGTAAGGGAGGTTCTTGGCGAGCTCGTTGCCAAGCGCCTTGAGTCCCACGAACCCGCTGCCCCGCGGATTAGTACTCAAAGAAATAATAGCGAGGGTAGGCCGATCGGCCTACGCGCCGGCGGGTCTTTAGACACCTGCGAATATGACGCTCACACGCTACCCTAACATGAGATGGATGGAGGATTACAATGAAAACGTTATACGCTCTCGGCTTCGTGTTGGGGTTGGCAATGCATGTTTCCGCCGCTGACATCATTGAGCTTCGGTGCCGGGGAACGGTCCGCGGCCACAGTTTTGATACGACAGTGGCTTTGGTGGACGGTTTTGCCGAAATTCCGTTGGGATATGACCGAAGCCAGTTCCTAAACTTCAAGGCCTTTACAGACCTATCAGACCGTGCCGGTTATCTGACGCTTGAAATCAACGTGATGGACGCCGCATCTCAATTACCGGCACTAACGGCGAGGGGCTCTATCGACAGCGAAGTTGCACTCGGCGGCAAATCGACATGGCTTTCGTGTCGACCTAAAAAATAGAGGCTTACGAGGGGAGTTCGAGTGCTAAGTCTCAGTGTAGGCCCAGATACGCTTTCTGGACGGCAGGATCCTTGAGCAAGGTCGCGGTGTCGGAGGCCGCGACGATCGCCCCAGTCTCGAGCACGTAGGCGCGCGAGGCCGCGCGCAGGGCGCGCTTGGCGTTCTGCTCGACGAGGAAAACGGTGACGCCTTCCTTGTTGATCAGCTCGATGATCTCGAAGATCTTGTCGACGACGACGGGGGCCAAGCCCATCGAGGGCTCGTCGAGCATGAGGAGCTTGGGGGCGGCCATCAGCGCGCGGCCCATGGCCAGCATCTGCTGCTCGCCGCCGGAGAGAGTTCCTCCGAACTGAGTGCGGCGCTTGCCGAGAACAGGGAATAGGTGAAAGACGTGCTCATATTCGTGAGCCAAATCCTTCTCGCGGCGCGAGTAGGCGCCCATCTCCAGGTTTTCCATGACGGTCAAGCGCGGAAAGATATGACGGCCCTCGGGGACCAAGGACAACCCCATGCGCATGATCTGATCTGGCGGCAGGCCCGGCAGGTCCCGGCCCTGGAAGCGGACGGCGCCCTTATCTGGCTTGAGCAGTCCCGCCACGGTCTTCATGATCGTGGTCTTGCCGGCGCCGTTGTTGCCGATGAGGGCGACCACCTCGCCGGCGCGAACCTCGAGGCTCACACCCTTGAGCGCGTGGATCTTTTTGCCGTACATCGCGTGCACCGAGTCGAGTTCGAGCATGGCCGGTGGCTTCATGGTCATGCTCCCTCCTTGCCCAGATACGCCTCGATGACGCGCGCGTTGGCGACGACTTCTTTGGGCGTGCCCTCGGCGATCTTGACGCCGTAATCGAAGACGAAGACCCGGTCGGAGATGTCCATGACCACGCGCATCTGGTGCTCGATGAGGAGCACGGTGACGCCGCGGTCGCGGACCTTGCGCACCAATGCCACGAGGTCGCGGCACTCGGTGGGGTTCATGCCGGCAGTCGGCTCATCGAGGATCAATAGCTTCGGCTCGCTCGCCAGCGCGCGGGCGATCTCGAGCTTGCGCTGCGCGCCGTAAGGGAGGTTCTTGGCGAGCTCGTTGCCGAGCGCCTTGAGCCCCACGAAGTCGAGCAACTCCTTGGCCGTGACCTCGGTCTGATGCTCCTCCTCGCGAAAGGCCCGGGAACGGATCAGCGGGCCGAGCAGGAACTCCTTCGTGCGCGCATGACGCCCGACCATCACGTTCTCCAGCGCCGTCATGTGCGCGAATAGGCGGATATTCTGGAACGTGCGCGCCACGCCCCGCGCGACGATGTCATGGCTGGCCAAGCCCCGGATCTCATGGCCGTTGAACACGATCTCGCCGCGAGTGCCGGGGTAGACGCCGGTGAGCACGTTGAAAAAAGTGGTCTTGCCCGCGCCGTTGGGGCCGATCACGGAGACGATCTCCCCCTCGTGGATGGAGAGATTGACCTGATCGACGGCTTTTAGGCCGCCGAAGTGTTGGGCCAAGTCCTTAACGACCAACAGCTCGCGCGCTTTTTTCGTCACGAGGTGAGCTCCGCCTCGCGCCGCGACGAGGGCAGAACGCCCTGCGGCCGGAACAAAGTGACGAGGACAAGGATGAGGCCGAAAAAGAGATAGCGATAGTTGATCCATTCGGCGGACAGCGTGGCCTGCATCAGCGGCGGCACGCCGGCTAGGATCAGAGCCCCGAGCAGGACGCCTTCCAGCGAACCCATGCCGCCCAAGACGACGATCGAAACGACGAGGATCGACTCCCAGAATACGAAGGACTCGGGCGTGACGAACTGCTCCCACAAGGCGAATAGCCCGCCCGCCAAGCCCGCGAAGGCGCCCGACAGCGTGAAGGCGAGCAGCTTGTATTGGCGCACCGGGATGCCGGACAAGCACGCGGCGATCTCATCCTCGCGGATCGCGATCCAGGCACGACCCACGCGCGAGTTTTCAAGCCGCCGCGAGGCCAAGCAGCCCACGGCCACTCCTGCGAGGATCAAAAGGTAATACTGCACGTTAGGATCGGCGGAGAGAAAAGCCAGCGGCCGCCAAGGGGCCACCTGCATGCCTTTGGGTCCGTTCGTCAAAGCGTCCAAGTTGTTGATGGTCAAGCGCGCGATCTCGCCGAAGCCCATCGTGACGACGGCCAGATAATCGCCCCGCAGGCGCAGGATGGTCAGCCCCAGAAGGGCGCGCATGCCCAAGGTCACGGCCACGGAAAGGACGATCGCCGCGGGCGCGGGTACGCCGGCGCGCATGGCGATCGAGGTCGTGTAAGCCCCGATCGCGTAGAAGGCGATGAAGCCGAGGTCGAAAAGGCCCGCGTAGCCGAGCGTGAAGTTCAAGCCCATGCCCAAGAGCATGAACAGTCCGACCACGCCGCCGACGCGGACCAAATACGGCATCTCCAGGGATTGAGCGATGAATGGGAAAGCCGCGGCCAACGCGAGCGCGATCCACGGCAGCCAGCGCCAGCGCAGAAGTTTCGTCACACTTTCTCCGCGATCTTCTCGCCGAGCAGGCCCGAAGGCCGCACCAACAGGACGATGATGAGCACCGTGAACGCGATCACGTCGCGCCACTGCGCGCCGTTGGGGATGTAGCCCGAGGCGAGCACTTCAAGGAAGCCCAGGATGAAGCCGCCCAGCACCGCGCCGCGGATATTACCGATGCCGCCCAGCACCGCCGCAGTGAAGGCCTTGGCCCCGGGCAGAAAGCCCAGGTTGTACTTGATCGAGCCGTAATTCATGCCGTACAACACCCCGGCAGCACCCCCCAAGGCACCGCCGACGAAGAACGTCAGCGCGATGATGAAGTCGGGGTTGATGCCCATCAGGCCGGCGGTTTGGATGTCGTCGGAGCAGGCGCGCATGGCCTTGCCCATCTTCGTGTACTCGACGAAAAAATGCAGAAGGCCCATCAGCGCCAGCGCGGCGGCGAGGATGACGAGTTGCAGGGTGCTAATCGTCGCGCCGAATACGGGCACTTGGCCGATGGCCACCGGCTCGGGGAAGGGCAAAGACTGCGTGCTCACCCATAGGAACACCCCGTTCTGGAGCACGATCGAGACGCCGATAGCGGAGATCAGCGGGGCCAAGCGCGAGATATGGCGCAAGGGGCGATAGGCGAAACGCTCGACGATCACGTTGATGATCCCAGCACCCGCCATGCTCAGCGCGAACATGCCGAGCAGCCCGATCACACCGTTGCCGAAAATAGCCGGCGCCAGCGCCGCGAGCCCTAGCGCCATGAAGGCTCCGAGCATCAGCACCTCGGAATGGGCGAAGTTGATCATCGTCAGGATGCCGTAGACGAGCGTGTAGCCCAGGGCGATCAAGGAATAGATCGCGCCCAGCGTCAGGCCGTTGACGATTTGCTGGATCAGCACTCGCTTACTTGACGGACGGGAAAGAGTGGTCCTTGGCTTGGGCGCGCGTCATGGTCACGATTTTGTTGAGCGTGTCGCCCTTGTCGTCGAACATGGTCTCGCCGAGGACGCCGGAGTACTTGGTCTTCGCCAGCTCCGCGATGATCTTGACGCGATCAGGGCCGCCCGCGCGCTCCATGGCCGCGAAGATGACTTCAGCCGCCTCGTAACCGAAGTGGTCGAAGGGCTTGAGGTCCTCACCCGAACCCGTCCAGCGCTTCTTGTAGTTCTCCATGAAGGTCTTCGCGCTGGGCAGCTCCTCGACGGGGATGCCCACGATGGAGAGGTAGGCGCCGTCGGCCGCGTCGCCGGCGACGTCGAAGATGCCCGAAGTCTTGGAACCGTCGCCGGAGATGAACACGAAGGGATCCTTCATGCCCAGCTCGCGCATCTGCTTGAGCAGAAGACCGGCCTCAGTGTAGAGGCCGCCGAAATAGATGCCCTCGGGCTTGGACTGGTCGCCCTTGATCTTGGTGAGCAGAGCCTTAAAATCCTTATCGCCGACGGCGACGCCATCCGCGCTGACGATCTTGCCGCCGGCTTCAAGGAAGGTCTTCTTGAACTGCTCGGCCAAGCCCTGGCCGTACGGCGTCTTGTCGTGGAGCAGGGCCATGCGCCGCTTGCCGAGCTTCTTGTAGGCGAAGAGCGCCGCGTAGGAGCCCTGTACGTCGTCGGTCGGCACCACGCGGAAGACGACCTTGGGGCCGCTCCAATCAGGAGAAAGCTGCTGTGCCGTGACCTCGGGATTGGTCGCCGCGGGCGAGATCATCGCCACTGGCGCGCGGGAGTAAACTTTCGCGGCCGGGATCGCGCAGCCGGAGTTGTAGTGCCCGACCACTGCGACGATGCGCGGGTCGGAGATGATGAGATTGGCCACGTTGACCGCCTCTTTGGGATCGGCGCGATCGTCGAAGGGAGCGGCGACGATCTTGTACGGGAAGCGCTTGGCCGCGTTGACTTCCTCGACGGCCATCTCCACGGCGCGGCGCACGCCCTGTCCTTCGGTGCCCATGTCGCCGGTCAGCGGGACGGCGATCGCGATCTTGATCACCTTCTCTTTAGGGCCGCAGGCGACGGTGAGGGCGGCGAGAACCGCAAGCAAGGCGGCGGGGCGGCGGAAGGTCATGGCAAATCCTCTCTTGTTTGCGTCGTTATTTCGATTCGGGGGATTATGCCTCATCATGCCGCCACTTGTCCATCACATCACGGTCATGGTGGTCATGGCGCGCTACAAAAGAGGGACGTTGGCTTGAGCAAAGTGACGATCGAAGCTGAAAACGCGGTCCATGCCTAGTTTTTTGAACAGATAGATGCTGGAAGCGTCCACAAAGCTCAGCTCGATCTGCGAAAACTTCTCAAGTACGGCCAGCGAGCCTCCTTCGTCCTCCGGGCTGAGCGCTACGATCGTCAATTCCGACCCGCCGCGAATCTCACGCCCGAACTTGGCAGCCTGCCGGGGACCCATTCTCACCGCAAGCCAATTGCAGGTCTCGTAGAGAACAGCGTTGGTCGTGTAAACGGGGTGTCTTTCTTCTGCCAGCCGATCCATTTTGGCGACAGCCTCGGCGTGATGCCGATCCTTAGGGCAGGCCAACGCGATGAAGGCCGAGGTATCGAAAAGAATCTTCACTTATGCGGATCCGCGCCGTAAAGATCCTGATCGATCGGACCCCAGTCTTGAGGCTTGTAGGCGCGCTCCTCTTTAGCCACCCATCCTCGTCCCAATTCATGCAGGATGAAATCGGCCTTGGCCTCCGTGCCTCGGGCGCGCTTTTTTTCTATCAACACATCGACCGCGTCCCGGACAAGGTCGGCTAAATCTTTGCGTTCCTCGACTGCCAGATGTTTAAGGAACCTATGCTGTTCCGGCCTGAAGCCCACATTGGTATAAACGAATGGCCGTTTTTTCTTCATATGTACAAGTGTACATCCGCACAAATAAACTGTCAAGGGGAAGGGTTTTTTACCGCTTTAAGACTTGACTTCCACGCTCTTTGGCATCATACTGGTCCAATGAGCACACGCCGCGCAACTCAGCTCAAGTTTGGACGCCAGGCTCGGATATAATCACACTGCAGCTCTCTCGGAGGACCCTCATGAAAGAACTTTTATTGATTTTATTTTTAGCGGGCCTTTCGCCATTCAGTGCTCAAGCAAAAACGGAAGTCGAATATGAGGGCAAAACATATGGCACCTTTGAGGCGGCAGCGGATGCGATGAAAACAGCCATTCGTGATCTTGGAAATAGTAGGGACGTCGTGTTGGACACAGAAATTACCCTGGCTGGATGCGATGGATTTACGGGTCTTGCTTCACTTTGTGCCAGACCCCTATATTCCTTTGTGATCTCTTATATTCCATCTGCATCTTCTGAAATGGATCAGAATACTGCTCGTGAATTTGAAAGCCATGCATACACTCCAAAGAAGTCCACGCTTGATGCGATGCAAATCGCCATAAACAATCTCGAAACAAACGGTTATAACGTTTTAAATTCTCGGCTTGAACGAGGCGGGTGCAAGGGATTTGCAGGTCCCGTATGCATCAAGCCCTCATATTTCTTCACAGTTTCATATTCCAAGAGAACATAAGATTCAATTTAGCTGTAAGAAAGCCGGCTGAACTGCCAGTTTAGGGCCTCTGAGCATGGTATAATACTGGCCCGTGATTAAGAATCTGGTGTCGGGCTGGCTCACCATGGGCCGCCATCGCAAGCCTGCCGATCTTCTAGACAGCATCCGGCCGGAAACCTCCTCCCCTTCATCTAATAAGGAGGGACCCGAGCGCCTGCGCGAGACCATCCGCCGTTCCCAGGAAGCGATTCTGCGCCTGCAGAACCCGGAGGAAGGCTATTGGTGCGGCCCCATCTTCGGCGACACCACGATCGATTCCGACACGATCATGCTTCTCAATTTCCTGGGCCGGGGCACCTCGGTCAAGATCCGACGCTTGGCCAATCACCTGCTCAACATGCAGAACGCCGACGGCGGCTGGCCCATTTATAAAAACGGCCCCTCCGAGATATCCGCAACGGTCAAAGCCTACTGGGCGCTGAAGTTCGCAGGCCACGCGCCCCACGAGCCGCGCCTGGAAGCCGCGCGCAAGCGCATCAAGGCCTTGGGCGGCATCCACAAGACCAACACCTACACCAAGTTCTACCTCGCTCTCTTCGGGCAGTACGATTGGCGCGGCGTGCCCACGATCCCGCCCGAGATCATGCTGTTTCCGAACTGGTTCTACTTCAACCTCTACGAGATGTCGGCGTGGACGCGCTCGATCGTGGTGCCGCTGTCGATCGTCTGGGCCTTCCAGCCGGCGATTCCCTGCCCGCCCAACGCGACCATCGGCGAGCTTTTTCCCGACAGCCGCCGTCACATCCCCCTCTCCGAGGCGGTCGCCCCGCACTCGTTCGTCTCCTGGACGACTTTTTTCCTCATGTGGGACTCCTGGCTCAAGGCAATGGAAGGCAGCGGCGGACACTGGATCCGCGTCTGGGCCTTGCGCCTGGCCGAGGACTGGCTGCTCGAGCGCCTTCAAGACTCCGACGGTCTGGGCGCTATCTACCCCGGCATCGCGAACACGATCATGGCGATGAAGTGCCTGGGCTACCCCGACACCGACCCGCGCTTAGTGGCCCAGCTTCAGGAGCTCGACCGTCTGGAAGTCCCCGGTGAAGACCACACCCGCTATCAGCCCTCTCGTTCTCCGGTCTGGGACACGGCGATCTCCATGATCGCTCTGGCCGAGTCGGGCCTTGACCCTTCCCACCTGGCGCTAACGCAGGCCTGCCAGTGGACGATCTCCAAGGAGATCAAGATCCGCGGCGACTGGGCCTACACCAACCCCGCGGGACCCACCGGCGGGTGGCATTTCCAGTTCAACAACGTCTTCTATCCCGACGTCGACGACACCGCGATGGTGCTCCTGGCCCTGCGCCACGTCCAGCTCGAGGAGCCCAACTCCCGGATCCGCGAGCAGTCTTTCCTGCGGGGCCTCAACTGGCTGCTCTCCATGCAGTCCGTGACCGGCGGCTGGGCGGCCTTCGATAAGGAGAACACCAAGGTCATCCTAGACAAGATCCCTTTCGCCGACCACAACGCGATGATCGATCCGCCGACCTCCGACGTCACCGCGCGCGTGCTCGAGCTGCTCGGCTACATCGGCTACGACAAGTCCTATTCCGCCTGCGCCAAGGCCATCGGCTTTCTCAAGGCCGAGCAGGAGACCGACGGCTCCTGGTACGGGC
>JAYVZL010000344.1:0-19001 GCA_043783505.1 Elusimicrobiota bacterium
GGGTCTAAACGGACGACGAAGCGCGGCTGGGGACCGGACAGGCCCAACCCCGAGCGCTGGCCGACGGTGTATGATGCCAAACCCGTGTGGCGGCCCAACTCGCGGCCGTCGCGATCGCGGATAGGGCCGGGAGCAAGACCCGGCGCGCCCTCCGCCGCGTTCGCGGCCACGAAGCCGCGCACGTCGCGGCCGGGCACGAAGCACGTCTCCATGCTCTCGACTTTGTCCGCCGTTTTAAGGCCCAACTCGCGGGCCTTGGCTCGGACCTCGTCTTTGCTCAGGTGCCCGACCGGAAACTCGGCGCGTGAGAGAGCGCGCGCGTTAAGCGAGTACAAAAAATAGCTCTGATCTTTCGACGTGTCGCGCGCCTTATGCAGACGCCCGTTCTCCACGCGCGCGTAATGCCCGGTCGCCACCGCGTCGCAGCCCCAAGCCTCGGATAATGCCAGCAGGTGCCCGAACTTAAGAGAGCGATTGCACTCCACGCAGGGGTTGGGCGTGGTGCCGCCCAGATAGGCATCGAGATAGGGACGGATCACCTTGGACTCGAAGATCTCGGCCATGTCCGAGATGTAGTGCGCGATGCCCAGGCGCTCGCAGACGCGCTTGGCGTCGTCGACGTCCGCCGGGGACCCGCAGCAGCCGAAGCCGGTCTCGGCCCGCGCCAGGAGCTTCATCGTCACACCCACCGCCTCGTCCCCCCGCCCGGCGACCAGCGCCGCCGCGACGGAACTGTCGACGCCCCCGCTCATCGCCACGAGCACGCGCTTTTTCATGCCGGGATCGCGGCCGCGCGCAGCTTTTCGACGGCTTTGGGAAGAACGGCCAGCAGCCGGTCGGCATCGGCGTCGGTGGTGCTCCAGCCGACGGACACGCGCATGGAGCCGGCGGCGATCGCGGGCGGCACTCCCATCGCGGTCAGCACATGGGACGGCGTCGAGGCGCCCGAGGAGCACGCGGGGCCACTTGAGACGCAAATCCCCTCGAGGTCGAGTGCCACCACCAGATGATGCCCATCGAGTCCTTCGAAGCTGAAATGAGCGGTATTGGCCAGCCGCAGCTCGGAATGCCCGTTGAGGCGCGCGCCGCGGATGCGCAGCGTCCCCGCCTCGATCTTCCGGCGCAAGGCCAGCGCGTGGGTCGAGGCCGAGGACAGTTCGCGTCCGGCCAGTTCGCAGGCGAAGCCAAAACCGACGATCGAAGCGACGTTCTCGGTGCCGCCCCGGCGATTTTTTTCCTGATGTCCGGTGATCAGAGGCGACAATCGCACGCCGCGCCGCGCCCACAGCGCGCCCACGCCCTTGGGAGCGTTGACCTTGTGCCCGGAGACGGCGATCAAGTCGACGCCCAGCGTCTTCGCGTTTATCGGCGCCTTGCCCAAAGACGCGACCGCGTCGGTGTGGACTAGAGCGCCCGCGGCGCGCGCCGCGGCCAAGATCTCGGTCACGGGCTGAAGGACGCCGGTCTCGTTGTTGGCGTGCATGAGACTGACGACCGCCGTCGACTCGTCGATCATGGACGAGAAATCGGAGACGCTCGCCGCGCCGTCGGGTCCGCAGCCCGCCTCGACGACTTCCAGCCCCCGGCGGCGCAGCTGTCCGGCCAGCATGCGCACCGCGTCATGCTCGATATTGGAGGTCACGACCTTGCGGCGGCGGCCTTTGCTCTCATCATGGGCTTGCCAGGCTCCGCCGGCGATGGCCAGCACGTCGGACTCGGAGCCGCAGGAAGTAAAGACCAGCTCGGAGGCGTCGCCGGCCCCGATGAGTGCTGCGACCTGCTCGCGCGCGCGCTCAACGGCGGCGCGCGCCCTCTGGCCCAAGGCGTAGACGGAGTTCGGATTGCCGTAGCCCTCGCGCAGCCAAGGCAGCATCGCGTCTAGGACCTCCGGACGCACGGGCGTGGTCGCGTTGCAGTCGAGGTAGACGGTCACTGCCCGAAGCCGAATCCCTTGAATAGATCGTCGGAACCGCCGGCGGCCTTCTCTTCGCCCGCGGACTTGGCCTTTTCGACCGGCTTGGGCGCCTCGGCTCCGGGCAAAGGCGGGGACTTCGGCGCGCCTTTGGAGTTGACCGGGGCGACGACGGTCTTTCTCACGCCCTCCGAGAAGATGATGCGTCCGTTTTTACGGTCGTAGTACAAGCGGAACTGGCTTTGCTTGGTCTGCGGCTCGTAAGCCTTGCCCAGGTTGTCGCGCTCCTGCTCCCACCCCGGGTTGTACAGCATGCGCCCGCGGATGTCGACTTTTTTGTCGAGGATCGGCAGGCTGAAGCGGATGCGATAGAAACCGTTGGTGTCGGAGACGCCGGGGTCGAAGGAGCTCGTCGCGAATCCCGAAGGACGCGCCTCGCCCTCTTCCAGAGAGTTCTCCCCGCTGGCCACCGCGCGCACGACTACGCCCTGGACCGGGTTGTCCTGGTAGTCGGTGATCACGCCCTGGATGTAGCCGTCGAGGAACTGCGTCTTTTTGGACATGGAAAAAAAGAGAAGCTCGGAGGTGCCGGTCAGTTTCTCGGTGATCGACAGGTCGACGATGCGTCCCTCGGCGAAGTCCTCGACGACGACGTTCTTGTTCGAGGGTCCGCACGAGGCGGACAGTGCGGCGAGGATCGCGAGGGCCAGCAGTCTGCGGCTCATGGTCGCTTCCTACGGCGATCGATGCGACCATTTCCTCGCATAGGCTCGGTCATGGGATATTCTATCATTCGCCGCCCTCTTTGGCTGGGGGGGCCGCCGACGGGGCTTCCGGGGATTCCGCGGGCGGCCTCGACAGCTCGGCGGGCACTTCGACTGGAGGACCCGTCTTTCCCGGTGTTTTGACGCCTTCGGCCTTCGGCTTCGGGATCGCCGAACTCTTCACGAAGATCACGACGCGCCGGTTCTTGGCGCGGCCTTCGGGGGTGTCGTTGGGGGCGATCGGACGGTTGCCTCCATAGCCGACCGCGCCCAGGTTCGCGGCGGGCATGCGGTACTTCTCGATGAGCAGGCGCGCGACGCTCGTCGCGCGCGCCGTGGACAGCTCCCAGTTCGAGTCGAAATATTCGTTATGGATGTTCTGGCCGTCCGTATGGCCCTCGACGAGGATCTCATGATCGGTCGCGAGCTTGGCGAGCGCGGGCGTGAGCAAGGCGAGCTTGGAGTCGATCTCCTGCGTCGGCTCCGCCGCGCCGACGCCGAAAAAGGACGCGCCGCCCTGCTCCTCGATCGAGATCTTCAGTCCCTCCTTGTCGATCTTGACGTCGCCTTTCATCTTCCCCTGGTCCATCATGTCCTTGACCTGGGCGGCGGCGTTCTGGACGTTCTTGTTGAGCGCTGCGGACAGGGCGTAGAGAATGACGAAGAAGCAGACGAGCTCGGTCATCAAGTCGGCGTAGCAGACGACCCACGAAGGCGCGGGATGGCCGACCTTGCAGACCTTGGGGTCGCTCATGTCGATGAAGCCCTTCGGGGCGCGCATCGGCATAAATTAGGCCGCGGGCGTCGTCGGGGCTCCGGGAGTCCCCGCCGCGGGAGGCAGCTTGACGATCAGGCGCTGAGCCGGAGGCAGGTAGGCCTTGAGGTTGGCCTCCACGACCGACGGTGTGGCGCCGCTCTGCAGGAGCAGGACGCCGCGGATGATGATCTCCTTGACCAGCAGCTCCTCCTCCGAGCGCGTGTGCAGCTTGCCGCCCATCGGCAGGAAGATCAAGTAGCCCGAGCCCAGGCCGTAGAACGCGGCGGCCAGCGCCAGCGCCATGCGGCGCGGCACCGCGGCCACGTCCTCGATGGAGGACAGCATCATGATCATGCCCAGCACGGTGCCGATAATGCCGAAGGCGGGCGAGTAGGTGCCCATCGCGTTGAGTATTTCCTGGCCGCCCTTGTGCCGCTCGCGGATGAAGCCGATCTCGGTCTCGAGCATGTTTCGGATGAACTCATGGTCGGCGCCGTCGACGACGAGCTGGACGCCGCGGCGCAGGAAGTCGTTTTTGATGTTCTTGAGGTCCGCCTGCAGAGCGAGAAAACCCTCCTTCTTGGCCTTCTGCGATAGGTTGACGAAGGTCACGACGATCTCGGGAGTGTCGTCGTCGGCGTGCGACATGAGAGTCTTGCGGATGACCTTGCCCACGCCGATGACCTGCGAGAGCGGGTAGTTCACCAAGGTCGCGCAGAACGTTCCGCCCATGACGATAAAGATCGCCTCCATGTTCATAAATGGCTTAAAGCCGTTCATGCCCTCGCTATGGAAGATCATGAAGACGGTCAGGCCGAAGAAGGTGAAGATCCCGGCGATTGTTGCGATGTCCATGAGGGGTTGCGCTCCTTAACTCTTCTGTCGCTCGTAGCCCGCGATCGGGTTGACGGGCTTTCCGGAGGAATTGACGGTCTTCCTGTATTCCAACACTTTAGCGATCACCTCGTCAGTCCTTTCTTGAACCGTGATCTTATTGCCCGTGGCGAGATGGACCAAGGTTTGCGGGCCGGGCTCGAGCGTCTCGATGAGCTCGGCGTTGACCACGACTTCAAGCCCGTTGAGCTTGTGCAGGACGATCACGAGTTCCCCTTCCGCCGCAGAGTCTCGAGCTCGGCCATGACCCTGACGAGCTCTGTTTTTTGGTCGATGAGGGCCTTTTCCACCATCTGGGTGTTCTGCGCTTCCCGCGTCAACTGCTGGCGCGAGGCTTCCAGCGCCTCTTGGTTGCCCTTCGCCTGCGCGGCCTGGGCGGTCGCCAGGCGTTCAAGCTCGGTCTTCTCGCGAACCAGGCGCGCCTTCTCCGCCTCGACTGCGCTTAAGCGATCCTGCTGCTCGCGCAGCGCGACCTGCTGCCCGCTCACTTGGTCGCGCAAGGCTTCCACGCGCTTCTCCATCTCCAGGCGCTCGCGCGCCGCCGCGTTGCGAAGCTCCTCCTCGCGCGACAGGCGGCCGGCCATCTCATCGGCGCGAGAGCGCTGAGCCAGGACATCCGACTCCTTGGCGAGCAGGCGTTCGCCCCAGGCGGAGTCCTTCTGCTGCAGCTCGCGGCGCAGGCGGCTGATCTCCTGATCGGCCTGCGCGCGTCCCGCCTCGACTTCCGCCTGCAAGGCCGTTCGCCGCTCGGCGAGCTCGCGCTCAAGCTCGGCGCGCAGCCTGGCCTCCAGCCGCTTCTGCTCGGACTCGTTTTCCTGGCGGAGCTGATCGGCGATCTTACCCGCGCGCGTGTTGAGCTCGTCTTGAGCCTGAATGCGCAGGCGCATCTTTTCCGACTCGACGAGCTGCAGCGACTGCGCGACGGCTTCGGCGCGGACTTCCTTCTCTCGCTCGACCCACTTGCGCTGAAGCACGACGAATTCAGCCTTATAGCGCTCTTGAGTCTTCTCCCAGTCGGCGGCGGAGCGGCGCAGGACGTCGAGCTGCGCTCGCGCCGTCGCGGCCTGACGTTCGAGGGCGCCGGTGACTCCGCGCAGGCGCTGAAGCTCCGACAACGCCTTCTCTGCGGCGTCCTTATGCTTGATCAGATCGGTCTCATGCTCGATCTTTGCGCGGCGCAGTTCGGCCTCATGCTCCACCGAGAGCCGCTCCTTGATCGACGCCATGTCGCGATGTAGACGCTCCATGTCGGCCTGCAGGCGCTCCTCGCGCTCCCGCGAGCTCTGCCGCAGGGAGGCCATGTCGCGCTCCAAGCGCTCCTGAATGAGCGCCCCTTGCTGGCGCGCGAGCTGAAGATCGGCGCGCAGTTGGATCGCCTCTTTCTCGCGCTCGGCCGCCGACTGCATGCGCGCCGAAAGTTCCGCGCGATCCTGCAGGGCAGAGGCCAGCCGCTCGTCGAGGAGCTTGCGCTCGCCGATGTGCCGGGACAGCTCTAGATCGGCGCCCTTGAGCTTCTCGGCCAGAGCCCTCAGGGTGCGGACCTCCTCGTCCTTGGCCAGCGCGGACTTCTGCCACTGCGCCTTCTCCTCGAGCCATCGCCGCTCCATCTCCTGCAGGCGCAGCGCGAAGTGAGTCTCGACCTCCTTATCCTGGGTCTCGCGCGCGGAGAGCTGGCTCTTAAGCGTACTCACCCACGTCTCGCGCTCCTGAGCCAGGCGCGCCTCGAGTTCCTGAGCTCGGCGCTCCAGCTTGAGCTTGGACTCCTCGCTGTCCTGGTCGCGCCGGTCGCGGCGCAGCTTGTCCTGCATCTCCTTGAGCGAGGCCTCGACCTTGGCGGCGGTCACCGTCTCCTCTTGGCTGCGCAGCTGCATCAGCAGCGATTTCTCGCGCTCCTCGGAAAGCTTCTTCTCGAGAAGCTCGAGCTTCTCCTCGAACTTCTCCTTTAAATTATCGATCTTCTCCTCGCGCTGCCGGGCGTGGTCGCGGTCGGTGGAGGCACCTGGATAGGACGGAGCCGAGGGCGGCATCGAACCACCCATACCGGGCAGAGGGGGCATCGAAGGGCCGCCGGATTTTGAAGGCAATCCGGGCATCGGCGGCAGGCCCGACATCCCGCCCCCGGGCAAAGGCGGAGGAGCTGAGGGCCGGCCGCCCGCGGACGGCAGCGGCGGCGGCGTGGGGGCGCCGCTTCGGCCCGGGGGCAACGGGGGCGGCGGCGGGAACTTATCATCAAGCGCCATATCGTTCTCTCCTTAAGGTAGTCGGCCTAAGCCTGCGCCTTCAGCCCGTCTAGCCACTGCTTCAGGCCCGGGTCCGGATTGACGGCCAGCACAGCCTCGAAAAGAGGGATCGACTCGCGGGACCGGCCCAACTGCACGTAACAGTTGCCCAGGTACTGCCGAGCCCGCCACAGCGAGCCGTCTTGAGACAAGGCGTACTCGAGGTACTGAGCCGCCTCCTGAAAGCGGCCGGTATCGTGGAACTGTATGCCGGCGTTCAAATAGGGCTCCGCCGCCGCTGCATTCTCGGCGGGCGCGGCGACGGGCGCCGGCGATCCGCCGGAAGGGCCGCCTCCGGCCCCGAGCAGGTTGGCCACGGCCTGCTCGGCCGCGCGCGTGCGTGGCGCGTACTTCTCTCCGCGCTCGCTGGCCACTTCCTCGTGGAAGCCCGACATGGCGTCGCCGCGATTCTGGCGGACGTTGATCTTGCCCTCTTTTTCCAGGACCTTCACCACGTCCATGATCTTGGAGCGCTCCTCCTCGATCTGAGACGGGGTCAGGCCGGTCGCGTACTCGATGGACTCCTTGAGCAGCGAGGCCGCGCCCGCCGACATGTTGCCCAGGAATTTATTGACCACCTCGGGCGACGCCCCCTGTAGGGCTTTGGCCATGGCCTCGGTCTTGAGCTCGCGAACGACGGTCTGCATGTCGCGGTCGGGGAAGGTGATGACGTCGTCGAAGGTCAAGATGAACTTGCGCACGCGATCATAGACGTCGGGCTTCTCGTTCTTTAGATAGGACAGAATATTAGCGCGCGTGAGCGTGTCGGCCTCATCGAGCATCTGGGTCAGGCGCTCCATGCCGCCGACGACGAAATCCACCGACTCCTTGATGTCGGCGTCGATGGCCATGAGCTGCTCTCGAGTGACCTGGCGGATCTTGAGGGCCTCGATGGCGATCTTGGCCTGGAGTTCGATAGGCAGCAGAGTCAACGTCGCGCGCGCGATCTCCGGCTTGAGGTAGCTGAGGACCACGGCCACCAGCCACGCCTCGTCGGAGCGGACCAGAAATAGGTTCGCCAAACGTTTGAAATTTTCATCCGTGATGTACATGAACGGCTCGAACTTCTTCATCTCATCCTCCTCCTCGGGCACAGGCGGCGGCGGCTCCGGCTGCTTGCGGCCGAGCATGATGTCAAGTTCTCCCTTCGAGAAGGGATCGTCTCCCTTGCCCTGGTCATCGGGCTGCTCGATCTTGGACTCGACGTTCACCTCGGCCGCCGGCTTCTCCTTGAGCGCGGCCACGTATTGCTTAAAGAAGCGCGCCAGCGGCCCGAACAGGAACGACAGGAACAGCAAAAACAGCAGGGCGTAAAGCAGGGGCAGGTACACCGAGGGCTTCTTGAAGTCCTCGCGCCAATCCACAAGTGCCGGCTTGTCGAACTTCGTGGGACGGAAAGCAACCTGATCGGCGGCCAGCTTGTACTGTCCCATCGCGTCGACGATGCGGTCGCGCACCAACTGCACGCGCGCTTTGTCCTTTTGCGGGTCGAGCACCGTGTCATCGTGGATCACGGTCACCATCAAGCGCTTGAACACGGGCTTAACCGCGAAGCGCTCCTCCTGAACGCCCTTCATCTGCTGGGCCTGCTGGGCCTGGGACTGCTCCGGACGCTCCGGAGTCTCCGGGCCCTGGGTGATGGTCTTGGGCTTGGGGATGCCGGGCAACACGAATGTGGTCTGCATGCCGCCCCGCGGGGCGGGCGCCTTCTCCTTGTATTTTTCGGACACGCCCATGCCCGAGCGCGTGGACTCCTCGCTCTCGATCTTGACCTCCATCTCCACGTCGACGAAATTCGCCGCCTTGCCCTTGCCCAGGATGGGGTCGAGCACGTCGCGCTGGATCTTGGTCTCCGACTCGATCTTGATGCGGCTCTGCTCCTGCAGCAGACCCAGATCGGGCGAAACAACGCCGGCCGACGCCGGCCCGAGGGCCGATGACAGCGCGACGATTGTTGCCGCGAATATGGACATCCGCATTCCTATATAAGTGTAGGGCGATCCTGTTACAAATTCAAGACAAGAAATCCTGGTCTTTTTCATATAGACAACCACGGCAACGGCGTTTACTGGCGTATAGATTGGAGGAACTCGCGGACGGACTTGTTGTTGGGGTCGATCTCCAGCACGCGACGCCAGACCGCGACCGCCTTGTCCTTCTGCTCCATCAAGAAGAAGGCCGAGCCCATGATCTCGAGCGCGGTCACGTTGTTGGGCTCGAGGTCGAGGACGTCCTGGGAACGGCGCACGGCGGCGTCATACTTGCCGTCGTAGATCGACTGGCGAGCGTCGAAGACCTTCTGGTCTATGAAAGTGAACTGTTCCGGCCCATCGAGACGGCGCGTCGGGTCGGCCACGTTGGCTTCGCGCTCCACCATGTTCAGCAGGCCCAGAAGCTTCTCGTCGCGCGGGTTCTTGTTGAAGGCGTAGCGCAGGGCGTTGACTGAGACCTTCAGATCGCGCCCATCGACGTAGGCGATAGCACCCCGGCGGATGAAGGAGACGTACTCCTCGCCGCCCGTCGCCTGGGGCACGAAGCCGGTCACGTTGTTGAGGCGGCCGATCATGGTGGCGACCTGCTTGTTGCCCGGGGCCGCGTCCTGGGCCTGGTTGAACTTCTGGGCCGCGAGCGCGAAGTTGCCCTCCTGGAAGGCCTCCATGCCCTGCTTGACGAAGTTCTTGACCTGGCCGGTGGAGCGGTCGGAGCGCGACTGGCCGAAGCGGAAGGTGACCGAAAAACGCGTGGAAGAGCCGAGATCGTGGATGCCCTGCGCGACGTCCAAGCCGAAGCTCCGGAAGTTGAGGCCGAAGCCGAAGTCGGTCTCCTGGATCTTGGGCAGTCCGAGCAGGCCGAAGCGGAAGGCGAACCAGCGCGAGATCCAGTATTCGCCGCCGAAGCGCATGTCCGTGTCGCCGTTGAGAACCTTATTGATATCGGCCGCCAAGGTCAGGCGCTCCTTGAACAGCCGCAGGGAGTTGCCGAGCTTGATGACCACCGGAAGCTTGTCGTCGGTGTCGCCGGTGCGCTGGGCGAAGACGTTCTGCATGCCGAAGCCCAGCCGGTAGGCCGCGCCCATCGTCTTCATCCCGCCGATATCGAGGGTCTTGAAATTGTCCGAGGAGCCCCCGAGCTTTCGCGTGACCTGCTTGACGCTCATGCCGAAGAGCACGCTCTCGGTCACGCCCTTGCCCCAAGACAGGGACATGGCCTGCTGCGAGTCGTTGAAGGAGCCGCCGGCGGTGATGCTCTTGGGCTCGTTGGTGTTCGGATTGATGACCACGTCGACCTGCTCAAAGCCGGTGTTCGCGAGTTGGGTCATGCTCAACGCGAAGGTGGAGCCGCCCTTGGTCGGGTACGCGTAGCTGAAGTAGGTGAGCTTAGTCTGCTGGAAGAGGGTCGCCTGCATCGTGGTGACCTCTTTGCGCTGGAGTTGGGCCAGGCCGGCGGGGTTCCAGTAGGCGGCGGTCGCGTCGTCTGAGATGCCATAGTAGGCGCCGCCCATGGCCAGGGCCCGTCCGCCGATGCCGTAGCTCAAGAACGCTCCCGGCTGGCCGCCGGTCTGGGCGAAGGCTGAAGCGGGGATCAACAGCGCGAGCGCTATATAAACGCGCGCGCGCGTCACGGTCTGTGCAAGCACCGACGCGCGCTGGCGGCGCACAGGGGCCAAGCCCCTCGCAATTTTAGCGGGCATCACTATTCGGTAGCCTGACGCTCCCTACTGCAACGGGAGTCATGGCTTTGCGCCCCCACCTTGCGATGGGTTTGCCGTTATCGCCCGTTAACGCCGACAGCCCCGGACCGGCCCATGGATCTCCAACCCCCTGATCCCTAATCGGCCCGGCAGCGTCAACAGGATGCTACCTGATGAGTGTAACGGAATTATGTCCATTGTCAAGACCCACAAAATGAGCTTTCTTACTATAGGGTTCTTGCAACCGCAATTGAGTCACAGTTCGAGGTTTGGACAAAACCTCAAGGCGATCCCGACCAAGAGGCGCTGGGAGAACGCCATAAACGCACTATTTGGCGGCTGGGGACCGCCGGCGCCTCGCTTCTTCTGCCTCTTTTAGGTCTTTTTTACCCCAAGAGGCCGCAGCGCCCGCTCCGGCGCCGGCGATCTCCTCACCCCCGCCCGCTCCGGCCAAGACCCCCGCGTCAACGTGTTTTCAACCCCTTTGGAGGCGACGGCGCTGGGTTTAGGCTCTTCATGAAGTCCTTCATGACTTGCCACCACGGCAAATTATCAACCCATGGCGACGCATTGCCCCATAGCACGATGCCATCGGCGTATTGCCTGGCTGTTTCCAGCTGAAGCAGCCAATAATCCGCGGGCAAGTAGGTGTGCACTAAAGAAACAGGCGTCGCTGATTCATGGTACTGCGGCCACAGATACACATAGACAGGCTTCCCGGGCGCTAATCTCCGCGCCTCCGATACCTGGGCGATCGCATATTTCTTCCATTTAACTTGGTCGGCAGAAAACGTATAGATCGAGGGAAATAGAAGATTCACCCTATTGGCGAGAGGAAGGATTTGATCGTTCTCCGCCATCCAAGACAGATACAACGGATCAGACGGAGTTCGGAGCGCGCGCCCATAGTCGATGATAGGGGGCGGCCCATAATACCCCACAGGAAGGCCCGGCGCCGCGGCTTGGAACCATTGAAGGACGGTCATGTACTTCGTCAGGCTGCTCTGGACTGTCGTGGTTGTGCCCTGGAGCTCCCAGTGCTCGATATCCAGGGAAACCGGATATCCTTTCAATTGCGCCTCTCGCGCCACGGCTTGCACCGACGCCATATCCGGCAGAGGACCATTGGCATGGTTGTACCAGTTGGGGGGGCCAAAGCGGTCGGGATAGATCAATGAGATGGGCACAATCCCATACACGGAGCAGTCCGGTTTGTTGAAATAATCCATCGCCTCAAACACCAAGAAGGGCTTCGTGGAAGGAGTCTGCGCGAGCGCGGCCAATGCCGTGAAGGCAAACCACGTCGTCAATAGGAGGTTGGAGCCTGAAGTTCGGCGCGGCCTGATCATCAAGACAGTGTGGCCCCGGAGAGCTCAGAAGTCAAGATAAAAAGCAGTAAGGCTATGAATCGCACACGGGTTCGAGGTCTGGACAAGACCCGCCGGCCCTGATACACTTCGAAGGTCATGTCGAATTCCGATCAGGAAGCCCTGGAATCCCGCAATAAACGCACCGTTTGGCTGCTGGCCGGCGCCGGCGCTTCCCTTCTTTTGCCCCTTTTAGGCCTTTTTTACATCCGCGCGAGCGAATCCCGAAGCGCGCACCCGCCGAGCAACACCGTCATGTTCGATAGGCGCGAAGCCGGAGAGCCAAAGATCGGCGTCACTCAAGCCGTCCCCGTGACGGGCATCCCAGCGGCCATCCCGGCCGCTAAACCGGCGCGCGCGGCCTCCCGGGATAAGGAAAATTCATCGCTTAACTTCGTCAAGGGCAGCGGGGAGTATTTCAAGGACGATACGGCGGAAACGCCCAAGATCGCGGCGCCGGAAAAGAGCGCCGAGTCCCCCGCGCCTGTTCAGTCCAAGGCCTCCGTCAAAGGAAAGAAATCGTTCAACAAGCCGAAACTCCAGGGCGTCAAGACCTTCAACAGCTTCAAGAAAGGCTCGCCTAAGCCCGCCGGCGGCCAAGAAGACATCCTCAAGAATCTGCCGCCCGGGGCCGAGAACAACCCCGAGGTCCTCAAATACCTCAAGGGCCGGTAGAAACTCTCAGCCCAGCTCCGACTCGAGCCGATCGGCCACGGTTTTCATGACCTTCAGGCGCGCCCAGCGCTTGTCCTCGGCCTCGATGAGCGTCCAGGGCGCGTCGGGCGTGCTCGTCTTGGCGATCATGTCCACGGCCGCGGCCTGGTAAGCATCCCACTTGCCGCGATTGCGCCAGTCGTCCTCGGTGATCTTATACTGCTTGAAGGGCGTTTTGACCCGGTCCTTGAACCGCCGCAGCTGTTCTTCCCGGGAGATCTGAAGCCAAAATTTGCAGACGATGACGCCCGACTCGGTCAGCTCTTCCTCGAACGCGTCTATCTCCCCGTAGGCGCGCTTCCAATCCTCCGGCGCGCAGAAGCCCTCGACGCGCTCGACGAGCACGCGTCCGTACCAGCTGCGGTCGTAGATCGTCGCGCGGCCGAGGCGAGGCAGGTTGCGCCAGAAGCGCCACAGGTACGGATGCGCGCGCTCCTCGTCGGTCGGAGCGGCCACGGCCATGACGCGCGCGTTGCGCACGTCGATGGCGCTCAAGAGGCGGCGGACCGCGCCGCCCTTGCCCGCGGCGTCCACGCCCTCGAAGGCGCAAATCAGAGATCGCCCTTCCTTGCGCAGCCGGCGCGAGAGCAGGGCCACGCGCGTCTGCTGCTTCGCGAACTTTTTCGAATAGTCCCCTTCGAGCCGCTTGGACAAGTCGAGGCGGCTGAGGATGGAGACTTTCGGGGGCTTCGCCCGTTTCGGGGCGGTTTTAGGTGCCGGCGTCGCGGGATGTTTGAGCGCGTCTTCAAGAGCGGCGAGCACCGCCGCGCCCGCGGCCAGATCGCGGTAGCGACTGTCGGCCGCCTCGATCACCTTCCAGGGCGCGGCGCTCGTGCTCGTCTTGCTCAGCGCCCGCTCGCACGTCTCCCGGAACCGGTCATATTTCTTGGCGAACTCCCAGTCCCGTTTCGTCACCCGCCAGGCGGTGTCTTTGTCGGACTCGAGCTCCTTGAAGCGACGTTTCTGCTCTTTTTTCGAAAGATGAAGCCAAATCTTGACGAGCACGGTGTTCTCCCGGGTCAGCATGGACTCGAAAGCCACGGCGCGGTCGAGCGCTTGGTCGAAGTCTCCGGAATCGAGCTTCTTGAAGGCGCGTTGGACGATTGGCCGGGTGTACCAAGAGCCGACGAGCACGGAGCCATGTCCCGCCGCGGGCAAAGTGCGCCAATAGCGCCAGTACTCGGGCCGCTCGTCCTCCTCGTCGGAGAAGTCGCCATAATCTTCGACGTTCAAGCCGCGCGGGTCCATCCAATCGAGGAAGCGGCGCGCGACCTCGGTCTTGCCTCCGCCCTCGACGCCGCCCACGAGGACCACGAGGCGCAGAGGAGTGCCGGCCAGCGCGTGCTGGGCCTTCAGAAGGCTCGTGCGCAGAGACTGCACGCGCTTCTTGTACTCGTTTTTGTCGACCGAGCGGCCGACTTCCGCGCTCTCGAACATACGCGCAGTATATCCTCTCCGCGCACGCACCGTCAAACGTCCGAGTAAAGCTCCTAGTCGTCGCCGTGTTTTTTGATTTCCAAGCAAATCCGATCGCCGTTGGGAGGCAGTAGGATTTCGATCCGGTCGGCCCAAAACTCCTCGCAATTCTTTTGAACAAACTTCCATTGCGACTCGGCCGCGACCGGATGCCCCACAAGCTCAGGGTCGAGCATCTCGGGATGGATAGTGCTGCAGTCCTCCGCGTCGGGAAGATCCCTCTCGACGAATTTACGCCACATCGGCGTGTCGGGATACGCATGCCGCTTGTATTTTCTGGCGTTTTCTAAAGGCCGCGTCGGATCAAGCCACTGGATCCAATTGCGGGAGGAAGGGTCGAATTGAAACGACATTCCGACGCACGACCCCCGCTCCTGAGTATGCCACAGGACTGCGAATGGTTTGCGGCTCGTTGGGAGCTTTTCGTCGTATAAGAAATGTCCGTGGTTGAAATCGGAAGAATACGCAAAAAGGCGAAACGACACATGGTACGTCTCATTGACGAACCTTTGCAGGAGCGCCTGCATCTCATCAAGACGGACCTGCGATGGCATTTCATAGTCGATTTCTGTTCGACCGTCCTCGATGGCCCGCGCGGAGGTCCCGAACATAAAAACAAAGGCCAGAAAGGCGATCGCCTTGGGCATACGGAAGTATAGTTCGGCGACCCCGGCGGCGCCAGGCCTTGCCTTTTACCTCGGAATGCGGACGACCTGTGGAATATTATTGAAATGCTTGTCTTTAGAAAAAAGAATCAGATCATGCTGAATGGCGAGGGCGGCGATCCACAGATCGTTGGTCGGGATCGGTTTGCCCTGTGTTCTCAGGTAGGCGAATATCCGGGCATAATGATGGGTCGTCTGCTCATCGGCGAACAATGCATGGACGCGGGGAGAGTTCAAGAATTCTGTCAGTCTAGCCTCGTTCTTCTGCCCAAGCGTCCCGGCGGAAAATCCCGCCCGCAATTCCGCCAACACGACGAACGGCAGAAGGATTTCGTCGGCGACTCTTAAAATGTCCGCCGCCTGGTCGGCGCCGCGCGCCGCCTCGCTGTAAGCGTTCGTATCGAGGGCGATTCTCATCGCCAGAGGTTCTTATCGATCTTGCGCTGATCCGCCAGCGCCTTGTCGACCGCCGGATCTTCGATCCAGGAGCCAAAAAAAGAGTCAAGATCGTGATGCAAGCGCGCTTGTCCCTCTAAGCCCGCCTCCTTAGTCAGCGCATCACGAGCGATCGAGTTCAGGCTTTTTCCCGATCGCCTCGCTTTTTGCTGGAGCGCATCGTTCACGGTCGCAGGAATATCACGGATCGTGTATTGGACGCAATGTTTTTTTATCATGCCTACAGTATAGGCTAACAATGCCTGCATTTCAAGGGATTGCATGAGGATAGCCAAAAGCCCTCCGGCGATGGGGGCTTTTCTTTTTTTGATCCAGCCGCTATAATCATCGCCATGCCAGCCCCGGACCCGTCGCGCAGAGTCGGCCGCACAGTCCTGATCGTCGAGGACGATCCCGAGATGCTCGAGTATTTCGAGCACGTCGTCCGGGAAGCGGGATTTAGCGTCCTCACGGCGACCGACGGACTCATGGCGATCCAGAAAATGCGTGATTCCAAGCCCGACGTCGTGATCCTCGATCTGATGCTTCCGAAATACGGAGGGGTCGAGCTGCTCTACGAGCTGCAGACACTCGGCGAAACGAGGCTGATCCCGCTTATCGTCGCCACTGCCCGCGACACGGACGACGCCGCCCGAGCCGCCATCGTCCAGCGGCCGAACGTGGCGGCTTTCTTCGAGAAGCCAGTCTCGGCCGAGAAACTCGTCGACACTTTGCGCGAAATTCCAGCGCAGCCGCATAAAGAATAATTCCGACGGTCGAAAGCTCTCGCGCGCGCCGAGAAACAATCCCCAGGGCTTAAGGCTGGGCGGATTGGACCTTAATCAACGCATTAACATGGACCTGATGCCCACCCATCGATGCTGCGAACGTCAATTGATTAAAGGCAGTAGTCACGCAATTCAAATAGGGACGCATGTATGCGACCGCGGGATAGGTCGATTTGACCAAATCGGGGTCGATGGTCCCATTCGGATTGATCGTGAAATCGGCATTCATTTCTCCGGAAAAAACGACGCTTGCCCCCGATGAATCCTGCCCGCAATGCTGGAAAGCCTTAGAAAATCGGATGAGCGTCGGGTATAGGTCGTCCAGGGGATATGCGGGCCGAACCTGTTCTACGACCACGCTACGGACGGACCGGCTCTTTTCTTGAATTGCCCTCCATTTCTCCTGGCTTTTTTCCCAAGCAACAAGGGGCTCGCACGGAACAACTGCTTTGGCCGCCGTGGCCACTGTTTCTTTCCCCGGGAATTGGCGCGCGCGTATGGATTTGTCCAGCATTGTCACGTACCGGATTGTCCAGGAGGCATTCTCTGCCGAATTGTAAGGGAGGCCGGCCGCTCGCTGACATTCCTCCACGCGAATAGCCACCAGTTGGTTTTTCTGATAGAACTCCAAATCGTTCCAATCGCCGACGGTATAGGGATCATTGACGCAGCGGTGATCCACGCAACTGGCTGTCGGTTGAGGACCGGGAGAATTTGATTTCAAACAACCTGGGACGGCTAGGCTTGTGCTGTATTTCCTATTGATTGGCTGCCAATAGTAGCAACCCAATTTAAGGGAAGCACATTCGGATGAGGAAACACAGGTCAGCCACTCGGGATGATCCTCAAGCGGGCCAGCCGCCTCCTCTGTTGCAACCACCGAGCCCGAGATGAGGACCCCACACAGCAAAGCGACGCGAAGTCCGGCTTCTCTAAACTTCACAGAAAAATTCGGCCGTCACCCTCTGCCGAACGCCTACGGCGGCCGATATCGTCCGAATATCTACGCCGCGAGCGGTCTTCGCGACTTGGCGACGGCGTCGCCGATCTCGGAGAGGTTCTCCACGACCGTGATGCCCGCGTCGCGCAGAGCCTTGATCTTCGAGGCGTGCGTGCCGCTGCCGCCCTCGATGATCGCACCCGCGTGGCCCATGCGGCGGCCTTCCGGGGCGGATTTTCCCGCGATAAAGCCGAACACGGGCTTGGACATCTTGTCCTTGAAGAAGCGCGCCGCGTCCTCCTCGGCCGACCCGCCGATCTCGCCGATCATGACCACGGCCTCGGTGTCCTCGTCCTCTTCGAACTTGGCGAGGATGTCGGTGAAATTCGAGCCCGCGATCGGGTCGCCGCCGATGCCCACGACGGTGGACTGGCCGAAGCCGCGCTTGGTGAGCTGGTCGACGGCCTCATAAGTCAGCGTTCCGGAGCGCGACACCACGCCGATCCGGCCGGCCTTGTGGATGAAGCCGGGCATGATGCCGGCCTTGCACTGGCCGGGCGTGATCACACCGGGGCAGTTCGGCCCGATGAGTGTCAACTCGCGGCCGGAGCGTTCCTGCTGGGTGATGTAACGCTTGACCTTGGCCATGTCCATGACCGGGATGCCCTCGGTGATGCAGAGGATCACGGAGCAGCCCGCGTCGACTGCCTCCATGATCGAGTCGGCGGCGTACGGGGCCGGCACGAAGATCAGGGAGACGAACGCGCCCGTGTTGCGCACCGCGTCGTGGACCGTGTTGAACACGGGCCGGTCGAGGTGCGTCTGACCGCCGCGCCCGGGGGTGACGCCGGCGACGATCTGCGTCCCGTACTCGATGCACTGCTTGGAGTGGAAGGTGCCCTGGGAGCCGGTGAAGCCCTGCACGACGATCTTCGAGTCTTTGTCGAGGATGATGGACATTTTATTTCGCCGCCTCCACCGCTTTCTGCGCCGCCGTCCAAAGATCGTCGGCTTGGATGATCGAGATGCCGGACTTGGCCAGGATGTCCTTGCCCGCCTCGACGTTCGTGCCCTGCAGCCGCACGACGAGAGGCACCTTGAGCTTGATCTTCTTGAGCGCACCCACCACGCCGGCCGCGATCATGTCGCATTTGACGATGCCGCCGAAGATGTTGATCAGGATCGCCTTGACCTTCTTGTCCTTCATGATGATCTTGAGCGCGCGCGTGACCCGCTCCTCATTGGCCCCGCCTCCGACGTCGAGGAAATTGGCCGGGCTGCCGCCGGCGAGTGCTATCGTGTCCATCGTGCCCATCGCGAGACCGGCGCCGTTGACCATGCAGCCGATATTTCCGTCGAGACCGACGTAGGAGATGTCGGCCGCTTTCGCCTCGAGCTCGAGCGCGGTGGCCTCATGATCCTTCATCTTGGCGAACGCCGGCTGCCGGAAAGCGGCGCTGTCGTCGGTGATGATCTTGGCGTCGAGCGCCATCACCCCGGTGGGGGTCAGGATCAAGGGGTTGATCTCGAGCATCGAGCAGTCGAGATCGATGAAAGCCTTGACCAAGGCCTTGATCACGCGGCAGAACTCGGCCGTATGGGTCGGAGGCACGTTCAGCGTGAACGCCAGCCGCCGGGCCGCGAAATCGCGCAAGCCCACGTTCGGATCGATAGGCATGCGGATGATGGATTCGGGATGTTCGACGGCAAGGCCTTCGATCTCCACGCCGCCCTGAGCCGAGGCGATGATCGCCGGACCCGCGTTCTTGCGGTCCATAACCACGGAAAAATAGATCTCGCGATCGATCTTGACGCCGCCCTCGATGAGCAGCTGCTTGACCTTGATCGACTCGCCATGAGTCTGATGGGTGATGAGGTTCATGCCGATCATCGACTTGGCCAGCGCCAAGGCTTCCTTCGGAGTCTTGGCGAGCTTGATGCCCCCGGCCTTGCCGCGTCCGCCGGCCAACACTTGGGCCTTCAGCACCCAGGGCGCCTTGCCCGCGCGCTTAAGAGCGGCGGCGACTTGGGCGGGCTTCGTCACGAGGCCGCCGAACTGCGGAACCGGGATGCCCCGCGCCTTGAGGATGTCTTTGCCGTCGCACTCGAGAAGTTTCATGGTCTTTCCTTAGGCCGCGACGGTCCAGGTCTCGGGGCCCTTCAGCAGTTTTTGGAGGTCGGCCGGCGACGCGGTCTTGGCCTGGTCGATCTGGGCGCCCATCAACTCGTGCAGCGTGGGCCGTTCGATGTCCCTGAAGACGCCTTGAGGCACCGGCTCCGCCAAGTGGCCGAGAAGGTTAGCCAAGGCCGCCGACGGGG
>JAYVZL010000345.1:0-8253 GCA_043783505.1 Elusimicrobiota bacterium
AAGCTCGTGGACTTGCGCGTTGAGCTCGGCGACCGTGAACACGCGGCGGACGGATTCCAAGTCTTACTCCGTGCGCGGGTGCAGATAGAACGCGAGCGCGGTCGAGGCCAGCGCCCAGCAGAAGAGGTAGCCGAACAGGCTGTCTCCGCGTGTCGCGGCGCGCGGCCCGGCGAGCCAGGCGATGAGGGCGACCGTCATCAAGGCGCCGATTTTTTCCACGATGGAGCGCGGCCCGAGCTGCATCAGCAGATAAGTCGCGAGCGCGCCGGCCGCGAGACAGGCTCCGGTGCTGCGGGCGCTGCAAAAAGCGAAGATCAGGCCGGCGATCAGCGTGCCGGCGAATAAATTTTTCATGAGAGCTTCCGCTTTTCCAAGACATGCCGGACTCGGGCGAGGAGGACCTCTTTGACCACGGGTTTCTTGATATAGTCCGCGGCTCCGTGCTCGAGCGCGTCGGCTTCGGCGTCGGCGGAGGCGGTGAAGAAGATGACCGGAGTGTCTATGCCCTTTTGGGCCTTCAGCTCCATCAGCTTCAGCCCTCCGAGATTGGGCATGTTGAGGTCGGTCAGGATCAGGTCGAAGCGTTGGCCCGACAGCTGTTTGAGGGCCTCGACGCCGTCGGCGGCGAGAGTTACGGCATAGCCCTGATTTCCCAAGATGCGCTCGAGCAAGGCGCGGGTGGGGGCGTCGTCCTCGGCGATGAGAAGCTTCGCGGCGCCGACGGAAGCGGCTTGGACGATCGCCGGCGACGGGACGTGGGCGTCGGCCGAGGGCTTGGCGCCGGGGCGCCGTCGATACTCCGCTTCCTCGAGCAGGATGTTGTCGTAGACGTTTTGCGGCGAAAAGATCAGCTGACGCACTTTCTCGATGGCGTGGTCGGTGACGAGGATGTCGCCGCGCTGGCGCGCGAAGTCTCGGATCTCCGAGATCGGCACGTTGCGCCGGATCATGTCCGAGATCTCCGGGTAGAACTTCACGATCTCATAAACGCCCTCTCGGCCGAAGTATCCGCTTCCGCCGCATTTCGGACATCCGACCGGACGCGCGACTTGAGCGGGGACGTCATCGGTGAAGGCCGAGAACAGCGCGGTTTCTTCTTTGGTGATCGGCCCAATTTTTTTGCAGTGAGGGCACAGGCGCTTGAGCAGCTTCTGCGCGATCACGCCCAAGATGCTGTCGGCCATGGCCCCGCGCGTGATCCCGATGCGCTCCAGGCGGAAGATCGCCGTGGTCGCGTTGGTAGTGTGGACGGAGCTGATGGTGAGATGGCCGGTGCTGGCGAAGTCGATCGCCATCTTGGCGGAGAAAGGGTCGCGCATCTCGCCCAGGAAAAGGATGTCGGGGTCCTGGCGCAGCGAGGATTTGAGCAGAGCCTCGAAAGTCAGGCCGGCCCTTTCGTCTACCTGCTGCTGGTTGGCGCTGGGGATGCGGTACTCGACCGGGTCTTCGACTGAGATGAGACTGCGCGTCTTGCAGTCGATGTGCTGAAGGAGGCTGTAGATGGTAGTGGTCTTGCCCGAGCCCGTGGGCCCGGCGATGATGATTAGCCCATGATTGCGGTGGGCGAAGTCGATCATATGCTGGACCTGCTGCGCGGACATGCCCAACTCCTCGAGCGGCTTGGGCTTGGCCCAGGGCTCGAGCAGGCGCAGAATCAAGCTCTCCCCCGCCGGAGTGCAGGTAGTGGCCAGCCGCAAGATGAAGTCGCGGCCGTCGATGAGCATCTCCATCGATCCGTCCTGAGGCTTGCGGCGCTCGGCAATGTCCAACTCTCCCTGGGCCTTGAAGCGCGTAATCAACTGCAGCCCCGTTTGCGGCTTCAGGGTATAAACCTCCCGCATGTCGCCGTCGATGCGGAAGCGGACTAAGGTCTGATCGTTCTTGGGCTCGATGTGAATGTCGCTGGCGCGCTCGTAGACCGCGGTCTCCAGTATGTTGACCGCGATCTCGGCGAGGGACACATGCTCCAAATCAGCGCCCAGTCGCGTCTTAATGCCTTCCCTATCCGGACGCTTGAGAAGCATGGTGATGTTCGCCGGCTCGGTGATCAAGATTCGCGGCGACGCGCCCTCGGCGTCGTAGCGTCCAAGTAAATTGAATAGTTCCTTGTTGAAAGGATCGTCGACGACGAAGGCCCGACCGGCTTTGTCCTCAATGGCGATCACGCGGTTGGAACGGCAGAAGGGAGCGGGCAGGACGCCGAGTTGGATCGTTTCAGGGTTGATGTGCGGCAGATAGGTGAAGCCGCAGAAGGCCGCCCCTTGCTCCGACATTTGAGCCGGGCTCAGGGCTTTATCCCAACCCGGCGTGTCGCGAAGATGCTTCTCAAAGCGAAGGCGGTCCTCATTGTGCGGCGCCCAGGCCGCCGCGACCATTCCTTCCTTGAGTTCGGCCCATTGGCTCTTGGTGTGGACGTGGCGTCCCACGACCTCGAGCAGATTCTTCTTATTGACTGGCTTGGTGAGATAGTCGACGGCTCCGGCGGCCAGGGCCTTGGTCTTGTCCTGCGCGGTATCCAAGGCGGTCAGGAAGATGACGGGGATCAACGCGAGCTCGGGATCGGCCTGAAGTTGGGCGCAAAACTCGTATCCGCTGGTCTTAGGCATCATCACGTCCGTCAAGATCAGGTCGGGGCGGCCGGTCTTAAGCCACTCCAGTGCCTTGGCGCCGTCGCCGAAGGGTTTCACCTCATAGCCGCCTACGGTCAACATCCGCTCTAAGAGAAGAAGCATGCTCTCGTCGTCCTCAACGCTCACGATGAGGGGTTTTTTATCCCCGGTCATGGTTATAGACGACGTTCAAGCGCTGGAGATAGGTGGACAGGGCTTCGAGATGCTCTCGCAGACCGGCGCCGTCTCCTTTCTTGGCCGCCGTTTCGATGAAGCGGCTTTCCTCGCTGAGGGGTTTAAATCCGTAGCTGGCGCCCGCGCCGATGATCTGATGGCTCACGGCGGCGATGGCCGGATAATCTCCGGCGTCCAACGATTTTTTCATCTGCGCGGCATGGCTGCGGCAATTGTCGAGAAACAGCGGGATCAGATCGGCGAACTCGGGGTCGGCTTGGACCGTGATCCGGTCTTGGGAAGAAACGACGGGCGTGACCGCGGCCAAGATATCCTCGCGGCCGAAGGGCTTGCGCACAGTGGCCGAAAATCCCGCCTCGATGCATTTGCGCAGATCGGCGCGCTCGGTATTGGCGGTGAGCGCCAGAATCCGGACCGGCTCGCGGCCATTCTGCTTTTCCCACTCGCGCATGCGCCCAACGGCTTCGAGTCCGTCCATGACCGGCATCTGAATGTCGAGGATGACGGTTTCATAGGATCCGGCGACGAAACGGTCGAGAGCTTCCCGGCCGTTTTCGGCGAGATCGACCCGATGTCCGGCTCTATCGAGGCACAGTTGGATCAGCGCCCGCAACGAAGGAGTATCTTCGGCGACGAGGATGTTCAATCCTCGATCCTACCTAATTTCGCGCAGCGACTTGAGGCGCTCGGCTATGCGATTCTCGTCGCCCTGATCGGTCGGCTCGTAGAATCGGACAGGATTGGGCATGTACTCCTGGGCGGCCCAGTGCCCGGGAAAATCGTGCGGATATTTGTAGCCCTTGCCGTGGCCGCGGCTCTCGGCGTCCATATTGGCGTCGCGCAAATGTAAGGGAACCTCCCGGGCGGGACCGGTGCGCACCTCGGCTGTCGCTTTGTTGATCGCGAGATAGGCGGCATTGGACTTTGGCGCGCTGGCGACAAAGGTCGCGGCCTGTGCGAGCGTGATGCGGGCTTCAGGCATGCCCAGGACTTCGACGGCCTGAAAAGCCGCTTGGGCGACAAGCAAGGCGCGAAAATCGGCGTTGCCGACATCTTCAGACGCCGCGATTAAGAGTCGGCGGGCGATAAAGCGCGGGTCCTCGCCCGCCTCCAGCATCTTGGCCATCCAGTATAAGGCGGCGTCAGGGTCGGAGCCGCGCAAGGATTTGATAAATGCGGAGATATGGTCGTAATGGTCGTCGGATTTCTTGTCATATCGTATTTGCCGTTTTTGTATGGATTCTTCGGCGACCGCAAGGTTCACCCGTCTGTCTCCGTTGTCGTCTTGTGCCGTCGTCAGCGCGGCGATCTCCAGGGCGTTGAGGAGACGCCGCGCATCCCCGCCTGACTGCCGTACTAAGTGAGCCTTAGCCTGGGGCGTCATAATGACCCGTAATGCCGCCACTCCTCTTTCTTTGTCGTTGACGGCGTGGTCAAGTATTTTTCCCAGTTCCTCCTCGGGCACGGGAAAAAATTCAAAGGCGGTAACGCGCGATCTCAACGCGGCGTTGACGTAAAACCCCGGGTTCTCGGTCGTCATTCCTATCAACAGAACTTCGCCCCGTTCCACGGACGGCAACAGCGCGTCCTGCTGCGTTTTATTAAAGTGGTGTATCTCATCGACGAGCAGGAGAGTCCGCCGTCCTAGGCTGTTGGCCGAGTATTTAGCCTGTTCAACGGCTTTACGTATATCAGCGACCCCCGCCGTCACAGCGTTAAGCTCCACGACCTCGGCGTTGGAGTGACCGGCGATATATCTTGCCAGCGCCGTTTTTCCGCAGCCCGGAGGCCCGAAGAAAATGGCGGAAGTAAACCGTCCGCTCTCCACGAGTCGTCGCAGAAGTTTCCCTGGGCCCAGAAGCGCGGCCTGCCCGGCGAACTCATCGAGCGTCCTCGGCGCCATGCGCGCGGCCAATGGCCGCGTATCGGAGCGCGCCGCGAAAAGCTCGCTCACGCTGTATCGGCGCCGGCCTGAAGCGACTCGCGCAGGGACTGGGACATGGACTCGGCCGTGTTCTCTAGCATGCGCCGCGTCATGTCGTGGGCGGAGCGCTCCTTGTCCAGCTCGGCGGCAAAGGAGAGAGCGACGAGCAGCGCAATCTTGGAGGTGTCGGCGACTTTGGCGTTCTGATTCTGCATGTCGCCCACGCGTTCGGAGACCTTCTGCGCCAGCGCGCTGATCTCGATGGGGGTCAGTCCCTCCATCTCCACGGTCAGGCGGCGCGTGCCGATCTGGACATCGACTTTCTCGTTCAATCGATCCTCGCGAGCTTCTCGGCCAAGCGCGTCAAGCGCGTCTTGAGCCGCTCATGCCGCGCCAGCGTCAGGCGTGCTTCCTTGAGTTCTTCCTTTAGATTTTTATTTTCGGCGTCCAGGCGGCGGGCGGTGTCCCTGATCTGCCGGTTCTCAGCACTTGTCTTCTGCAAAGCCGCGGAGGCCTGCTTGACTAGGACTTCGAGCTGCTTGAGGCTTTGGAGGGGACCGAGCATGGGTTAGCCGCGCAGGCGCGCGCCGAGGTCCCGGTCGAGGGCGGCCGTGATCGTTTCCACGGCCGCGTTGACCTCCGCGTCGGTGAGCGTGCGGTCGCAGCGGCCGAAGGTCAGGCGAACGGCCAGGCTTTTTTTGTCCTCGGGGATGCCCTTGCCCTCATAAACGTCGAAAAGGAGGATCTCTTGCAGCGCCTCGAGAGCGCAGCTTCTCACGACGCTGTCGACTCTCTCATACGGCATGGTCTTATCCACCACCAGAGCCAAATCGCGTCGGGACACGGGCAGGGCGGAGAAGCCGCGCAAACGCACGGGCGCCTCCTCGCGGTCGGCGAGCCAGCCCAGGTCGGCGTCGAAGATCACTGCGCCTTCGCGTTCCAAGTCGAAGGCACGCGCCACGCGGGGATGCAGCCAGCCCACCGTCGCGATCGGCGAGCCGTTGATCAAGGCGCGCAGGGAATTGACGGGGTGAAAAAGTGGATCTGAAGGAGTCTTTCCGGCGCCGGGCTCGCCGGGCTTGGACCAGCGTACGGTTCCGGCCTTCTCTAAAAGAGTCTCGACAACGGCCTTCGCGTCGTGAAAGCCCGCCCGCGGCGAACGCGCCGGCTGCCAGCGGGCGTCGAGCACGGGACCCAATAGAACGCCGGCGGCGCGCCAGACCTCATCGACTTCCTGCGCGCGCCGAGCATAAACCTTGCCGATCTCGAAGAAGCGCGCTGCGTCCGCTCCCCGACTAAGATTGTACTGAGCGTTCTTGAGAAGTCCGGGCAGCAGCGAGGGCCGCAGCACGGCCCAGTCCTCGGAGAGCGGCTTGGCCACGCGCGGCTGGCCTTCCGCGGACAAGCGGCAGGAGACCAGCGCTTTTTCGGAGAGGAGATCGTAGTTGTAGGCCTCGGATAGCCCGAGCCCGGCCAGCCGCGCGCGCGCGCGTCGAGACTGCGTCTCCACGGGGGTCAGGCGCGCGGCCTTGGCGGACATCGGCGCCATGCGATAGGGAACGTGCTCGTAACCCAAGAAGCGCGCGACCTCCTCGGCGAGATCGTTGGCGGTGAGAAGGTCGTGCCGCCACGAGGGAGCCATAAAGGACAGATGATCGCCCTCGGTCTTGAGGTCGAGGGCGATGCTCTTGAGGCATGCGGTCGTTTCAGCGTTTGAGAACTCGGTGCCCAGGATGCGGTTGAGCCGCGCGACGGTCGTGCCGATGGGAGCCGCGGCCGGCCCGGGGGCGCCGGTTTCGACCGAAGGCTCCGCCTTGCCCCCGGCGAGTTCGACGATGAGGCCGGCGGCGCGTTTGGCCGCGCCGCGCGCGGCCGCGGGATCGGCGCCGCGCTCGAAGCGGTAGGAGGAGTCGGAGCGTAGATGCGTCGTTTGAGAGGACTTGCGGACTTCGCCGGGCGCGAAGTAGGCGCCCTCTAGAAGCACGCGCGTCGTGGCGTGAGTGACCGCCGTCTCCTCGCCGCCCATGACCCCAGCCAAGGCGACTGGCTTTTCGGCATCGGCGATGATCAGCAACCCTTCAGGCAGGTTGTAGGTCTTATGATCGAGGGCCAGCAGCTTCTCGCCGGCTTTGGAGCGGCGAACGATGATTTTGGAGCCGGCCAGCTTATCGGCGTCAAAGGCGTGCAAAGGCTGGCCGATGTCGTGCAGAATAAAATTAGTTATGTCCGCGACGCTGTTGATCGGCCTCAGGCCGATAGCCTCGAGCCGGCTCTTTAGCCAAGCCGGGCTTTCCCCGACTTTGACGCCTTCAATGAGCCGCGCGCTGTAGAAGGGACAGGCTTCGTGATCTTCGACCGAGATCGACGTTTTTCCCGAAAGCGGCGCTTCCTCGAGCGCGCCGGTCAACGTCGTTAGCGTTTGATGAAAGTAAGCGGAGAGCTCGCGCGCCAGCCCGCGATGAGACAGACAGTCCGGACGATTGGAGGCGATCTCGACTTCAAGGACGTCGTCGGTCGGCCCGAGCAATGACCCCACGTCTGTGCCGAGAGCCGGACCCTCGCCCATGATCCAGATGCCGTCCACGTCCTTGGGCAGGCCCAATTCGGAGCGGGAGCAGATCATGCCCGAGCTTTCCACGCCGCGCAGTTTGGCCTTGCCGATCTTGAAGTCTCCGGGCAAGACCGCGCCGATGCGCGCGAAGGCGATGGTCTGGCCGGCGGCCGCGTTGGGCGCGCCGCAGACGACGTTCCACTTTTGAGCGCCGTCGTCGACGACGCAGACCGAGAGCTTGTCGGCGTTGGGGTGCTTGTCGCGCGAGACGATCCGGCCCACGACCACGCCGATGAAGGTCGGGCCCAGACGCTTACGTTCCGCGACCTCGAAACCCAGCTTCAGCAGATGGGCGCAGAGATCGTCCACGGACAAGGACAAGTCCGCGTGCTCCTTGAGCCAGTTATACGAGATCTTCATCGAATTGCTTTAGGAATCGCAGGTCATTGGTGTAAAAATCGCGCAGGTCAGGCACTCCGTGTAGGAGCATCGCCACGCGCTCCACACCGATGCCGAAGGCGAAAGCCGACCACTTCTCGGCGTCGTAGCCCACGGACTTGAGCACGGCCGGGTTGACGACGCCCGCTCCGAGAATCTCGATCCAGCCGGTGTGCTTGCACGACGGGCAGCCGGTTCCCGGGCAAAAGAAGCATTTGACGTCCACTTCCGTCGAAGGCTCGGTGAAGGGGAAGTAGGAGGCGCGAAAACGAGTTTTTGTCGAGGCGCCGAGCAGTTTTTGCAGAAAGGCCTGCAGGTGGCCTTTTAAGTCGGCCAGGCCGATATTTTCGTCGACGACAAGCCCCTCGACTTGATGAAACACGGCGGAGTGGGTGGCGTCGAGCTGCTCATGGCGGAAGACTCGACCCGGGCAGATGACGCGCAGGGGCGGCCGCGAGGACTCCATGGTTCGGATCTGGACCGTGGAGGTGTGCGTGCGCAGCAGAAGGGGCAGGCCCTGAAGATAGAAGGTGTCA
>JAYVZL010000346.1:0-3218 GCA_043783505.1 Elusimicrobiota bacterium
CGAGCAGGAGTCACGCTCGGCCCGGGAACGCGCCGATCGCGAGGCCCAGGTCCAGCTTGCCCACGAGAGGGAGGAACTGCACAAGTCCCAAGTCCGGGCCCGCGAGGAGATCGCCGCCCGCTTCATCACTTTGCACGAGGACGAAGTGCGCCTGAGGGTGAGGCAAAAGGCCCTGGAGGACCGCGCCGTCGCGCTGGAGCGCACGAGCGAGGCTCAGCGAGCCGAGATCGAGAAGTCCTCCGCCTCCCATATCGCCATGCTGCAGGGCGCGGCTCGCGCCCACATGGAAGCCGAGATCAACGCCTTGCAGGAGCAATGGGCCACGGAGCGCAAGCTCCTGCTCGACGAGCTCGCCTCCTGGCGCGCGCGCGCGCGGAACATGATCCCCGAGCTCGTCTCACTCGGCGACCGCCTCCACGCCGTTGAGCATGAGGATTCGACCCTGAAGACCGCGCTCGACCGCGCGCACGACGATGCCCGGCGCGTCGAGGAAGCCCTTGAGACCGAACGCGACCATCGCCGCGCCGAGAAGCGCGAACTGGCCATCGTCCGGGAGACGTCCGCCGATCATGCCCGCCGCCTCGAGGAGCTGCAAAGCTCCTTGACCGCCCAGACCCGACGCACAGACGAGGCCGTCCGATCCCGCGACGAGCTGGCCGCAGCGCTTTCCAAGCGCGAAGAGGCGCTCGTGCGCCTGGAAGATAATCTCACCGCGCGACTCGTCGACGCCGAGAAGCTGCTCGTGGCCCGCTACGACGCCTGGCTCGAGCGCGAGAACGCCGCGCGCCGTCAGGGCAACGCGTGGCTCACCGGCATCGACGACCGCCGCGCTCAAGCCGACGCCGCCTTGGAACAGATCGGACGCCTGCGCCGTGAATTGATCGACGAAATCGAAAAACGCCGTGCACCCTAAAATAAAGGAATAAAAAAATGGAAGACCTTCACAACAAAGTACAGCTTGAAAAAGTCTGGAAACGATTGGAGGCTCTCTGCACGGATCTATGGGGCGACAGCTCCCCTCGAGCCGTCGCGGCGCAGGCGCTGCTGGAAGAGTATCGGGGCGAGATGGCCCGTTACGACGCCCAGGTGGTGCAGTCCAAGGAAAATTTGACGAAAGCCGGCCACGACCACGACGGGGCCACGGCGACCCTGCGATCCCACTATATCGCCGAAATGGACGGGCTCAAGAAGCGCATCGATCTTTTGGAGCGCCTTCTCAAGGACAAAGGGGCCGAGATCGAGGCGCTGTTGGCCAGCATCGCTCAGCACGAGAAGAGAAACTCCGAGTTCCACTCGCAGGTGCTCAAGATGACGGCCGCCAGCGATGAGGCGGCGTCCCAGCAGATGGAAGGGCTGTACCGGGAACTCAAGCAGAAGGAAGAGTCCTTGGCCGAGTCCTGGAGCAAGCGCGAGGCATCGCTAGTCGAGGACGACCGCATCATGCGCGGAATCCTGTCCGCCCGGGAGGCGGAACTCGACGCATGGGAGAAGCGCCGCATCGTGGAGGAAGACGGCCTCAAGCGCACCGCCACGACGCTCGAGATTAAGTCCCAGCAGCTCCAGCAGGAATATCGCCTCAAGCAGCAGGAGATCGAGGCCTTGAAAGCCTCGCTGCAGCGCAGCGTCACGGAGCTCGTGCGGCAATACCAAGCCCGGCTCAAGGATGAGGCCTCAACACCGCTGGAACGCTGATGGCCGACCCGTCCGATGAGCTCGAGCGCATTCTCGCCGAAACGCAAGCTCGACTCAGTGATATTCGCCTAGAAGTCCCCTTGATGGAGAAAGGCGGCCCCGCGCCGCCTTCTCCGCAGTCGTGGGCTGAGCAAAGCCTGGCTCCGGCTTTTCCGCGCCCCAGCAAGGCTCCGCGCCCCGCTCCCGCGACGCCTTCGCCCTCTGCGGCGCCTCCGCCGGCGGCTAAGTCTTCTCCCGCGGAAATAGTCCCGCCCACAGATTTTTTTCCACGTGCGGCGTCATCCCCGCCCGCCTCAACGCCCCCACGCGCGCCAGCGCCCGCGGCGAAGCCTCAGCCCGCTGAAAGGCCATATTTCCGTGACGATTTGGTTCTGCCGAGCGTGGAGCTTCCACCCGCGCCCGCCGCCTCCCTTGCCCCGACGGTCGCGACTCCAGCTTCGATGCCCGCCGCCGTGCAGCCGGTGCCGCTCGAGATGCTTTTAACGCCCGAAAATGCGCGCTCAAACGAGTCCGACCAATCCGCCCGCCGCTTGCCGCTGTCTTCCTCGATTAAGGGAATGCTCGGCGCGGCCGCGATGCTCGCCGTCGCTGTCGGGATTTGGTGGAGTCTGCCCTCGACGAAAGTCGAGATGGCGCTGCCGGCAGTTTCCTTCGACGCCATCACCGCCCATGAGGGCGACCAATGGCTTCTCGCCAGACAGCGCGACCTGCTGCTCTACGACGCCGGGGCCAAGTCCCGCGTCGTCGCCGACCTTCCTCGGCCTCTGACCTCCATGGTCTGGAGCGGGGGGATGCTCTACGGGACCGACGGAAAGAAGACCCTGTTCCGCTGGGAGCGCCTGGACGCACCACCGGAAATGTTCGCTCTCGATCACTCTCCCGTCGCCATCTTCGCGCGCCTGCCGCACGTGTGGACCCTCGACGTGAAGGGCAACCTGCGCCAGTTCCTCCTCGCCCGCTCCATGACCGGCGTGTTCCTCCAGCCTCTCGACCTCGACGAGATCCTTCTGTCGGGAGACTTCAGCATCGCCGACGACGGAAAGCTCGTCGTCCTGGAACGCTCCACCGGCAATCTCATCAGTCTCGCTCGCGCCAAAGCCGCCTACGCCGTGACCACGCGCGGCACCTCCTACGGGGCCGGCGCACGCCTCGCGTCCTCCGGCCGCGGGTTGTGGATCGCGCGCACCGACGGAGAAAAAACCTCCCTCATGCTCGTTCCTTCTCCCCGCTGACCTCATCCTCGCTTCATTTCCCCGTTAAGCGGCATTAAATAATCGTCGCTGACCGTCATACAGAGAAACGGAAGACTTTCTTCAACTGCCTCTTTCATTCTCTGCCGTGCGGCGGCTGCCGCTTTATCCAGCGGATGATCCATCTGCCATGCCTCTTTACTTGGCCACTGGGCATAAGCAACCCAGGTCCCATCCTCCGAACGATGCAGACGCGAACCAAGGCTCCCCGATTTCTCTCGAATGGCAACGGTCACTTGGGACCAAGCCTCTCGAAACTGATCCTCTTTGCCGGAC
>JAYVZL010000347.1:0-3215 GCA_043783505.1 Elusimicrobiota bacterium
GGATCGTGTTATAATGAGCCAAGGGGAATCCTCCGTCGTAGAATATGGTCTAAGCAACTTCATTCTACAACTGGCGAAGGATTCCCTGTCGTTTTTCCCCGGACAGGAGTGAGTCGCCTTTGCCTTGAACGGACAGAATCTTGTTTTTTAAGTCTATATCGGTCCAAGTCAGGTGAATCAGCTCGCCGCGTCGCAGGCCCGTGAGCAGGAAGGTCTCGATGATGGGCCTTAGGTGTCCGTCGGCCGCTAGAAGCAGCGTGCGCGCCTCTTCTTTGCTTAGGTAGCGGATCTGGCGGCGCCGTTCTCCCGGCGGTGGGCTTTGTAGGCCTCCAGCTTCGTCGCGGTCACGCCGCTGAGCTTGTCGGCCTCGATGAACCCCGTGAGGTGTTTGAGGGTCAGGACGTCGCGCTCGTAGGACTTCTTGGCCTTATTCGCCTCGGCGTAGCGAAGGTACTCTTCGATGAAGGCCGGGAGAGCCCGGTCCTTGACCGCGAAGCCCGCCTCCTTGCGTTCGAGCTTGACCTGAATATCGGCCAGGGCGAGTTCCGCTATGCGTTTGGATGCCCCGATCCGCTTGCGGACGCGCCGGCCCTCCACCTGGTAGTCCAGATACCAGCGGCCGCCCTTCTTGCCGTCGATTTGATAGATGCGGGCCATCGTGGTTTGCGCGGGCTCTTGGTAAGGCCTAGTATGGCATAAGTTCCAGGGGGCCAAAAAAGAGACGGAGACCGCGCCGATGCGTCCTTGGCGCGATCTCCGTCTATAATTCAGTCTATTTGCGTCTTAAATCTGGCGGGGAGCGCAGGGGCATAAAACTGAGGTCCTTAATCCCGAGCCTGTTCCAGCGCCAGAAAAAGCATATCTTTTCCCTGCTTTTTCACTCGACTGGCTTGTCGCCTGGCACCGCATTAAAAACGGCGAGCTGGTGGTAGCCGAGACTATCTCCTCCTGCGGGCAAAAAACCACCGATTTCGATGTGCCGAGTTTTAATTCCATCGTGCCCTCCCGGGGTGGGCGGGGGTAATACCACCAGCCCACGAGGCTTCAGGGTTTGAAGCCGATTTTTGGCGTTGATCTTTTTGGGCCAGCCATGAGTTGCCGAATGGCCCGGAAGATGTTCTGGATGTGGACGTCGTGGCCCTGCGTTTTGCGCTCGAGCTCTTGCAATTTTTGAGCGAGCTCTTTGTGCGTGGAGATCATTTCGCGTAGCCGGACAAAGGCCCGCGCTATTTTCACGCTGGTCTCGATGGCGACCGGGGTGTTGAGGACGCTGGAAAGCATGACTGCGCCATGCTCGGTAAAGACGTAGGGGGAATAGCGGCGCCCTCCACGCCCTTTGTTTGAGGTCGCAATTTGCGACCTCAAAGGTTCGGCCTCGTTGGGGGTCAGCTGAAACATGAAATCCTCAGGGAAGCGTCCGGGATTTCGTTTGACCTGTTCGTTGAGGCGTTTGGTCGTGACGCCGTAAAGAGCCGCGAGATCAACATCGAGCATGACTTTGTGGCCGCGGATCAAATAAATGCGGCGCTCAATTTGTTCTACTGGAATTATTGATTCCATTGGGGTTCCCACTATATATACGAATGAACCCCGCCTTTTGTTCCCTCCTCATGGTATCTGCGGGACAAAATGCAACCGGATGCAAGAAGATCGGCCCTGTTTAGGGCAGGCGACGAGCCACTTGGTCGCCGTTCTGATGGAGAGTCAGGCCGGTGACGCGTCCGGAAGCATTTTTGTGGAAGGTGAGGGAGGCCTCAACCGCCTTGTAGAAAAATCCAGTTTCCGACTCAGCGAAAACGGTCAGCTCGGGTTGTCCGGTTGCCTGGACCTTGAGATGGTCTCCATCGCGCCGGACGGTCAGGATAAAATCAGCAGCCAATTCGTAGCGGCCAACATAAGCTTCAAGGATAGCCGGAGCGAGTACCAATTCCTTCCGCGGCCGCGGAGGAACAGCCAGAGACGAGCCATTGAGTAGATGGGCGCCGATGTCATCGATGGAGACGGCGGCGTTAGCCAATACGACGACCCGCGTCCCACTGGGCCGGTGAAAGCCGATGTAGGCGTGAAAGCCGCCCGTCTGCCCGTTGTGCCAGAAGGAACCGTTGTCCTCCACCCACCCGAGGGGAGTACCCGTCTTGGCGGCTTCGGCGGCCAGAAATTTCAGAAGATCGTTCGCCGTAGAACGTAGGGCGCCGGCTCCGAGCAGTGCGCCAAGGTCCCAATTGAGCACGGGCTCACCACCTGAGTCGTGGCCTTGGGCCATCGGCCCGCTCCAAACAACAGCCGTGCGGGTCATGCCGAGCGGCCCGGCAATGCGGTCTTGGATGAGACTGGCGTAGTTGACGCCGGTCTTGGCAGCCAGCAGGTGGCCGAGCAAACCATAGCCCAAATTTGAATATTCGACTTTCGAGCCCGGCTCTCTATCCAGAACGTAAGTCTTTAGGAATTCATTGAGGAGCGCCTCAGTGTAGTCAGCATAGGGGTCGGCCGGATTCTTTGGCGCGAGATTGCTCGGCAAACGTGGTAAGCCGGAGGAATGCTCGGCCAGCTGGAGGAGGGTAAACGTCTTCCCGGAAGTCGAGCGCGGCAGGCGTACGCCTGGAGATAGAAGAGATTCAGCCAAGTCGTCGAGCCTTGCCTGGCGCCGATCGATGAAGTCGCCAAGTAGTCGAGCCGTGAAGACTTTCGTTACCGAGCCGATTTCGAAGACGGTGTCGCCGTCCGGGACCGGCGTTCCCGTGGCGCCCAGGCGGCTCCAACCGAGGACAGCGCGATCACTTCCACGTTCGAGGCCGATGACCAGGCCGACCAGCCGCGGGTCGTTGACCACCCGGCTCGCTATGACATCGCGAATCTCGTTTTCGAGAACATTTGCCTGTGCCGAACCGATGATCGATATCATAAATAGTGAGATGAGAAAGGTGGACTGCATATTTCCCCAATTCTATTAATTAAACGTGCAGACATGGCGCGGCTCGCGGGGGCTTGCTCGTTGCTCGGAGTGAAGGTAATGTCTCATGAAAGGAGGGCGTGCTCATGAGGCAGAAAGTTTCCATCACTCTCAGCATCCCGATTCGCTTCAAGCGGATTGCGAACGGCGAAAAATTATCGAGCAGGCAGGGCCCGATGAAATCGAAGTCGATGTTCGCGATGGCAGGATGGATGGCGCATCTTGGATTGAGGTGCTGAGCGGCTTGTTCGCCGAGGCCGAACGG
>JAYVZL010000348.1:0-8139 GCA_043783505.1 Elusimicrobiota bacterium
GCCGCCGGCGTAGCCGCTCCCGCGGACGCTGATCGTCGAGCCGGCCGCCAAATTAAACAAGCCCGAGGCCGTCAGTCTCAGAATCGGCGCCGGGGCGATAGTCGTGGGCAGGACCGTGAACAGCACGCTGGTCCCGGCGGACAGAGAGATGTCGACGGCGGCAACAGTCGCGGAGGAGGCGACCTGCAAGGCCGCGCCATTCTGCAGAAGCACGGTCCCGCTCACGGCCAAGCCGGTGGAGAGCTGAAGGACCGCGGAAGGAGACACGCCGACGGAGCCCAAGGTCAGCGAGGCGAGCGAGAGCGCGGGATCGGTCGAATAGGCCACGACGGTGCCCGAAGGGATCGTCACCGCGTCAGCACTTGTGGGCACCAGTCCCGTCGACCAGTTGGCGGCCAGCTTCCAATCGCCCGTCGCTCCTCCCGTCCAAGTGACCGCGGCCGCGCGCGCTTCAAGCGCCGAGACCGCCAGGAACAACGCCGCGACTAGGAACGTGCGCCTCACCAGGCCCACCTCACGCCGGCCAGCACGGTCGTGGCTTCATACGCATATCGGTAAAAATGCTCGAAGCGCTGGTTTGAAGAAGCGCTGACACGCTCCACATTAAAGAGCAGGCTGAAGCGCCGGGCGATCGGGTAGGTCAACGTCGAGGTGAGCGTCCACTCCGTCGTGTACAGCGATCCGCCGCCGTAGACGCCCGTGCCGTCCTGGGCGGCGCGGGCCAGATAGGAGCGCTTGCGCCAGCCGAGCCCCAGATCGAGGCTCACCGGCTCTCGCGTCGGGCCGAACAGAATTTTGACCGCGGGCAAGATCGAGAGCTCGTTATAATCGTAGAAGCGCGCGAGGAACCGTCCCCGAGACGCGTCGTAGCCGTTCTGATTGGAGCTCAAGAAGCCCGCGCGCAAAGTCAGCGAGGCTAAGGCGCTGAGGTCGGCGTTCCACTCATGAGGCATGCGCGCGGCCAGCGTCATCGCCGAGAGAAGATCCTCGCGGGCGACGTCGTCGAACTGCCCGGCGTCGTTGACGACCTTCTGCCTCGGGTAGCGCGACCAGACGCTGGAGAACGCGGAGTCCAGGCGCAGGCGCTCGCCGATGGGAACGTCCCAGGCCAAGCCCAGGCGCAGGCCGCTGCGGTCGAGCACGCTGTCTCCGACTAACTCGCGCGCGATCGGCTGGCCGGCGAACTGGAGCGCGGCCTGGGACTCGAGGCTCGTGTAGTTGGGATAGGCGGCGTCAAACCAGTCGAGCGAGGCGCGCAGCGCGTGCGGTTCGCGCAGGATCAGCTCGGCCTCGCCGCCCACCGCCCACAGGCGCTCGTCGAACAGCCCTCCCCCCCAGGACTCGTCGCGGGTCTCCTTGAGAAAGGCGGCCTTGTAGGAGAAGCCGGGCTTTAGGCGCCAGCGCGAGGAGGGCGACGCCCAGACGGCGCGCACGCCGGCCTTGTGTTCCATGGTTTCCTGCGCCAGGGTGCCTGCGCCCAATATGTCGGCCACGCGCCGCGTGCCCTCGTAGCCGGAGCGCACGGACGGCAGCAGCGACCAGCTCTGGCTCAAGCGCAGAGCCGGAGAGAAGACCGCGTCGACGTTTCCCGACAGCGAGCCGCGGTCGCCGCGAAAACTATGCAGACCTCCTAGAGCGGTTATCCCGGCGATCGGTATCCACTCCAACGCGCGCGCGGGAGCCGCACCCAGGAAAAAAACAGCGGCCCAGATAAATCTCACGGCATCTGTCCCGTGATCACGAGGTCGCGCGCCGGCATCACCAGGCGGATCGTCTTCCCACCAAAGGACACCTGCTGCTCATAGCGCCAGTCGAGAAGCGCGCGCCGCCAGGAGTTTCCGGTAGTCGCGCCGCCGAACTCCCCGCGGTTGGCGACGCCCCCGCCGAACTCCAGCGCCAAATCGTTGATTGTAATCGAGGTCCCGTCGCCATAAGACGCCAAAGTCTCGCGGCGAGCGGAAGCCGCATCCGGCGTGACTGGGGAAGAGACCGTCGGCAACGCCGCGCCGAGCGCGGAGCCGGTCAGCGGATCGTTGGTCGTGCTTGGTATCGCGTCCTCATAGGCCTGCAGATTCAGGCCGGTCCAGCCGCGCTTGAGCGTCCCGTTGACATAAAGCCCAAAGCGGTCGAATAGCGTCTTGTACACCGCACCCGCCGCGACGTAGGCGTCTCGCGAAGCGTCGAAGGCCTCCGCGGCGTCGTCGCCCGGATCGGCGTTGGCGTTGACGTTCACCTGGTGTCCGCCCGAGGCGCGCTCGACGAGAGCTTCGGTCCCGTTGGAGCGCGTCGCCGTATAACCGGTCAGCGTCCACGCCGTCGGCGCGCCCGCGGAAGCGGCAAGGCCGGCGAACACGGGCTCCAAGTTTCGGGGAAGCGCCTGGTCGAAAACCCCATCCCATAAAAAATAGGACAAGCCGTCTGGCCTGCCGTTGAGCACGACCAGCGCCAGGCGATCGCCGGAAGGGCGCACGACGAACTCCTCGACGCGCACGCGCCGCCCGTCGGCGTCGGTGAGCACCCGGCCCAGCTCGTGCTCGCCGCGGCGCGACTCGCGCGCGGCCGCGCTGAAATCGGCCTCGCGCGCGAGCTCGAAACCGAGCTCGCGGCGCATGGAGGACACGAAATCCATCTTGCGCGCTTGAAGCGGAGTGGGCGTCTGCGTGGGTTCGCGCAGCCCCGCCAAGTCGACCTCGACACGCTGCCCCGCCCCGACGAGCAGCTGTCTGCCGCGATTGTCCTCGACGCCGGCTAAACCCTTCTCGACTTCGATGGTGGCGTTGCCTCCGCCCGCCACGGTCAGGCGCAGGACGACTAAGTCTCCGCGCGCACGCACCAGGCAGGTGGGGGCGCGAAGCGACACCGCCCGTCCGCCAGCGGCCGAGGCCGTCAGGCGCAGGCTGCCGAACAGGGCCATGACGCTGGCGCGGCCGGGACCGTCGCCTTCAATGGAAAAATTGGCGTTGCCCGAGGCCTCGAGCGTGGAGCCGCCGCTGAGCTCGACGCGCGCGCGCGCGTTGAAGCCGGTGCGCAGCCCGTCTCCGTCGCCGAGAGGCCGCGGCAGAGTCCCGGCCGGACGCCACGAGTCCGAGCTGACCGCGCGCACCTGCACGAGCCCGGTCGCCTCTCGCAGGACGGCCGCGCGGGCGGAGACGGCGGCGCCGAGGAGTGCGGCGAGGAGTACAGCCCTGACCGGGGGCATTCCTCTTAGTGTAAGCAGGCAGTCCCGGCGCGTCAACTACACTTTTGTTACGGAGCTAGGCCGGGCCCGAGGGGCCCGGCACAGATGCAATTGAGGAAAGCCTTATAGCATCTAGTGTTTTTTCGTCAGAATTCGGTTATCCGCGTGCTCGTGCTCCACCGGGCTCAGGCCCGAGACGGCGGGGCCGTTGAGGACGCCACCAGCCGTGTCAAAACGCGACCCATGGATCGGGCAATCCCAGCTTTTTTCCGCCGAGTTCCAGCACACGAGCCCTCCCAGGTGCGGGCAAACCGCCGAACACTCATGAAGCGCCCCGTCCGTGCCGCGAAATGACGCGACCTTGCGCAGGCCGTGACGAACGACCGCGCCCGAGCCGGCCGCGATATTGTCGGCCGAGGAGATGTCGCCGGGCGTGGCGTAGTCCGCGTAGCGGCTCGCGGCGTTGAGGTTCTCCTTGAACCAGTGGGCCGCGCCGCGGGCTCGGGCTCGCGACGGGCTGTAGACCTGCGCCCATGGATTGGGCCGGCCGGCGATGAGATCGGAGATGATCAAAGCGCCTAGGGTGCCATAGGTCGTGCCGTTGCCCGACTGGCCTGTGATGACGTACACGTTGCGTTCTCCGGGATTGCGGCCGATGAAAGCCAAGCCGTCTACTGGTTCGATCACCTGGCCCGACCAGCGGTACTCAATGGAGCCAAGGAATTCAAACCGGGAGCGCGCCCAGCTCTCCAGGCGCCAGAAGCACCCCTCCGTGTCCTCATGCTGGCCGGTCTTATGGTCTTCTCCTCCCATGATCAGAGCGTCTTCGGCCGGCAGGGATTGGATGCGGACGTAATGATAGGGATCGGCGGTGTCCCAAAAAAGTGCCTTCGTCACCGACCCGCGCGGCACGCGCGCCGCGATGACATAGGTGCGATAGGCGTATTGGCGGGTGTGCAAAGTGACCCGGTCGTTGAAAGGCACGTTGGCGGCGACTACGACGGCGTCCGCGGTGATCGTCCGGCCCCCGAGCACGCGCACGCAAGCCGGCACGCCGTCCTCAACGGACAGCGCCCGCGTGCCGCCGAATATCCGGCCGCCCAACCTTTCGACGGCGTCCGCCAAGCCCGACAGGTACTTGACGGGATGGCACTGACCTTGGCGAGAGACCTTCAGGGCCGGGCTCGTTTTAAATCCGGCGAGCGGAACGCGCTCGACGAACTCCACGCCCAAGCCGCAGCGTCGCGCCGCGTCAAGCTCGGCGCGCAGATTCTCCAGCGACCCTCCAGGAGCCAGGAAAAGATAGCCGTCCAATCGTTCGAAGCCGCAGTCGATCTTTTCCTCGGCGACGATCTGGTCGATCATGTCGATGGCGGAGGCATGGCTGTCGACGACGAGCCGGCAGGCCGCGTCCCCGTGGAGGCGCTCGAGCTCGACATAGCCCGCGTCGGGCACGGTGGACAGCTGGGCGGTCGTCGCTCCGCTCTCCCCCCCGGCCGCGTCCGCCGCGTCGATGACGACGACCTTGCGGCCGCCCTTCGCCAGCAAATAAGCCGTGGTCAGCCCGGCGAAGCCCGCGCCGACGACGCATACGTCCGCGGAAATATCCTCGGTCAACGGCTCGTGTCGCGGCGCCGTCGCCGTGGCCGACCACAGGCTTCGTGTCCCTGCTCGCGCCGCCTCTCCCGGTTCGGGCTCCACGCCCTGCGTCCGTGTGAACGCATCGCTGGCGGGAAAAGACTCGCGGCTTAATTCGTCCATGAACGCCTCGTCGTCGGCCATAGAAACACCCCCTGTCTAGATGCTATGAGGCTCTCCTAAATCGCATCTGTGCCGGGCCTCTCGGGCCCCGCCGGCGCGTCATGCTAGCCCAAGAGCGCGCCGCGAAGCCATAACAGCCACGTAGACAAAATATTATGCCGAGGGACTGCGACGAAGTAGGACGAAAAGCCTATTATTTTGGGCCAAAGTGCCCATGACAGATTGGGGAGACGCTGTCATAATATCTACATATTGATTTCCTCCTATACAAACGAGAGCGTCCGTCAGGCCGCTACTAAATGTTCTTCCATCACATAATGATATCGGCGGCGATTTCTTTTATCCCCATTGGACAGGCATCGGCGGCTCAAATCCCGACGCCCTGGGACGCGCCGCGATTTCACGACAAAGGACCGCTTCAATATTCCGCCTCATTAGAAAGTCTTTATCAGTGGGATTCAAACGTCCGCCACCAAGCTGCCGATGGAAAATCAGATCATATCGCCGTCGTGCGCCCCGTCCTGGCGGCGCGCGTCACGGGGCCCGAGGACAGCTATGTCAGCGCGCTGTTTCAACTCGAAGGGGAGCGCTTCGCCGACACGATCGAGCTCACCACTCTCAACCATCTAGCCGACGTCCGAGCCAAGCTTGGCGCGCGACACGGATATCTCATGGCCTCGGAACTCTACCTGCGCACCAACGATCGAACCAACACGGTGTTCGCCGATCGTGTGCGCCGGGAGGAAAACACTGTGCGCGCCGGCGTGGGCGCCATTCTTCTAGACTGGAAGCCGGAGTTCAACGTCGAGTTCTTCAAGCGCCTATACAGCGACCCGACTTTGCCCGGCTATACCGCCTACACGTTGGAACCACGCCTCATTTGGGAAAAAAACGAACGAAATCAAGGGACGCTGTCGGCCCGCTGGGAGCATTTGCTCTATCCTGAAACCACCGCGCGCGACGGCAACGTCTATGAGGGCCGCGCTGCTTGGGCATACGCGTCTGCGGGAAGCGGCGTTTGGCTCAACGCGAACGCGGGCTTACAGCGCCGTATCTACCGCGGCCCCGGCATAACCGGGTATTTCGGGCCGATAGGCGAGGGCAATGCGCGCTATGTTCCCCGCGATCGTATCGCGTTGACGGCCGGTTACTCTTGGAGCCTTCAAGAAGCGCCTCTGGAGCCGCCGAGCGCTTACTATCGCCAGCACGCGCTCAACGCGGGGGTGGAATACAAAACCGGCGACCGTTTGTCGTCGCGGCTGTCGCAGTCATTGATCTCTCAGCTCTACGGCGACAACACGCGCCAGTCTGATTTTTCCGGACAACGCCGCGATACGACCGTGAGCACGGCGTTCACGGAAACTTATCGGCTCAATGAGCACACCTCCTTGTCCGGGAACTTTTCGTGGGAAGAGCGGCGCTCAAACACCAACTCCCAGGGCTATCACGGTTTTATCGTTTCTTTCGGCTGCAAGTTTGAAATCTGACAGGTTTTAAAAAATAGGAGCCTTTATGATGAGATCGGCATTACAGACGTTGCTGGGATTGGCGCTGCTCGCGACGACCACTTTCCCTTCGCGGGCCGCCGAGATCGATAAGGGTCAGGAGTACCGTATCGGAGTGGGCGACGTCCTCTCGATCCGCGTGCTCAATCAGGAAAATCTGACGAACGTCTACACCGTCTCACCGGATAAATCCATCTCATTTCCTCTGATCGGCCAGGTGGCGGTCGGAAATCTCACCTTGACGGAAATTCAGCAGTCGATCACGACTCGTCTTCAGGACGGCTATCTGCGCCGCCCCTCGGTTACGATCTCCCTGGAGAAAAACAACAGCCGCCGCTTCTTCATCTACGGCGAAGTCAAAGCACCCGGAGAGTTCAAGCTCTCCAGCGACGCGATGACGGTCATGCAGGCCATCGCGCTGGCCGGAGGCATGACCAAATCAGCGGCGGAATCGAAGGTCCGGATTTTACGGCCAAAAGAGAAGGAGCAGGCTTACACCGTCATCGAGGTGGACATCAAACAAATCATCTCGACGGGAACCGCGGATGAAGCGATACAAAACAACGACATCGTCGTCGTCAGACAGGGGTGGTTATAATGGAACAGCACCAAGAGTTCAATTGGGAAATTCGGGATCTCGCCAAAATCGCCTTCAAGCGCTGGTGGGTTCCCCTGCCCGTGGCCGCCCTCTGCCTAGGGGTCGCCGTCATGGTTCTGACTTTCTGGACGCCCGTCTATACGGCCACCGTTCGCCTGCTTGTTTCCGGGACACCTAAGACGGACTCGCCGCTGTACAGCCCAGTGCCCGCGGGGCGCATGATGAGCATCGCGCTTGCCCACGCGGAGATGATCAAGAGCCAGGATATTCTGCGGGACGTCGTCGTCGACCTAGGTCTGCAGAATCGGAAGGACGAAGTTTTTTTCTCGGCCCCGAAAAAATGGGTCCTGACGGCCGTCGACCGCGGCTTGGGTCTTTACGAGCGCGCCGAGCAGTACGTCTATGCCGAGATCCTCGGCCGTCCGGTGCAGCCGGGGCGGCCAAAGGATCCCGTCATGAAGGCCGTCGAGGCGCTTGAGAAGCGCATCGTCACGGAGGCCGTCGATAAAACCGACGTGCTCACCGTCACCATCAAGGATTACGATCCCTATATGGCCGCCCGCATCGGAAACTTGATGGCCCAGCTTTACACCGTCTTCGTCATGAAGCAGCAAGCCGCCGATATCGCGACTCAATACGGCCCTAAGCACCCGCTGACCATGCAGCTTAAGGAGGACATCGCTCGCCTCGAGGCGAATATCAAAAGCGAAAAGTCGTCCTTGGCTCTTAGCACCGGCGTGGGCACGATCAAAATCGTGCAGACGGCGCATGTTCCCACCAAGCCCTCACAGCCCAAGCGTCGCCCGATTCTGCTGATCGGCCTTATCGGAGGCCTGCTCGGCGGCGTGGTTTTGATGTTCCTCCTGGAGCGCATCGATCCGACTTTCCAGGGCCTTGACAGCCTACGGCGGGGCCTGCCGTTTCCGGTCATTGGAGTCGTTCCGATGAGAATATGGCGCAAGAGCGGCCTTCTGAAGGCCCGGTCCTCGAAGCCTGCGAACCTCGAGGCGTTCATGGCCCTCGCCTATCAGATCGACACACTGCGCCGCCGCTCGAAAGCCAGAGTCCTATGCCTGTCCGCGACCGAGGAAACTCCG
>JAYVZL010000349.1:0-3170 GCA_043783505.1 Elusimicrobiota bacterium
GTGGGTATCGAGAAGTATCCCGATCTGCCTTCCGCGACCTACGCCGAGCGCGATGCAGCCGCGGCCAAAAGCTTCATCCGCGCGTTGGGCGTGCCAGAGAGAAATATCGTGATTCTGACCGGAAACCGCGCGACCAAGACCGGGATGGAAAAAACGATCGAAGCGTGGCTGCCGAACAACGTGTCCGAGAAGTCCCGGGTCTATTTCTACTACTCGGGCCACGGCGCTCCGGACACGAAGACCGGAGACGCCTATCTCGTGCCTTCCGATGGCGATCCGCAGTACCTTGCTCAGACCGGCTATCCGCTCAAGAGACTATATGCCAAGCTCGGCCAGCTAAAGGCCAAGAGCGTGCTCGTCGCACTCGACTCGTGCTTCTCCGGCGCGGGCGGCCGCTCGGTGCTGGCGAAGGGAACGCGGCCGCTGGTCGGCAAGGTGGACATGGCGGTCCAGTCCGAAGGGAAGGTCTCGGTCATCTCCGCCTCGGCGGGCGACCAGATCTCGGGAACCAATGAAGAGGCGGGCTACGGCCTCTTCACCTACAACTTCCTGCAGGGCCTAAACGGCGCCGCCAAGGACGCCCATGGACAGGTGACGCTCAAGTCGCTGTACGGCTACATCAAGCCCCGAGTGCAGGATGACGCGCGTCGCGGCAACCGCGATCAGACGCCGCAGCTTCAGAGCGGCGGCGGCGAAGATATCATCCTGCGCGCTAAATAAGCTCTGTAGCCTTATTTCCGACAGATTTCTCCCAGGCGGTGAAGTAGGGAAGGTCGACGCGCAGCCCCCGCGTCCCGGCGGAGACGGGCGGTGCCGCGGCCTCGCGGGCGGCCATGGTCCGACCGCCGTCGAAGTAGGCGTCGACGCGAGACAGTTCCGCGTTGGCCAGCGCCTTAATTGTGTTCATTCCGGATTTTGGATCGAGAAGCGCGGCGACGAGAGGGGGGAAGATCCGCGGACAGGACCTCGATCTTCCTCGCGTCCAGTGTTTCTCCGGAGGTCAGCATGAGGTTCACGGTCTCGAGAGCGGCGCGGCGCGCGTCCTGACGGAGGTCGAGCACGGCTTTGTCGAGGACGGCCTTGGCGGCCGGGGCCTTCGTATTCGGATCGAGGGCGCGGCCGTCGTCCTCAAGGCGCCAGCCCCGGACGGTCAGGGCTGCCTTCACGCGCTCGTCGACCCCGTCCCGGCGCCAATCGGCCTGGGCGGCCGGCCCAACGGGGACGGACACGGCGAAAACCGCGGAAGGAGAGGCCAGCATGACGGCGAGGAGAATGAGGGGTCGCATCGTCTCAAATAGAGTGAAGAGAACGATATTTTTCGTCAAGGGCCTCGAAGTTCATCGGTTGCCTACGCGCTCGATTGCCCGGTCGTAACTATCTCAGTTTGGCGCGAATCCATTGGATTAGGTCGCTAAACCTGATCAGCGCCCACACTCCGCCGTAGAACAAGACCCCAACGACGGTGAACATCACGAGGGTTTCGAACCCTGACGATCCGCCGCCGCCGTGATGAATGGCGCCGAAGGCGCCGGCAGATGGATCAGCAGGAAAAAATTCGGCAGATGGAAGAAAAGCAGCGCGCGAAGGATCGGAGCAAAACTGAGCACGCCGGAGTAATTTAGCGTAGACGCACCGGAGGAGTTTTTATGGACCCGAAAGCCCAGATGCCCGACATCAAGTCTGAAGTCAACAAGGTTGACGACGGCAAGAAGAAAGCCTCAGGTCTTCTGAGCGGGCTTTTCGGCGGCGGAGGCGGGAGCGCGGCCGGAGGTCTGGGCGGAGTCGGCGGCCTGGGCGCGGGCGCCATGAGCGGCGGCGGCCTCCTCGCCACGAAGGCGGGGATGCTGGCCCTGGTCTTGATGGGCTCGGCTGTCGCGGGCGGCATCGGCCTTGCCGGCTACAAGATGTTCGGCCCCGGAGACTCGGATAAGGCCGCAGGCGGCAATCTTCAGCTCTTCGCGGCGAAGCCTCAGGCGGCGGAGGCGACCGGCGTAGCGCCCGTCAACGCGGACGGCTCCTCGGCCTCGTTGAATTTCGCGGCGGCCGCGGCGGCGAAGGACAAGGCGGCTGACGCCGCCGCCGACGGCTCCGCCTCGGCGGGCGCGCCCACCGACAAGACGGCCGGCGACGCCGCCAAGGACGCGGCGGCGGCCGAGGCGGCTAAGCGCGACGCCGACGCCAAGGCGGCGGCTGGCGCCGCCGGATCGATCAATGCCGGAAGCGGCGCCGCGGCCGCGGCGGGCTCGATGGGTCATGGGCTCGCCAACGTGAAGAAGCTCGGCGGGCTCTCGACGGGCGGGGGCGGCGGCGCTTCGACGTCCGCGGGCTCCGGCTCGAGCAAGCTCGGCGACAATCTCGCGAACGCGGCCAAGAACGGGCCGTCGAGCGCGTTCTCGCGGCAGAGCGGCGGGGCGGCCAAGAACTCGTCGGGCGGCGCGCGCGCCGTCGGCGGACGCGGCCGCAGCGCGAGGAAAGAATTGGGAATGGTCAGCGGCGACCACATGGGCGGCAACGTCGGCTCGAGCTATGGCGCGGGCAAGACCTACGACGGCTCGGCCACGAGGGCCGGCGGCGCGATCGGGCCTGACGGCGGCGCGATCGGCATGGACGGCGCGGGCGACGGCGCGGGCGCTCAGCCGAAGTCTTTGGCGGCGAACTCGGCGGCGAACACGAAGAAGCAGGATCCGCCCATTCCCGAGCCCCCGGCCAAGGACGTCACTCCTTGGGCGAAGCAGATCATGATTGGGATGGCGCTGGGCGCTCTCGCCGTGGTGGCGCTATATTATGCGTCGACGATGCTGAAAGAAGCCAAGACCGAGGCGATGACGGCGCAGGCGGCCCTTTTGCCGCCGCCCGCGACGGCTGCCGCCATATTGGCCTATAACGCGGCCTTGGCTAAAATGCAGATGTGTAAACTCATCATCGGCGCGGCGATCGCAGCCGCGCTCGCCGGCGCCCTCATGGGTGGGATGATCGCAGGCGGAACGAATGGCCAGACGCTCCAAGGCGGTCTCCTGATTGCATCGAGCTTGGCCCTTGCCGCTATTGGTTCGGTGCTGATGTCCTCGGCCAATATCCCCTCGCTGGCGGATGCCAGTAAGGTGATGGACGAGGACGCGAAGCTGACCGCTTTCAGCGCCCCGGGCATGGGATGGATGTACATCGTCGGT
>JAYVZL010000350.1:0-8136 GCA_043783505.1 Elusimicrobiota bacterium
CCAGAAAGGCAAGAAGTAGACTTATGGATCTCCGCTTGGATAAAAACCCGCTTCCTCGGAAGCGGGTTTTTATCTGTTTAGTCGGTGTGAGATAGAATATAATTGCCATTATTTTATACCATGGTAGAAATTGTTGGAGACTGAATGCTGCCCCGTTATTTAGAAGAATCGGTTTTGGAGGATCTCGCGGAGAAAATGGTCTTTCTCGGAGGGCCTAGGCAGGTCGGTAAAACGACCTTGGCCAAAACTCTCGGCCGGTGCCGCTTCAAGGAGAGCGTTAAATACCTCAACTGGGACTCACGGGAAGACAGGAAGAGGATTCTCGCTGGGACCTTCGCGGCCGATGAGGCGCTCATCATCTTCGATGAAATCCACAAATACAGGCACTGGAAGACATTCATCAAGGGTTTCTTCGACAAGAACCGGGCACGATACAGAATCATCGTCACGGGCAGCTCAAGACTGGATGTCTATCGCAAAGGGGGAGATTCCCTACTGGGGAGGTACCATCATTACCGCCTGCATCCGCTGTCCTTGCGCGAAGTCGCATCAAGGAGCGCACCGAAGACGCATGTCGGCCGCGCTCTTGGTTTCCAGGATTCGACTGCTGCGACTCGCGACGCGCTGGACCGCCTTCTTAAATTCGGCGGTTTCCCCGAGATTTTTTTAAAAGGAACGGAGAAGGCACTTCAGCGCTGGCACAACCAGCGCTTAGACGCACTGGTCACCCAAGACATTCGCGATATCGAGAACCTAAGGGACCTGTCCGGCATCGAGACGCTGATCCACCTGCTTCCAGACAAAGTCGGGGGACTACTTTCCGTCAATTCGCTCCGCGAGGACCTTATGGTCACGCACAAAACCGCCGCGTCTTGGGTGGACGTGCTGGAAAGATTCTACTACCACTTTAGAATTCATCCTCACCAAAGCTCACGAATCAAGGCTCTGCGCAAGGAACCCAAACTCTACCTCTGGGATTGGTCCGAGGTAGCTGATGACGGCGCGCGCTTTGAGAACCTAATCGCGTCGCATCTGCTGAAATTCTGCCACTATCTTCATGATGTCGAAGGCATCCGAATAGAACTGCGATTCCTCAGGGACGTCGAAGGGCGCGAGGTCGATTTTTTACTGACCGTGGATGGCAAGCCTTGGTTTTGCGTCGAGGCCAAGACGTCGGATAAGACAGCCTCCCGATCCCTGCTTCACTTTAAAAGGAAATTGGGTCTGCCCTTGGTCTACCAGGTCCTGCGTGAGCCTGGGGAGGATTACATCAAGGACGGCGCCCGAGTCATCAGTGCGGACAAGTTTTTGACCGCGTTGGCGTAGATAAGCTATTATGGCGCTCCCGTAAAGGGATATGACGCCTCGATAGCTCAATGGATAGAGCTACTCCGTCCTAAAGGGAAAAATGGCTTTTTGCGCCTTTCGGCGTTGTTACGCTGGAGTCGGATTGCCATTGATTAATCGTCGAAAATCCAGATTCGCCACTACTACAACGCTCTACCCGTTTTGCGGGATTTTGATGCGCTATGGACACCATATGGACACCAGTTATTGGGCAACAGCTACTGGCAGAATTATCGCAAAGATGCTATACTCCTCGTGATGGGTGCCATAGCCGTCGTCTTTTATTGCGATGCGGATGGCGCCCCCGCCTTGGATTGGCTTTCTCATCTCCAGGATCGGGCTTATGCCAAAGGCCTGGTTCGCATTGAGCGCTTGGAGGAATTGGGGCATGAACTTCGGCGTCCTGAAGCGGAATATCTCAGGGACGGCATCTACGAGCTTCGGTGGCGGATGGGCCACGTCAATTACAGGCTCTTGTATTTCTTTCATGGAAGGGAGGCTGTGGTGCTTGCCCAAGGATTGACCAAGGAGGGCAAGGTCCCGAGCAAGGACATTGACTTGGCGGTCGCGCGAAAGGCCGCTTATCTCAAGGACCCGCAAGCGCATTCTCATTACGAGGAATTAAAATGAAAAAGACAAAAGACGCATTGGCGATACTAAAAAAGCGCTTGGAGAATAATCCTCGCCTTAAAGACCTCGTGGAAGAGGAGCGCGTCAATTTCCAGGCCGCCTTGGCCATCCGAGAGGCGCGAAAGAAAATGGGGCTGACCCAGGCACGGCTTGCCAAGGAGATAGGCACCACGCAATCCGTGATAGCGCGTCTAGAGGATTCGGACTATCGCGGCCATACGCTCAAGATGCTTGAGCACATTGCCGAAGCTCTCGGCCGCCGAGTTAAGATCAGCCTCACACCTATGCCCGAGCACCGGTCTTACGCCTATGCTCATTAAGAATTAAGGGATTGGAACCTACGGCTCGTCAGTCCCGGTTCCGGGCGATCAACTAATTTAAGAGCTCCCGAGTTTCTGCCTCGGTTAGGAGCGCCGGCTGCTCTCCTCGCCGAACGATGGCGCCGGCGTTGCTGGGCAGTAGCCGCCTAATGGGTGTATTTATCTGATCCTTTGAGATCAGCGGAGCGTCATTGGGATTGGCCTGGGCCATTTTCCCAAGCCAGCAAGCTTTACCATCTCGGCCTGCCGGACAAAATCTGCCGCAACACGATCTCGAACGCAAACTTAAAACGCGACAGCGATATTTACCAAGACTTCTTTTACAAATTGGTGCGGGGCAGCCGCCGTGCAAGTTTCAATTCTTGCGCTTTACCATGCGCAGCAATTTATCCAGAACATTTTCGCCATCGGTGAACAGCCCGTCGTGTTCGTATTTTCTTGCACGCCAGACCTTTGCTCCGAGAATCGTTTTTGCCGTGTGTTCCGAAAATTCCTTGTTAACATACATATCATGAACGTAAAGGATCGCGGCAACGGGAACCTTGTTGCGCTTTAATTTGTCCGCATCATAAAGACGCGGCCAGCCATCATATGCGGCCAGAATATCCGCGGCCTCTTTGAGCGGCCGAAGATCTTTGTAATCTTCAAACATCCAGGGAAACATCATCTCACCAGTGAAATAAATTGGAGCTTTATCGCTTATTTCAAATGCTGGGAACTTCGCCCGCATGCGTTCGGCGGCCCAGCGGGAAGCCCCCATCTCGGAATATATGGCCTCATGCAGCAGCACGTATAACGGATGCGTTTCAAATTGCTGCATGCTCTCGACGCTGCGCAGAAAATGGGCGCGCAGGCCGCCTTTTTTTGTGAAGGGATCTTTGATGAGATTGTGGATCTCTTCAATCCCCCCGGAAAATCCAAACTCAATGCCCAATTGCTGGAATCTGCGCGCCGTAAGGCGTCCGCCGCCCGGCAAGAGAACTTCATGCTCCGCAAGATACTTGAACTGCTTGAGCAGTTTCCCCTTGTCGCTCGGAAAACGTTCGTAAAAAATGCGGTTTTTTTCCAGGACCTGCTTGTAAGTCGCACGGTAGACGTTCTCTGCGCCGCGAGCAAGGGGCGGCAGTCCGCCGCTGAATATCGCCGCAGTCAGCCCTTTAGGCGCTGCTGTTAAATAATGCGCAATGACAAATCCACCAAAACTTTGGCCGACCGCAGTCCACGGCCTGTCCCCTAAAAGTTTTTTACGGATGTATTCAGAGTCCTGCACTATGGAGTCCGCCCTAAAATGTTTCAGATAGTCGGCTTGCTGCTGCGGCGTTCCAAGTTTTAAAAGCGATTCGGTCGTAACAGGAGTGCTTTGTCCCGTCCCTCTCTGGTCCAGCAGGAGAACCCGGTATTCCTTTAACGCTCTCTTGAGCCATCCCGATACGTTGGATGGGCGAGGAGCCGGAAATCCGGGCCCACCCTGAAAAAAAACCATCCACGGAAGTTTGTTGTTATCTTTCTTGTCATCGGCGACCACTTCAGATGCAAAAACTGTAATCCAACCTTTTTCGGGATCAGAGTGATCGAGGGGGACCTTGAATGTGTGATCCATTATCCGCGCGCCCGGTATTTCGTGAACCGATATCGCGGCTGACTTGCTTACGCCGGGATCTTCGTTCTTTTTCTCGACCTCGGTGGGGCTCTCTGGTCTGGTTGGTCTCCGGTCAAAGATCGAGGTCCCGATCTCAGAGGCCTGGATCGCGGCAGAGTCCCCGCTCGAAGGATCATGCAAGGTTGCATGGATGGCCGCGGCGCGTTCGCCGAAATCTTGCAGTACCTGGGTTACTCGGAGCGGATCAGCGCAAACCCAACAGGCAGAAGTGGGGAGGGACCGGACGGTGCTTGGCGGCAGCAGCGCCGAAAGAGCGGGCAAGTCCTCCGATGGCGTCACAACCGCTTGGGTCACGGTGGCGTGCACTTTGGGAGGTGTCAGCGGTTGGGAAAGGGCCGCGCCAGTTAATCGGAGAGGAACCGATAGGATGGAAGCAGGGTTGGGAAGACCAGCCTTGACTTGCCCAGGGGCAACGGCATTATATATTTGGCCGCGAGGCTGGTCGCCAACCATCCTGACCTGGGCCGCGGCAGGTCCGCCCCAGCAAACGACAAGCAACACGATCGCGGTCGAGAAGACTTGGAGCTTCCTCCACTTCATATCGCTAATATAAGTCCTGGAATGGAATATATTAAGTGCTAAAGGGCCCATGAGTGCCTGGTCGATAGAAAGGTCCATATGGACGTCAGTTGCTCTACCACGGAGTTGGTTTAGGTCCTTGGGGCAGGCATGCTGACACCAACGACTCCCGTGACATAATAAACCGCCGAGCCGACCTGTTTTTCTCCATCAAAAAAATTAATTCCCATCACATAGACTTCACCGTTTCGTCTAAGCACTTGGTAAGTCGTATAAGAGGATGCGGTCCTGATCCCATCATTTCCGGTCATGACCGCAAGTAAATTTAATGCCCGCTTAAAAATTTCAGAACCCGCCGTCTCCGCCGTTTGTCGTGAGGTTCGAGCGGGCAGATCGGACAAACGCTGGGGCTTATCACCCATGACATCAAGATTCGCCAAAAGAGCTCCATTGGGGCCCGAATGAAAGGAAAAGGCGATTTCGGGTGATTTCACGTTCGTGCGAATCGGATTGTCAGGATCTTCGTTCAGAGGAGAATCCGCATAAAATTCTTGCGCGTGGAATGCGACAATTTCCTGATTCGCAGCACCAAGAAGGGTGTTGTGAACCTGTGCGGCGATGGGCGCCGGACCGCAGGTCAGGAAAAGGGAGACGGCGACGAAGACGGGGGACAGTCGGGGCTTTTTGATCATACCCCATGCTACTTCATAGGCCCTTCTCTCGCCCCGGGTCTATAGTCCTTTCTACGGCGGGCAAAGGACCTATGTCCTATCGGCCATCTTCGACCCTCCGGGCGGTCAAAGCACCCCAAGATATGTGCGAACTCAAAAATTGCCGCGCAATGGACACCCTATGGACACCAGACCCTCCCGCCCATCGAGGGGGCAGCTACTCCGTGGGAAGGAGTGTCGAATTTGAAATATCTATCAAGATATGGCAAACTCCAGCAAGCAACATCACAATGCCTCGATAGCTCAATGGATAGAGCTACTCCGTCCTAAGGAGAAGATGGGGGTTCGATTCCCTCTCGGGGCAAACGCTTTATAAGGATAAAACACTCCATGGCCACGGAAAAGCATTGGGCGAGCAAGCAAACCGCTAAACAAGACGAGGTCAGAGACGCTTTCGTCCGAGTCTTGGACTGGGCCCTGGCGCACCGCCGCGAGGTGGCCATGAGTGCTGCGGGAGTGATCGTCGCCGGAATCCTTATCGGCCTGTACTTCTACTCGCGAGCCTCGCGCGAGAACGAAGCTTGGGATAAGCTGGCCATGGCGGAGGCGTTTTCCTATTATGGACGCCCTCAGGAAGCCGCGACCGCCCTCAACGAGATAGCCGGACAGACCGTCAATCCCGCGGCCTCAGGCCTGGCCGGCATGATGTCCGGGGATATCAAGCAGTCCAAGGGCGAGCACGACGCCGCCATCGCCGACTATTCCCGCGCCGCCGAGAGCGCTCCCGAGCCCTTAAAGCCCTTCGCTGACGCCCAAAAAGTCGCCGCCCTGGAAGCCGCGGGCAAGCCGACCGAATGCATGGCCGCGGCCTCCGCGTTCATCGCGGCGAACGCCGACCATTTTCTAGGACCCCAGGTGCAGGAAATCCTGGCGCGCTGCCAGTTGGCCGCCGGTCAGCCGGAAGCCGCGAAGGCCACCTGGCAGAAAATATCCCTCCAATACCCGGACACCCCCTGGGCCGCCCGCGCCAATGCGCGACTCCAACCACCTACTAAATAACACTCGATAACACTGAGTGGATTTAAATCGATGTGACAAATAGTTGACAACGCCCGTCACCTTTGCTAGATTCGGTCCGTCGCATTCGTAAGGAGCAGCAAGAAATGGCGCTCCTGTCGTACGTAGGCCCCGCCAAAAGCGGGGTATGGCGTAAAAAGTATCCCCGCAATAGCGGGGCTTACGATACAAACAAGAGAGGATAATAGAGCAATGAAAAAGCTCCTGGGAACGACGTTAGCCCTGGCCATGTTGCTGCCGGCCGGTGCGAATGCTGAGTTGTTGAAGAACCTCAAAGTGACGGGCAAGATCGACCTACAGGGAACCGCCGCTCGCAACGTGGCGGATTTCCAGACGAACCGCAACGTGAGCGCCGCCGTTGACGCTCAGACCGGTCAGGACCGCATCGGCGACATGCAGACCCGCGTGATCGTTTCCGCCGACTGGGACCTGCTCGATGACGTGCACTCCCGCGTGACGTTGGTTAAGAACGACCGCGTGTGGGGCTCGGCCGCTCAGAGCGTCACTGGCCTCGAAGCGTCGTTCTTCGCCCAGGAAGCGTTCATCAAGATCGACAAGCTGGGCGGCCACGTGGACGCTTCGCTTGGCCGCCAGTTCATCGGCGAAGAGGGCGACCTCGTCGCCTACTTCGGACCGAAGACGAACCTGTACGGCATGCTCGTTGACGCGCTCGATGCCGCCAAGTTCGACATGTCCGGCGAGCACTGGACGCTGACCGCCCTGACCGGAAAGCCGACGTCCAACGCGGCGACCCTCGGTCTGGCTGCCACCGGCCAGAAGGACATCCGCGCGATCATCATTGGCTGCAAGGGCCATGAGATGGTTCACGGTCAGCTGCAGCTCTGGAACCAGGCGACGCACAATGCCACCGGTCCCATCGGCACCAGCCCCGGCGTCGCTACCGCCGGCGCGAAGAACGACAACCTGTACATCGCGGGCCTCAAGGTCACCGTCAAGGCCGGACCGGCGTGGATCAAAGGCGAGTTCGACAAGAACTTCGGCGAGAACCGCTCGGCTGAAGGCTTGACGACGCTTGCCGACCGCAAGTACACCGGTTGGGCCGGGCTCGTCAACGCCGGCGCGAAGGTCGAGGCCGGAAGCCTCGGAATGGTGTCTGGTTGGGGAGAGTACGGGATCGGTTCCGGTGATTCCGACACCTTGTCCAACAAGAACAGCGGTTTCGTGTCCATCAACTCCGACTACCGCCCTGGTTCTCTGTACGGTCGCTTCGCGGCGAACGCTACGGCGACCACGGTGTTCGGAAACCTGATCGGCGCGTCGGTCAGCCCTGCCGGCAACGGGCTGTCCAACCGCGTGGTTAAGGGCCTCGGCGTTAAGTTCACGCCCGCGGCGCTCAACAAGCTGACCACCTCGCTCTCCGCCTGGGACTTCTCGTTCCAGAACACGGGGCGCGCTCCTCAGACCCAGGGTGGGCAGCCGACGATCGGCGCGAACGGAAACCGCCACATCGGCAACGAGTACGACCTGGAGCTCGCCTGGCAGCACAGCGAGAACGTCATGGTCAAGCTCGGCGCGGCCACGTTCCAGTCCGGCGGCTTCATCATCGAGTCGCAGAAGCTGGCGTCTCCGGCGGCCGCACAGCGCGGAAACAACCCCGCGTACTTGCTGACGTCCGACTTCAGCGTCCGCTTCTAAGAACTCTTTAGAACGGTGTAAAAAGGCCCCCCGGCCTAAACGGCCGGGGGGTTCTTTTTTTGTCCCGACCGCACGCGTAAAGAGATTTGCTAGGATTTCGATCGATGCGACCGAGCGATAACGCGAGGAAGTGCCGCTTCCACATGCCGCTGAAAAGCAGCCGCCGCCTGATGGCACTCGCCGTTCTGCTTGCCTTTGGCGCCTCCGCCGCTTACGCGTCGAGCTTGGACGTGACCGCCGCCTATAAGATGAAGGC
>JAYVZL010000351.1:0-8117 GCA_043783505.1 Elusimicrobiota bacterium
TGCCGCTATTCGAGATATCCAGCTATCTTGATGAGACATCCGAGGCGATCAAGGCCAAGATCGGACCCGACTTCGCGAAGTTTGGCGTCGAGGTCATCAACTTTTTCGTCAGTTCCATCGACGTTCCCGAGGATGACGAATCCGTCAAGCGCATGAAGAAGGCGCTGTCGGACAAGGCCGAGATGGACATCCTGGGCGAAGGCTACCGCACCAAGCGGACGTTCGACACGATGGAAAAAGCCGCCGGCAACGAGGGCGGCGGGGTCGGCGCCGGCATGGGCCTGGGCATGGGCCTGGGGGCGGGGGCCGGCATGGGCGGTCTTATGGCCGGCGCGCTGGGCCAGGTCGCCAAGCCCGCGGTGCAGGCCTGTGTTTCCTGCCGGACCGAGAACGCGGCGACATCGAAGTTCTGCGCGGGCTGCGGCAAGGCGCTTGGAGCGGCGGCTTGCCCTAAGTGCAAGGCCGACGTTCCGGCGGGATCGAAGTTTTGCCCTTCGTGCGGAGAGAAGTCGGCCTGATCAGCGGCGGTCGGTTTTGGGGGCGCCTTTGGGCGCGGGAGAGAGCTTAGGCATCGGCTCGGGTCGGGGCGACGCCTGTACGCCCTGCTTCTTGAGCCAGTATTCCATCTTGGGAACCTGCCAGTTGTAGTCGACGGGGCCGCCGCCGAGCTGCTTGAGCGGCAGGACTTTCTCGCCGAGCCAGGACAACTCAGGCGAGGCGGGCGTGAGCGTGGCGAGGATGCTCGGGCGCAGGACGGCCGCGCCCCAATCGGGAAACCAGGGAGTGCCCGCGTCGGGCAGGCATTCGGCGTACGGCTGAAGAAGGCCGGTGGATGATTCGCGAAACGCGCGTCGCGGATTCCAGCGGTCGTAGGGCGACACGGTCGCGGCCGAATCAAGCGATGGATCATCGAGCAGCGCCGCGATGCCTTGGTCGATGAGCGGAGCGTTGACCGTGCCGGTGTTGGCGAAGAGTAGCACGAGAAGCTCGAGCTCCGCATTTTCGATCTTGAGATCGTCGACGATCTGCCGGCAGCCGTCGAGCACCAGGGCGACGTCGCAAGGGCGAGCGGCGCCGTCTAAGGCGTCGGGAGGATCCAGGATCACCGCTCCGAGCTGAACGCCGATGCGCCGCACCGGCTGGGAAGAGGTCTGCGCGTAGAGTCGGCGGCAGTGGCTTGAGCCTTTGGCTGCCAGCAGGGGATAGGCGGCCAAGGGACGGCCCATGATCTCCGCACCGTTGCCCGCGAAGTCGACGCTGTCGTCGGGGTCGACGAGGAGCGCGCAGATCATGCCCGCACCTCCAGCGTCTCGACAGCTTCAAGAGTCGCGGCGACGGTGGCGTTCCAGGAATGGCGCTCGACGGTGCGTACGCCCTCGGCGATGAGGCGCAGGGAGAGGCCCGGGGTGGTGGCAAGCGTGATGATGTGTTCGGCCAGCCCCGCCGCGTCGCCGGGGGCAAATAGCATCCCGTTCTCGCCGGTGCGGATGAACTCGGGCAAGGCGCCGACGTTGACGCCGATCACCGGACAGCCCTCGGAGAGCGAGTGCAGGGCCAGCGACGGAAAGCCCTGACGGCCCGTGGGCTCCACGAAAGCCTTGGCCGCGCGCAGGTACTCCATCTTTTTCGGGTACGGCAGCTCTCCCAGGAAAGTCACGCGGTCTCCCAGCATGAGCGCCTTGGCCCTGTCCTTGAGCGCGGGCAAGGCGGGGCCTTCGCCGATGACGGCCACGTGGCAGTCCATGCGCAGACGCGCGATGGCCGACAGGACGGTCTCAAAGCCGGCCAGCGTGCTCTCGTCGATGACGCCGGCCGTCACCACGGCAAATCCCTGCGCGCGCGCGGCGCGCACGGTCACCAGCGCTATCTGCTGGGCGAAGATCTGATCGTACGCGTAGGGGATCACGCGCGTGCGCGCCGCGGGCATGCCCCATTCGGCGGTGATGGCGGCGAGGTACTGGCTTGGCACGAGAAGGATGTCGGCCGAGGTGGTCAGGCGCACGACCTCGGCTAGAGCGTCGGGCGAGGCGCCCGCGTAGGAATCGATGAGGCGCAGGACCCGAGGCTTGCCCGCGGCCTTGGCCGCGAGCATGGCCACGGGCTGGAGGCTGTTGATGATGACCACGTCCGAATCGAGGGCGAAGCCCGACTTGGCCAGCAGTTCGGCGGCCGCTCCGGGCGGCCCGTTGGGCACCATTTCCATTTTTGCCGTGTGGCCGCGACCGGAGGCGCGCTTGGCGATCTCGCGGCAAAAGGCGTCCTCGCCGTTGGGAGAAGTCGGGTCGGGGATCAGGAGAAGACGCATGTTCACCGCCTCAGGGCCGCGGCCGGCGTGGCCCTAAGGATGCTCGCCGGCAGCTGGCCCATCGAATGCTCGAAGCGCTGGGCGGGACGCCCCGGATTAAAAGGGATGTTCAGGATGCGGCGCACGTCGCGCTCGACCTGGTCGCGCAGGCTCACGAGCTTGGCGGCGCTTAAGTGATCGGTGTACACGTAGGCCTTGTAGCCGCCGTCGGGATCGCCCTTGTAGTAGTCGGAGACTTGGGTGTAGTCGACCTCGTACGCGTAAAGGCGGTCGCCGGTTTCGGCATAGGTGTAGACCCAAACGTTGGGCAAGGTCGGATGCTGGACGGCGCGATCGTAGTACGGGGTGCCGGGATAGGTCGTGATGATGGTGACGTCGAACTCCTCGGGCTTGGTCTCCAGAAGCCAATCGCGGGTCTCGAGGATGGTCTCCTCGGACTCTCCGGGGTGGCCGATCGACATCAGCGCCTTGACCTTCAAGCCGTGGCGCCGGGCGATCTCGATGCAGCGGGTGTTCTCCTCGCGAGTGGCCCGCTTGTTGATGTTCTGCAGGATGCGGGGCGAGCCGGACTCAAAGCCGGTCAGTATCCAGCGGAAGCCGGCGCGGTACATGGCCGCGGCTTGCTCATCGGTGAACAGCTGCGATTTGATGAACCCGCGCAGGCGCCACTCGACGCCTCGCCGTTTCTGCTCGTCGGCGATTTGGTTCATCAGCTCGACCATTTTGGGATTGACGTTGAGCTCGTCGTCGTAGAGCATAAAGCCGTGGACGCCGTAGGTGTCGTGGAGATGGACTAGCTCCTTGATCACGTTCTCGGTGCTGCGCGTGCGCACGCGGCGCAGCATAGGCGACTCGCGGCCGCCGCAGAAGCCGCAAGCGAACGGGCAGCCGAGCTGGGCGATCATGCTCATCGCCGGCACGCCGTCGATGGAGTAGCGATAACTTTTAACTTCGACGAGGTGTCGGGCCGGAAATGGAAGCTCGTTAAGACGTTGATTGGTCAGGAACAGCGGTGATTTCGGGTCATCGGCGTCGATGACCTTCGCAGCGCCGGGCTTGATCGCCTCGAAGACGGCGTCCTCGCCGTCGCCCGGGACTAGGACGTCGTAGGTGTCGAGCATCTTGGCCATGGCCGCGGCCGCCCGTCCGGGAGTCTTGCGCGATAGTTCTCCTTTGTAGGCGGCGTTGATGAGGGTGATGTGAGGGCCGCCCAGGATGATGCGCGTCTGGGGACGGGCGTGACGCAGGGCCTGGGTCAAACGGAAGGCCGCGGGCATCTGCGGCGTCGTCGAGGTGATGCCGTACACTTCGGCTGCGCTCGATTTCGCGTGGAGGCGGATGACCTCCTCATAGTTCTCGATGCCGGAGAGATCGAGCATCTCCACCTCATGGCCCGCGCCCTCCAAGGCGGCGGCCACTCTTAGGATGCCCAAGGTCATGAAGACCCGTTCATCCAATAGGAATATCGAGGGGGGAGTAATGAGGCAAACCCGCATCCTCAACATTGTAACAGGGGTCTAGGGGGCCGTCAATGTCGCAATGGTTACGCTTTGCGAACGAGGGTTGGTCAACCAGAGGAGGAACTCGTGATTGCCTTTTGGACCAATGACCGGCGATTCCAAAAAGCCGCTCTCGAGAAGATTTAAATCGACGGCCACGGAACGGATTTTATCGACGGCTTGGAGGCGTACGAGGGGGTCTTGGACCACGCCCTTTGGCGCGAGCTTCGGACCAACCTCAAATTGAGGCTTCACCAGAATGATCAGATCAAACGGTTTGATTAGGCAGGGAAGAACGTACGGCAAAACTTGCGCTGAAGAAATGAACGACACGTCCATCACGGCGATATCCGGTCGTGGAGAAAACCATTCGGGCCGAAGAAGTTTGGCATGGGTATTCTCCCGGCTGACGACGCGTGGATCGGTTTTAAGCTTGGAATGCAGCTGGGCCGTGCCCACGTCGATAGCGTTGACCTTGGCCGCCCCGGCTTGAAGCAGGCAGTCGGTGAAGCCGCCGGTCGAAGCGCCCACGTCCAACCCGACGCGGCCGCGAACGGTGATGGAAAATACGTCGAGCGCGGCGCGCAGCTTGAGGCCGCCGCGCGAGACGAACGGGCAGGGGGGGGATTTGAGGGAAAGTTCGGCATCGGGCGAGGTCAGATCTCCGGCCTTGGACGCCGGCTTCCCCTCGACGAGGATGAGCCCGGCCATCACTGCGGCTTGAGCCTTGGTGCGGGTTTCGAAAAGTCCGCGCTCAACCAACAGAAGATCAAGACGCGCGCGTTTGGCCATGGTGTCCGTCTATGATAGTATAGCGCCCTGATGACGCGCTTCCTCGACTGTCGTGGGACGGCGGCTCTCTACTTCGACTGGGCGGCGCGCGAGATCGCGGTCCTACGCAAGAAGCCGCGCCTGGCTACGGTGCTCTTTCGTCCCAAGGAGAACCCGGCTTCCCTGCAGTACCGCGACCTCATCGTCAAAGATGCCGCGCGCCTGGGCATAGCGGTCGACGGACATGAAGTCGATGACGAGGAAGCTTTGATTTCCTTGGTTCGCAAACTTAACGCCGATCGCGCGACGACCGGGCAGATGTTGTTTTATCCGCTGCATTGCGCGCTCAAAGACGAAGACGTGATGGATATGGTTTCGCCCTTGAAAGACGTCGAAGGCCTGCACTCCATGAATCTCGGCTATCTGATCAAGTTCAAGCGCTTCCTCGATGAGGCGCGCGGAATCAAGTGCGTGGTGCCCGCGACCGCCAAGGCCGTCGTCAAGATTCTTCACACCTATCCTGAAATCCGGATCGAAGGCGCGTTCGCCGTCGTGATCAATAACTCGATGCGCGTGGGCAAGCCCTTGGGGCTGATGCTCGAGAACCTGGGCGCGACCGTCATGAAGTGCTACGACAAAACCCCACGCGAGCTCCTCGAAGAGGAGGTTCGCCGCGCCGATCTGCTGGTGACAGCGGTGCCCGACCCGGCGTTTAAGGTTGATCCGTCCTGGGTCAAGCCCGGCGCGGTGGTCGTCGACGTATCCTATCAGGGAAACGTCGATCCGGCCGCCTTACAGGGCGTGGCGTCGTTTTTGACCGCGCCGGACAATCGCATCGGCGTGATGACCCGCGCGATGACTTTCATCAATCTGATCTACTGCGCGAGAAACGTTCCGCTGCGCCGCGGCTCCCGTGTCCCAGTTCTGGGTTGACGCCGGTCTCGTCTACTGCGCCGCCGTTTGGGGCGCGACCTTTTACATGGTCAAGGACGCCCTTTCGGGCGTCGACCCCTTGGCCATGGTCGCCCACCGCTTTCTGCTATCGGCGCTAATGCTGGCGCCGTGGGCGCTGACCCGTCCGTCGCGCGGTCGCCATCTTAAGGAGAGCGCGATCCTGGCGGTCTTGCTCTTTCTTCTTTACGCCAGTCAGACCACTGGCTTGGGATACACCAGCGCGTCGAACTCGGGTTTCATCACCGGCCTATTCGTGATCTTCGTGCCGATCTTCATGCTGGTCTTTTTCAAGCGGCCGCCTACGGTCGTTCAGTGGGCGTCCTCTGGATTGGCCCTCGCCGGTCTTTGGCTTTTGACCGGAGGAATCTCAACTATTAATTTCGGCGACGCGATCACTTTGGTCGCGGCGGCGACCTACGCGGGCCACCTGCTCGCTACCGACCGCTACGTGCGCGCCGACGCCGATCCGCTTGTGCTCGCGTTTCATCAGTTCTGGATGACGGGTTTGATGGCGGCGGCCGCGACCGTGCTCATGGGGCGCTCGTTTGCCGTGGGCACTACCAGGGCCGCGGGCACCATCGCCTTTTTGGCTCTCGTGCCCACGCTCTCGGCCTTCTTCATCCAGATGTGGGCCCAGAAGTTCACGCCTCCGGTGAAGGTGAGCCTGATCTTCTCGCTCGAGCCCGTCTTCGCAGCGCTGTTTGCTTGGACCCTGGGCGGGGAGGCCTTCGTGCCCGCGCGCGCCTGCGGCGGCGGACTCATCGTCGCGGCGATGATGGCGGGGGAACTGTCCAAGCTCGACCTGCTCAAGGGCCGGAAGAAAGAAATCCTGCCGACCTGACTGGTTCCTGTGATGAGCGAATGTCTGGGATGTGATACATTCACTCGTCCCGGAACTAGTGATTATCAGTAGTTGTTTAAACGTCGAGGCCCAGGACTGTCAGGCGCTTCTTGAGGTCCCTGGCGCCGCGGTAGCGGATCGTGTGAAGGCCGACCTTGCGCGCGCCCTCGCAGTTCTCTTCCAAATCGTCGATAAAAAGCGTTTCCGCCGGTTTCGTGCCCGACATTTTCAGCGCGGCCTCGTAGATTTCGGGCTGCGGCTTTCGCAGTCCCAACTCATGCGAGAGGATTGCGTCCTTGACCACGCCCGGGAAGACGTAGTTGTCGCGGATATATTCGATGTGCAGCGCATTCGTGTTCGAGAGCAGATAAGTGGGCATGGTCTTCGACAGTCTTTTCAAGATCGCGTAGGAGCCGCGGTCGAGCGTGAAATGGTCGCACCACAACGTCTTAAAGTTGGCGTAGGTGCCCTTGTATCCAAGCTCCTTGATAAATATCCCGTGGATATCCTCGCCGGACACGAGGCCTCTCTCGACCCGGTCGACGATATCGCCCTGCCAAACGTGACGCGCGACTTTCACCGGATGGTGCCCGACGGCCCAGGCGAACTTCCGCAGAATGCTCTTATGAGAAAAGCGCAGCAGCACATTGCCGATGTCAAAGAAGACCGCTTTAATCGCCATGAGGGCGATTATAGCGGTTCACGAACGACTCGACGTTGTTGCCCAACTCAGGTGCAGCCGCGCGCCATAAAGAGAACCAAGAGTATGGGAAGCGGTATGCCGATCAGCCACAAGGCTCCCCAGCCCCATGCACCACGCTCTGACCGAACGAGCTTAATTAAGTTTTTCATTGGGATGCCTCCTCACTGCCACCAGGATACCCCGAGAAGACTTATTAGCCCATGGAGGCGGCGTCACGATTTTGTGAGATCAATTTTCCAAGCCATGTGCCATGAGCATCCGTCGGCGCGTGTTCATTTTCGAGGGAGGAGTCTTTTCAACGTAAACGCATCAGTAAAAAAAGACAAAAGACCAAAGCTGAAAAAATAAAAATTGGACGTGTGGATTCATCCATCCCCGAAATCATTTCCGGTTCCTTCCATTTGGCCCATATGTAAAGGCCGAGAACGAAGACGCAATGCGCGAACAACAGATACAGCGGAAAACCAAAAATAATCATTAGCGGCATTCCCACCAATATGAAAATCCCTTTGCCTTCGGAATCCGGAGCCACGTAGATCCATGCGGCGACTCCGACGACGGCTAGAATCGCCCAGCCGATATCCCAAATGAGGATAAGCTGGTGCGCTCGTGCGGAGGGCGATTCGATGGCCAACGTGGATTTTATTAAGCGATGGAAGACGATGATTGCGGCGCAAAGGACCATGGAGCTCGGTAGCGGATAGAGCAGCAAGATCGGAGAAGACTCTTTGATTAGAGCGAGAAGAACCGCCGCCATGCCAATCATCTAGCGCCCGTGTACAATCAGTGTCCCCGTCCGGTCAAGAAGGGCATGACGAGCTCGAGAAAGATGAGGATGATCACGATCCACTCGAGAAATTCCAGGCGCGCGCCCGACTGCTCGTGCTCGAGCTTCTCGTAGATGCTTTCGAGCGTGCGGAGCTTGCGCAGGATGCTCTCGTCCCAGGACTTCAGGTGATAGCGCGTCGTGATCTGCTCGTACAAGCGGGCCAGGTACTGATCGCCGAGAAGCTTGATGGAGTTGTTGATGCCCTCGAAGAGGAC
>JAYVZL010000352.1:0-18600 GCA_043783505.1 Elusimicrobiota bacterium
TCCTCATTCAGGATATCCCGAATTAGGATATTCTTTAAAAGGCAAATGAAAATATTTTTATTTGGGTTTGGCGTACTACTATCGGGATGCGCAACCCCTCAATACGTTTGGATGAATCGGAATAAAAACACACAACAGTTCTATCAAGACAATGCAGAGTGTCTTTCTATGTCTAACGGTGTTCCCAGTCCGAACTCAATACCGTTAGGTGAAGGCGCGTTCAACCAAGGATTTTCACAAGGCATGAATATGGGCGCAGCGATGGCGGCGCAGGACCAGAGAAATGAAATATATAACTCGTGCATGATGGGGCGAGGCTGGTATTTGACCGTAAAAAAATGATGCGCAGCATTTATTCGTTCGCCGGGAACCTTGCGACACAAATGAAGGGGATATTGCTTTTTGCAATCTCCGTGGTGGCATTTCTTGTCACCGTTTTAATTCTAATGCGTGTCGCCAATTACACCGAGGCAATGCTTTTCGGAAGGGTATCAGTCTATCAGACGATTTGCCGTAAAAATGACGCCACCGGAAAATGGAGGCTGAGCCCGTTGGTTGATGGATTCGAGCGGATGTGGTTTCGCGTTTCCTTTCCGAATCAACTTGTTATTTCTGAATTCGGGCCGACGCGATTCAAAGAGTGCGCCGTTATGGATGCAGAAAATTGGAGCTGTAACGACGAGGGGGTTTTCCCTGCAATATCTTTGATGCAGGGTGAACGGGGGATATATTGCCCTGTCTACGACGCTTGCCTTTACTCGATACCGCCTGTCCAATATTATCTAAATCGACTATTCAGTCCGTTGGATTGGAAGCTAAAAAGGGAGGGTGAAGTAATTTGTCAGCAACGGTCGGATATCTTCGACAACTACTCGGAACAGTTAAAACGTAAGCGTTAGCTAATCCTTAAAGACCGGCTATCCATCGATTCACGGCCTCCAAATCGAACCGGAGCGAACGGCCTATATGCCGCACACACTCTGCCGGAATTTTACCGCGACTGACGTAGCTGTATAGTGTGGAGACCGGAGTTCCAATATACTCGGACAACTCCCAAACCGTCATGAGTTTCTTCTGCATTTTTAAGCCTCCTTTTGTTTGCCCGTATCGGGGCGGAATTGTTGAGTGGAGAAAATGTCAATCAAAACTGTTCTCCTGCCGTTGTCCAGATATGACCGACCGTGATACAGATTGAATCTGCTCTGAAAGGAGATTGGCAGCTCGCGGACCCCCTGGGTGCGGGTTTGATTTCCGACCGACTTACCGGGTTGACCAGGTATTCTCCACTCCTTACCTTCTTCACTCTCACTACCTCAAAGAGTCCTTAGAATGGGATCTACCCGGTAAACCCGGTAGAGCTGGTCGCGTCCGGCTATTCCACCCGCCATCGTAGCCCCCGCCAGACGCGCTGACCCTCCACCCGACCCTCCGTAACACCCAGCGTGGCCTCAAGGCGCGCATTGAAGTCGCGCTGTCCAGCCGGAGCCGGTATCCCGGCCTCCTTGCTCCAATCCTGATAGCCCTCATAGAGCCCCTGTTTGCCAATGGTGCCCACGGTGTCTGTTTCCAAGCGGGTATTAATGAATTCAAGGGCGCTGTCGCATTGCCGTCGATAGGTCTGTCCGGCTTCCTGAACACTAGCGCAGGCAGTAAACTCCTGTTGAGCTTCCAGTCGTCGCAAGCCTGCCACGGCACGGTTGAGCAAAGCGCTCCGAGCTTGCGGCGTGGTCAAGAGTTCGAGTAGGTCCTTTTTCGCTTTGGAGCCCTCGAATCGGTTGGGAAACGGGATGATGGACCAGCGTCGGAAGTAAGCCGGGCTCAGGTCTGCGGATTTTGGCAGCGTGTTGGCACTGAAAAGTAGCCGCGCCGTCGGGACCATTTTGAACGGATGACCGAATTTTCTCTCGGCAGTTATCGGGTCACCAGAGACGATATTTTTGAACATGTCGGACTGCTCAACGCTCTTGCTCGGGAGGTCAGCGTACACATTTACCAGCTTATTTAGAATCTCAGCTACCTTGAAACGGTTCTCACTCAAATCTTGAAGCGAGACGTTCGACACGCAGTCCTCTCCTAGAAAAGCTGTAAGCATGGAAAGGAACGTGCTTTTGCCATTGGCCCCTTCACCATGAAGCATGAACGCCTTTTGAAACTTTGTCGTTGGACGCAATAGGTAGCCGACTAATTCTTCAGCCAATAGCAGAGCATCCTCTGGGAAGACCTCGGCCAGAAATCGGTTCAACGTCTCCGATTGTTCGCTGGGAACAAAGGATGCGGCGATTTGGAACGTCGAGCGGTACTCCGGCGAGTGTGGCTTGAGTTCGCCTGTTCTCCAATCCAGCATCCCGTTCTGGACGTTGAGCAGGTCCATAGCCTTCGGGTTTAATTCTGACGCTACGACCTTCGAACCCTCTTTCATCAAAGCGACAGTGCCGTCAATTCGGTCAGGTTTTGAGCCAACCCCGAGAAGTTCGTGAGCGCGCCGCCTAGCAAGGCCGGTTCCGTCCGGCCCGTAGACGCCACCGCTATAAACATGGAGCCGGACACCTTTCCCCTCGTCATCTATGGGCGAGGTTAAATAATGATGCTCTCGGGCTATCTCATTTGCCAATACGGCTGGCCGGAAGGAGGCCCCATCAAACCAGCGCAGACTGCCGGCGATGCTCAGGGGTTTTTTTGCGTTTGGGTTTGGGGAATGGAATTGATTACTCATGATATTTATCTCGACCTCGCACATTTTGTGAAGCCTCAACATCATCAAGAAGGACGCAGATTTCATTGTGTGGTAGAAGCCATTTGAAATACGAGTGGGGGTCATCCAAAATCTCTGCCTGCGTCTCGCCATTAATATTGAGGGCATTTAAAACAGTGCGGCAGGCTTTCAAGCCCGCCGTTCGTATGTGTCCAGAGGGGCTTTCATCGAGCACGCAGGTTTCATCAGGATTCGCAGGGGGGTTACTTTCCATCAGGTAGCATCCAAGACCAAATAAATCGGCGAGGACTATTCCCGCGTACAAATTAGAATCTCGAACCTTCTTCAACTTATCGCTCAACAACTTGTTTTCCAAATCTGGCTTTCTCATTTTCATGCCTCCGCGTCGAAAAGGTTCCGTTGCGCAGGGTCCTCAACAGTCCAGGTCCTTAAGGGGACTAGAAGTTGCTGCTCGAACCCCGTGTGATGTATTGGTTTCCCATCGGCAAGGATGCGCGAGAGGCTTGCCCGCAGGACTTCTCCCGAATCTACGCGAAGCTCGACGGTCCGTACTCCAGCGTCTTGGGCACGACGTAACTGCTCAACGGACAAAGCCCAGCCTGAAAACGGACGGCTCATCGTGTGACGCGCCTTCACGGCCTTGATGAACGTGCTACCCCGAACTGTACCAGGGAGACGTTGCGGGCAGTTAGGAATCATCGTAAACCACGTGCGCGCGTTGAGAAACGCAGGCCATGTCGTCGCGCCAAAACCTCGACCTCCGAGGGGTCAAACCAAAACCAGCCGCGATGGTCACGGCGAGATTTAATTTTTCTTTTCTCGACCCAGGCGCGGACTGTCCTTTGGTCAAGATGTAACACTCGTGCTGCTTCCGACGAGCACATACTCCATTTGGTATTCGCCATAACAACCTCCCATGTCCGAACGCTTACATGGTAGGCAATGACGGCAGAATGCAAAAGAGAACCAAAACTGGCTTTTATTGGAGGGTTTCGGTTCCGTCAGGACGACGGAAGAAAATGAAACGGCGAGCTAATCTCTATTCGCTCGGGCTTTCGCTTTTTGGAACTGTAGGAGCCAACGAGATTCCAGTTTCTTCAAAAACCGGGCATCGTGACTGGACAAGAACTTTTTAACCAGTGTCATGGGCCACTTATGCGGTTCGTCCTGAGAAAATCGAAACTCTCCAGCGTATCCCAACTCCAGCGTCTCAAACATTTTAGAGATGGCTCGCCAATGCGGACCTTCGGCCGTTTCTCGTAAATGTCCCGATATGAGCCATGCGGTATCCCCGAATCCATCGATGACGGAGCCTGAGGGGCGTCCGTTAGTTCTCCGAGAGTAGCCGCAAAGCAACATGCCCGGGCCAATAATCGTCTGAGTTTCCGCGCTGAATGGTCCGGAGTGTCCTTTTCTGCAATCTCGAACCTCAAAACTTAGGTCCTTGCGTGTCCTGCCTGATTCACCGATTCCATCCAAGATGGTTTGAATTGCCTGTTCCCAATCCGGCGCACCTGTGAGGTCCTTTTTCAGAGACGAGAGTGAGCCCTTTATTTTTTCCCAGCGCTTCGGGTTTACGGCCGTCAGAATGTTCCTGTTTGCTCCATCTCGCTCCGAAGCGCGCGTCACGGGAATTTGAAGAAGGAACAGAAGATAGTCCGGGTCCGCCTGTTTCAGTTTTTTGAACTGCTGATAGCATTTGAACAGGCGCTGCTCTACTTTCGGTGTCACTCCGCACAGTACGTGCCCCCCCTGACGGATATTTATCCAGACCCCGGGCCATAGTGCCGCAAGTTTACGTTGAAATTCACGCTTGACAATGATTGCTCGTGATAATTTGGGGATGAACAATCCCGTTTGAATTCGTTTAGGTTTCATGGGAAAGAAGAGGCCGCCTCCAGCAAAAAGAAAGGCCAAAGAAATTTGCGATGTCGGCGCTCGCACTATTTTAACATTCCCGATGAGAATCCCTCAGCCGAAAAATTGCAACCTGCGAACGCGTGTATGCGTATGACGAGCGCATGGGTCCTCCCTCGCGGGGTGGGGGTGCCCTCAAATGGAGGGCGACGAGTCCCTCTCTCACCTGCTACAATCCCCTCTTGGCGTCCAGAGATTAGACGCTTGCGACCGCGCTAACTTCGTCTCAAAATAGCGTGGAAACTGGTAGGTCGTGAGACGGAAGCATTTGTTTTACGCGCCCGTAGCTCAGTTGGTTAGAGCGGTCCGCTCATAACGGATTGGTCGCCGGTTCAAGTCCGGCCGGGCGCAGAATTTAGACCGGAGAAGAAATGGCTACTCAACGCTTGAAGGGCATCGTGCTGGCCGGCGGCTCGGGCACCCGGCTTTACCCCGTCACCCGCGCGGTCAGCAAGCAGCTTGTGCCCGTCTACGACAAGCCGATGATCTACTACCCGCTGTCGACGCTCATGCTGGCGGGCATACGGGACATCCTGATCATCACCACGCCGGAGGATCGCGATTCCTTCGCGCGCCTGCTCGGCGACGGCTCCTGGGCGGGCCTGAACATCTCCTACGCGATCCAACCCAAGCCCGAAGGCCTCGCGCAGGCTTTCATCATCGGCCGGGACTTCGTAGGCGACGACCGCGCGGCCCTCATTCTAGGCGACAACATATTTTACGGCCACGGGCTGCCCAAATATCTCGTGGCTGCCGCGCGCCAAAAAACCGGCGCCACCGTGTTCGCCTACCAGGTCAAGGACCCCGAGCGCTACGGCGTCGTCGAGTTCAACGAGCGCGGGCGGGCGGTCAGCCTCGCCGAGAAACCGGTCAAGCCGCGCTCGCAATACGCCGTGACCGGCCTCTACTTCTACGACAACTCCGTGCTCGACGTCGCCGCCCAGCTCAAGCCCTCCGCGCGCGGAGAACTCGAGATCACCGACGTCAACAAGGTCTACCTTAAGAAGGGGAGCCTGCACGTGCAGAAGATGGGACGCGGCATCGCCTGGCTCGACACCGGCACGCACGAAGCTCTTCTGCAGGCGTCGACCTTCATCCAGGTCATCGAGGAACGCCAAGCCTTGAAGGTCGCCTGCCTCGAGGAGATCGCCTTTTCGCTCGGCTACATCGACGCCAAGGCGTTGCGCGCGCTGGCCGAGCCCATGAAGAAGAACGAATACGGCCGCTACCTGCTGCGCGTGGCCGAGGATCGTCCCTAACCTTGGTCCGCCCCGACGTCGTCCAATATCTTCAGGCCAACCTGCCCCTGCATCCAGTTGAGACTTTGCGCAAGCAGTTGACCGACGAAGGCGTCACCGATGCCGATTTCACGGACTCGCTGTCGCAAGCCCTGCGCTCGCCCAAGACCAGGACCACGACCGGCGAGAAATTCAAGAACGCGACCCTCGCTTCCCCTCTCGTTCTCATCGGTGTCATCGGGGCGGTGATCCTACTCTTTGGGATCCTCTTTCTCTCTCCCAAGCAGAAACTGTCTTCCACGGAAGGCAACACGCAAAATCCCTCCGGAGAGTCGGGCTTCATCGGGCACGCCGGCTGGGTCGTGCGCCTGCCCAAGGACTACACGGGCGTATCCGATTTCAAGGACTCGGCCAAGACCCACCAGATCATCTATTTCTGCAAGAAAGACACCGACCCGACGAACTTCCTCAACGAGGGACTTTTCGGGCAGCTCGGCATCGTCAAGCTCGAGGTCATGCCGACCCGGTTTCCGAACAATCCCGCGGGATTGGCCAATCTCACCCGCATGGCGTCCGGGAAATACACCAACGCCGGCGAGAAATTCTCCATCAAGAACATACAGGTCGCGACTTTGCCCGGAATCCAAGTCACGGTGCTCTCGCCGTTTCCCCGCGCTGAGGCCTTCATCCTTGGTCAAGAGCAGCTTTATTTTTTCATGGCAGGACAGGAAGACGATATCTGGAGAGATATCGTCCTCAGCCTGCGCGACGCGCACACGGAAAACTAACCTCCTATTAAAAGTCGATTTTTGAAGTCTTACGCGCCTTTGCTGACTTTTTCCAAGGTCAGCCAGCGGTTGGTGCCCGCGAACTTCTGGTGCATTCGCGTCTTAGGCTCGCCATAGGGCGAGTCGATCTCAGAAAGCTGAAGATCGGCTAAGGCGTCCAAGCCGCGATGGCGGAAGCCCTTCAGTGAGTTCTCCAGCGCCATGCCGATGGTGCGGAAGGCGAGCAGGGTCGAGAACTGGAGCGTGAAGCCCATCTTCCCGAGCTGAGCGTTGGTCAGGAGCGTCCCCTCCTTCTTGGCCTTGCCCCAATGCAGCGAAGGGGACAGGTTGAAGCCCAGCATCTGATTCGGGTAGTGCTTGTGCACGCCCTCGGCGAACTCTTGGGGACCGTCCATGTTCGTGTCGTTGAACTCGGGCCAGATCACGTCGACGCCGAGAGAGGCCGCCTCGAGCGCGCGCTCGATCGCGTGCTGCACGCTGCCGGCGCGTCCGCCCGGGACCGCCCCGTCGACGGCGTCGGTGCGCGCGATGACCACGAGGTTGGTCTCCGCGGCCTGGGCCGCGGCCTTGACCGCGATAAGCTTCTCGATCCACTTGTTGGTGGGAACCAAGACCTTCTCGCGCTTGACGCCGTGATGCGCGACGATGTGTCCGCACGTGCGCTCGGCCGGATCCTGGTCTTCAAGGTGCACACCGCCGACGCCGGCCCGGATCAATTCGCGCGTGAGCGTGAACGTCTGGGTCGGCCCGCCGAAGCCCGCCTCGATGTCGGCGAAGATCGGCGGGACGTTGAGGACCGCACCGTTGTCGTCGTAAAAATGGCGATCGCGCGTCCCCTCGATGCCGCGCACCAGCTCGCGCGCCAGATCGACCATCATGTGCGAGGGATAGATGCCGATGTCGGGGTACATGTTGTGGGCCACGGCCAACTGCCAGCCGCTGGCGTAGATCGCCTCAAAGCCCAGATCCGTCAAGAGCGAGGCCGTCATCGCGTCGTAGGCGCCGGCCGTGTGCAGGAACGACTGCTCCGGGTTCTTTAGGCGTTGGGCGAACTTCTCCTTAAGAAGGGACCGCAGCTTGTCGGAAGGATGGATCTTCTCTTGCGGCGCGTACATCTTGGCGAACTCGGCCGAAGGGTATGTCCAGGTCTTTGGCTTGGAAGCGACATTTTCCTTGATCATTTGCTGGCTCCATGCGCTCGCGCGTCTGTATTTCTCCGCCGTGGCGGAGTCCGACTTCTGTGCGGCCAAGATCTTCTCCAACTCCGATTCAAACCAACTCTCCACCAGCGGCCAAGTCACCCGCGTTCCCTCGGCCGTCGTCACGCCGTGGCGCGCGCGCTGGGCGACCATGAGCCGGTAGATGCGGTCGGTAGCCAGGTCCTCCATGAAATTGCCGATCAAGGCCCCGTTGCGGTCGTAGCCCTTGATCATCCGCGCGCCAAGCCCCGATAGCACGCCGAAACGGTACTCGATCATCGTCCGGATCGCGTCGCGCGTGCCAGCGACCGTGACTGCGCCCACGCCCATGGGCGAGGGCACGAGGTCCGGCTGCAAAGGAGCATCAGGGTGCCGCATGCCCAACTGATTCGGCGCCGGAAATTGGGAGATCGCCCCTTCGTGCTGATCGGGATGCCCGGTCCAGGCCCCATCGAAGCCCAGCGCCGCCTCGTTTTTCTTGTCGGCTGTCAAGCGCTCTTGCGCCCGGGCGTTGACGGCGGCGTCGGCGCGATCGGGGAACAGCGCGCTCATGCCTCCGATGGCCAAAGCTCCTCGGCGGTGGCACGCGTCGACCAGGCGTTTACGTATGTTTTGGAAGAACGCGATGTCATGAGGGATCGTGTTCCTGTCGGGCAGGATCCAACTCGGATCGGCGAGCTTGAAGTGCAGCAGGCTCGCCATGTAATCCCAGCGGCCCAGATTGAGGCCGATCACGTGGCGCCGCGCCGCGAAGAGGATCTCTTCGATCTGGTAAGCGGCCGGCAGCGACTCGATGAGGAACATGATCTTGGTCGTCCCGACGGGCACGCCGATGGCATTTTCCATGGCGGCCAAGACGTCCGAGTACCAAGCGGCTTCCTCGAAAGATTCCGTCTTCGGGATGTAGAAGCAGAGCTTGCCCGCAAGCTCTGGCTTCTTGGCGACTTCATGTCTCAAAGAAGCCGTTTCAAAAAACACGACGGCCAGATCGATCAGCGAGCCCGAGACGCTCTCCCCGGGCAAAGCGTTCGTCTCATCGAGATGAAGGCCTCTCGGCCGATAAAACATGACTTGCCCGCTGGGCTTTATCTTCGACGATTTCCCGGCGGGATCGGTGTAGCTGAGAGTCCCCCGAATAGCCGCCACGGTGTTGCGATGAGCCTCGCGAACACGCTCCCAATCCGTCGTGATCGAGTCCTCGCCATCGGGCATGCAGCCCGGATCGGCCGTGTTGCACATCGCGACCAGCAGTTTCGCATTGTCGGCGGGACCGGTGATCTGGTTGCGCTGATCGGCCGCCCACGGGGGCACGCTCAGGCGCCAAGCGCCGCTCGTCGCCTCGGACTCCGCCAAGTATCCGGGCTCCCGGCCCGCGTGCGCGCTCTCCAGCCCGCGCCGGCGCTCCTCGAGAAAGACGCGGCGGCGCGGCTCGAAGGCGCGGTGCAGCGGCTGAAGGAAGGCGAGAAAATCCGCGGAAAGTTCGTCGAGGCTTGCCACTTCGTCCAAGGTAAGAAAATATCCAGCCGCGGTCAATGGCGATGACGTAACTCTTCCATGATTTTATTTGCCCCCCTTGCGAAATACGAGATGTCCCGTTACACTTCATACAGCTCCCCGCGGCCACGTCAAGGCTCCGCTGGGGCAGGAGGCTTCACGCATGGGAAAGCCGCTTCGCTTGGCCGCAAAAAAGGCCGCTTCTAGAAAAGCCAAAACGCCCGCCCGCCGCGTCGTTCTGGCTAAAATGTCGCCCGCCGAAGGCTTGACTCCCGACGAGGTCTCCAATCTTGAAACCCTCGTCAAACGCTTCGAGGACAGCGAACGCTCCTGGCAGCGCATGACCGCTCCCATCGACGACGCCGACCCTTGGACGCAGGTGGAGGATCACCTTCTCAAGCGTCGCGACGAAAACGCGGACCGGCGCTGGAAGTTCTTCTCGAAATAGATCGCAAGAACAACGAGAGCCCGCCCCTCACCCCGGGGGCGGGCTCTTTTTCTATAATCACCGGGTGAAAAAGTCGCGGAAGGCGAACCTGCTCATCCTCATTTCCCTGCTCATGATCGCGGCGGCGTTCGCCGCGTATTCTGTCGTCATGATGCGCTGGTTTTCCGCGCCCCGCGCTGGGACGTCCAGAGCGCCGTCCGCCTTTGCTCGAGGCGAGAGTGAAATACGCCTCGACGCCGCCCGAAGGCAGTTTCGTGAGAGCCTGTTGGACGTCCGCGCTCATTTGCGCCTGTCGGAAGCCCTGTGGGAAAACGGCCGCCAGGTCGACTCGTTCTACGTCGCCTATGCCGCGCGCCAGCTTTTCGGCGAGGAGGAGTTCCGCCGCGCGCATGCGGACATAATCCTGAGAGCCGGCGGCCCCGCCGCGGAGCTGCGCCGCCGTCTAGACGGCCTGCGCGAAGACGCGCAGGCCGTTCCCATTCACGCCGAAATAGCCCGCCGATACCCCGACACCCCCGAAGGACGAAGCTCCCTCGACGCGCTCGGACGCCTGGCCTCCGGCAACGAGACCGCCGCTGGCGGCGAATCCGTCCATTTGGCACGAATCGCGCTGCAGGAGTTGTCCCGGGAGGACCCGAAGCACCCCGGAAAGCTCGCGGCGCTGGGGCTGGCTCTTTTGACGCGCGGGGATTTAGCACTCGCCGACGCCGTCGCTTCGGAGGCTTTGTCCAAGACTCAGAATCACGCGGGGGCGGCCCAGGTGAAGGGGGCCATCGCCCTTCAGCGACGGGATTTGGACGGCGCCTTGCGCTGGCTCACTATCGCCTGGGATAGGAATCACGACGACCTCTATAGCGCCTCCAAGCTCGCCCAAATATACGACAAGCTCCGCTCGGACCCCGAAGGCGCGCTGCCGTTTCACCTGGCCCTCTATCATCAAAATCCGGATTTCAGCGACGCCGCGGTTCCTGTCGAAAATCGCATACGCGAGATCCTCAACGTCCGGCGAGAATCGCTGATGAGGAACGTCACGGTCGCGGACTTAGCTTTGCGTTTTAATCATAAGGACGCCACGCTTCGCGCCGAGGCCTGCCTGCGGACGGCCGTCTTTAAGGATTCGCGCTGGATCGATAATCTGGGGACGCTGCTCGACGATGACGTCGAGATCGTGCGCCGCGACGCCGACTACGCGCTTTTTGAGATCGGAAAGGCGGATGCGGACGCGGTCCGCGCGCGGCGAGAACAATGGCTGGGCAGCAACAAGCCCCTGCTGCGCATCCGCGCGCTTAACCTCTATGCCGACCTCGACGGGAACAATGCCTTGCCGAGCGTGATCCAGGCTTTGCGCGATCCAAATCCCGCCGTGCGCGCTTTTTCCAAGGTGATGGTCCTCGATCACTACTACGGAAAATCTCCCGAGGCCGCCAAGGTCCGGGCGCGCTACCTGGCCGAGGAAAAAGACCCCGCGGCTCTCGCGCTCTTGACGCGATTCCCCCTTTCGAAATGAGCGGCTTCGTCGACACCCACGCTCACCTCGGCGATCCTCAGTTCGACGCCGACCGCGACGTCGTTTTCGATCGCGCGGCGGCCGCGGGAGTCGGGCGCATCGTCGAGATCGCGGACCATCCCGACGAATGGGCCCGCGCCGCGGCCATCGCCCGAGCGCGACCCGAGCGCGTGCGGTGTTCTTTGGGGCTGCATCCCTATTACGCGGATCATTACGATGACGGGTTTCTGGCGCGGCTGCAAGCGGCTCTAACGGCAACGTCGGAGGCCGTCGCTATCGGAGAAATCGGGCTGGATTACGCCAAAACGCTAATTCCCCACGACGTACAGCTGAGGGCTTTCACCGCGCTGGCGACCGCCGGCCGCGACTGGAACGTGCCCCTCGTCATTCATTGCCGGGACGCCTACCGCGATCTCGTTCCGGCGCTTCGGACCATCTTTTCGGGCAAGCCGGACAAGCATCGCTTTTGGGGCGTGATCCACTGTTTTACCGGCACGCCCACGGACGCCGAGGACTGCGTGAACATGGGCTTTGCGCTCGGCGCCGACGGGCCGGTCACCTACAAGAAGAACGACGCTTTGCGGGAGGCTTTCCGCCTCGCCGGGCCGGACGTAACCGTGCTCGAGACCGATTGTCCGTATCTTCCCCCCCAAAGCTCGCGCGGCAAGCGCAACGAGCCGGCCGCCATCCCCGAGATCGCGGCAAAGCTCGCGGAAGTTTGGAATATCCCTGTCGAAGAACTGGCGCGTCGCACCAGCGCCAATGCCTCGTCGCTTTACCGCTGGCCCTAACCCCGATGCCCGGCTAGCCGCGCAAAGCGTCGATCTTAAGAACGTCTTCCGGAAACAGCTTAAGGGTCGCGGCCAACGCGCTATTTTTCGCGGACGCGACCTTGCTGGCGCCCGGGATCGGGATTATTCTTTGGCTCTTGGCCAGATGCCAAGCCACGATCACCGCGTAGGGTCCGTGCTCGTATTTTCTACCCAGTTCTTGGATAAGGGGATTGTCGGCCACCCGGACATGCCCGCCGTGACCGCCCACCACGCTGTAGGGCAAATAGCTCACCCCTTGCTTCTCGCAAGCCTGGAGCAGGCCGTTGGAATAATCATCGCTGCTGAGGGGGTGGCAGCGATTCTGCACGGATTCGATGCGCACGATCTTCTGCGCTCGCTCGAGTTCATCGCGGTCGACGTTGGATAAGCCCACGTGCAGAATTTTCCCCTCCTCCTTCAGGCGGGACAGCTCGCCCACCGAATCCTCGAAAGGGACTTTCGGATCCGGTGCGTGAAGCTGATAGAGGGCGATGGCTTCCACATTCAATGTTTTGAGGCTTTTCTCGCAGGATAAACGCAGGAACTTCGGGCTCGCGTCATTAGGCCAGCTCACTCCTTTGCGATTGAGCCCGCCCTTGGTCGCGACAACGACGGATTTCTTCCGTCCGAATAATTCCAACGCCTTGCGGATTAAAATCTCGTTGTGGCCCAGGTCGCGTTCATCGAGACAGTAGACGTTCGCCGTGTCGATAAACGTCATCCCCGCGTCCAGCGCCGCCTTGAGCACTTCCAGGGCGCGCGCCTCCTCGGGCCGGCCGGAGACGGACATCGGCATCGCGCCGAGCCCGACTGGAAAGACCTCGATGCCGGTGCGGCCGAGCTCCCGCGTCATAGATTGGAGATGAAAATATTTTTTACTTCGGAGTAGAGGTCCAGGGCCTTGAGCCCGAGCTCGCGGCCGACGCCGGAGGATTTATAGCCGCCAAACGGGGCTTCGAGATGTACGCTGCTACTGGAGTTGACCGAGATGACGCCAGCCTGCACCGCATGGCTCACGCGCAGCACGCGGCCGACGTCCCGCGTCCACAAGCTCCCAGACAAGCCGTAAACCGAGTCGTTGGCGAGACGAATCGCTTCATCCTCATCCTTAAACGGGATTACGCACGCGACGGGGCCGAAGATCTCCTCGCGCACGATCTTCATATTGGAATCCGCGTTGCTAAAGATCGCGGGCGTGAGATAGTGCCCTTTCGCGGGAACGTCTTTCGGCCGGACGCCGCCGCACAGCAATTCCGCCCCCTCGGATTTCCCCGAGGCGATGTAGGCGGCCACTTTGTCGTATTGCCGGGATGAAATAAGGGGCCCGATCTGAGTGCCCTTTTTTTCGGGATGGCCGACGATCATTTTTTTGGTTCGGCTCACGAGAAGATCGACGAACTTGTCGTGAATCTCCCGGTGCACAAGAATCCGCGAACGAGCGCAGCAGTCTTGACCGGCGTTGTAAAAGACGGACCAAACCGATTTTTCAACGCAAAGATCGATGTCCGCGTCGTCGAAGACGATATTGGGAGACTTGCCCCCGAGCTCGAGGGAGACGCGCTTGATGCCGTCCGCGGCGGCCCTCATGATTCCGGTCCCGGTCGCCGTCGAGCCGGTAAAAGAAATCTTGCGAACGAGGGGATGCTCGACCAATGCGCTTCCGCACCCGGGTCCGGGGCCAGGAACCACGTTCAATACGCCCCCTGGAAGCCCCGCCTCGGCGCACAGCGCCGCCAGGGCAAGCGCAGTCAGCGGCGTCTCTGGCGACGGCTTGAGAACGACCGTGTTGCCGCAGGCCAGCGCCGGCGCCAGCTTCCACGCCGCGATCACCATCGGGAAATTCCAAGGGACGATGAGCCCGCACACGCCGACCGGTTCGCGCAGCGTGAAGTTCAGCCCGGGCGCCCCGACCGGGATGGTTTCGCCGAAATGCTTCGAGACCGCGCCGGCGTAATACTCGAAGCAATCGGCGACCAATCCGATCTCGTCCCGGGAATCGGACAGGGGCTTGCCGGCGTTGCGAGTTTCAAGCAGGGACAATCGATCGATGTTTTCGCGCACCAGCCGCGCGATCTCAAAAAGAACGCGCGCGCGTTCGCGAGCGCTCATCTTTCCCCACGGTCCAGAGGCGGCCTTTGCCGCCGCCTCGACGGCGCGGTCGATGTCGGCGGCCGATCCTTCCGCGACTTGCGCGAGGACGCGCCCGTCGGCCGGATTGATCACGGGGAAGGTCTTGCCGGATTGGGCCGCCGCCGGCTTCCCCCCGATCCACATCTTAGTCAGCATCAGAAATAGTTGGACGTGATTCCGCCGTCGACGACGAGTGCGGCGCCGTTGGTCCAGCGCGACTCGTCGGAGGCGAGGTACAGCGCCATATTGACGATATCCTCGGACTTCCCGAAACGCGCCATCGGGATGCGGTTGAGGCGCTTGGCCTTCTCGGCCGGCTCCTTCAGGAGCCACTGCGTCAGCAGAGGGGTCTCGATGGGGCCCGGGCAGATCGCGTTGGAACGGATGCCCCTGGGCCCGAACTGGACCGCGAGAGATTTCGTCAGCGCGATCACCGCGCCTTTAGACGCCGTATAGGCGTCCTGCGGGACCGAGCAGCCGACGAGCGCCACGAAGCTGGCCACGTTGATGATGGATCCGCCGCCGGCGGACAGAAGCTCGGGTATGCCGTGCTTGCAGACGAGATAGACGCCTTTGACGTTGACCGCCAACACCATGTCCCAGACTTTTTCTTCCGTGTCCGTGACCGAATGGTCGTCGGCTGGAAAGATGCCCGCGTTGTTGTAGAGACAGTCGATCTTTCCATAAGCCTTGACCGCCGTCTTAACCGCCGCCGAGACTTCGTCTTCCTTGGCGACGTTCATGCCCACCGCGATCGCCTTGCCTCCGGCGGCCTCGGCTGTTTGAACGACGCGCTTGGCGGCCTCAAGATCTAGGTCGCAGGCGACCACTCGCGCTCCCTCGCGCGAGAATCGAACCGTCGCCTCCGCGCCCATGCCGGAACCGGCTCCGGTGATGAGGCAAACCTTGCCCGCCAGGCGGCCTGAGGAGCTCACGAGATGACGAGAAAACCGGCTTTCTTCACGGCCTCTCGCAAGCGGGTCTTATTGAGATCGGTGTCGCGCCCCTTGATCGTCGTCACCGTCAGGTTGCGGACAACCCGGCCCCGGCCGCGCAGCTTGCCGACCAACATTTGAATGTCCTTGGCCGCGAGGCGGACGTTGGTCACGCCATCCTCGGCGAACCAACTGATGGTGACGGTGCCGCTCTTGCGGCTGGGAAGCAGCTTGAGGGTCAATGAGGTCTCGGTGACGAATAGATCACCGACCTCTTCTTGCGTGTTCTTATCAGACATGTAACTCTCCTGCTCGGCGAGACTCTTGACTGTAGCGCAACGGACCCGGTCCTGTCAACGCGCCGGCGAGGGCTGGACCAGCCAACCTTTCTCGCGAGCCGTCGCCGTCAGGTCTGGGTCTCCCGACAAAACGACTCGCAGCCCGTCGCCGTAGGACAGCAGCTCCAGGTCCGCCGCGTCCCGCCCGAGGACAAAATCCGCTGGGCGTCCAAACGACGATTGCGCGGCGTCGGTTTTTCCTCCGCGCGTGGGCACGGGCTTGAGAACCGAAGCCGATAGGCGCGAGCCGTCGGGCGCGGCGCGTATCCCGACGATTCGGCTTCGATCGATGCCGTAATCCGAGGCGGCCGCCGACAAGACCGGCTGCGGCAGATCGTCGATGATCCAGACGTCTATGCCCGAGGCCCTCAGCTTGGCCGCCAGATCCCTCATCTCGGGAATAAACCGCAAGCCGCGGCGGACGTGCAGCGGCGCCGCGTCGCCTTCCTCCGACCGCACCGTCTCAAGCCCGGCGGGGCGTCCCTTCTCCTCATTGATGACCGCGCGCGCGTAGTCGACGGCATCCTCCTCTTTCCAGCCTGCCCATAAACGCATCAAATATTGGCGGCATTCGCGCCGGCCGACGCTGCGGCACAGACTGACGTAACTGGACAGGATGGCCTTGCGATAATGATGGTAGTCGGGCTGAGACTGCCACACGGAGCTCGACAGGTGGATGAAATGCTCGTAAGCCGCGCGCGCGGGCTGACGGCCGTAGGCGATGGGCACGATCTTCCACCACTCATCGTCGAAATGGAAGTCGGCCTTCGTCGTCAGGCGCAAAAACACGAGTTCGGCGGGATCGCCTACGACCAACGCGTCGCTCCAAGGCAGCACGGCGACCGGCGGTTTGAGGGGGTCATAGCCGGGCGCGCTTTTCCCTCGTTCGGCGAGAAATCGATCGAGCGCTTCGCGGACTTCTGGCGTCCAGCGGCCGCCCATGACGCGGATCGCCTCTCCGCGCGCCGGCGCGGTCGAGGACGCAGCGTCAGCCGCGGATGAAGCCGAGGGATTGCGCTTGAACATCAAGCGAAAGTTTTTCGGTCTTTTAGCGGAAGCCGGAACAGGCGCGAGGATGGTCGCGAAAAAAAATATTGCGCCGATTATTGACAAGTTTTTCTTCATCACCGCCGAGCAATGTTATAAAATAAACGCAACGTTTATTCTCGTCGGAGAGGACACCGAGTTCACCATGGCGAACATCAAGAAATCCGAGCTGCTCAAGGAAGAGATTGAGCACATCGATATCACCAAGCACGACATGCGCCCGCTCGTTGAAGCGTTCTCGAAGATGGCCTTCTCCGCCCGCGATATCGCGCGCGCCAGCGACATCTACGACAGGATGCTCGCCGACCGGGAATGCGGCGTGATCCTGTGCCTGGCGGGCTCGCTGTTCTCCGCCGGTCTTAAGAAAGTCGTGTGGCAGATGGTCGAGAGCAACATGGTTGACGCAATCGTGTCCACCGGCGCCAACATCGTCGACCAAGATTTCTTCGAGGCCCTCGGCTATAAGCACTACCGCGGCTCAAAGTGGGTCGACGACAAGGCTCTTCGCGGCGCGCGCGTCGATAGGATCTACGACACCTTCATCGATGAGGACGAGCTCGGGGCCTGCGACAACACGATCTCCGACATCGTCGGCACTCTCAAGCCTCGGCCCTACTCCTCGCGCGAGATCATCGAGGAAATGGGGAAATACCTGCTCAAAAAGTCGAAGGTCAAGGACTCCATCGTCCTCTCCGCGTACAAGAAAGGCGTTCCGATCTTCGTGCCGGCCTTCTCGGACTGCTCGGCCGGCTTCGGCCTGCTGCACCATCAGTGGCATAATCCCGAGGAGCACGTCTCCATCGACTCCGCCAAGGATTTTCGCGAGTTGGTGCGCGTCAAGCTCGACTGCGGCGACACCGGTCTGCTCATGATCGGCGGCGGCGTGCCCAAGAACTTCGCCCAGGACGTCACGGTGGGCGCGGAGATGATCGGCCTGGAGCCGATCATGCACAAGTACGCCATCCAGATCACGGTAGCCGATGAGCGCGACGGCGCGCTCTCCGGCTCGACACTGCGCGAGGCCTGCTCTTGGGGAAAAGTCGACATCTTAGAAGAGCAGATGGTATACGCCGAGGCGACGATGGCCCTGCCCATCCTCGCCTCGTACGGCTATCACAAGGGTTCTTGGAAAAAGCGCCGCGAGCGCCGCTTCAACGCCTTGCTCAACGACGTGAAGTCTGCGGTTCCCGTCGCTCTGCGCTGACAAACCGCGTCACACACGCCAAAAACGGCGCCTCGGGATTCTCCGGGGCGCCGTTTGCCTTTAGGACGGTTTGCTAGAATCCCGCCATGATCGATTTCGACCCCGACTCCGCCCAGGACGCCGACACCGGCGTGTTCGGGCTTCCTCATGAAGAGAAAGACGCCGCCCTGATCCTTATCCCCGTGCCCTGGGAAGCGACTACCTCTTACGGAAACGGAACTTCTCGAGGTCCGGCGGCGATTCTTAAAGCGAGCGGTCAGGTCGATCTCTATGACGGCGACGTCGATAAGCCCTACGCGCCCGGGATATTCATGCGCCCTGAGTCGAAGGAGGTCCGCGCTTGGAACAAGACGGCCAAGGCCGCCGCGCAAAAGGTGATCGCCGCGACGGGGCGTGTCGAGGGGCGTAAAGACCTGCAGAAGGCTCTAAAAACGGCCAACGACTTGGGCGCCAAGCTCAACGACTGGGTCTACCACGAGACGAAAAGCGTGCTGGACGCGGGAAAGATCGCCGGGATCGTGGGCGGAGACCATTCCATCCCCTACGGCGCCTTTCGCGCCGCTGCCGAGACGCACGGGGCCTTCGGACTGCTCCACTTCGACGCGCACTCGGACACGCGCAAGGCTTACGAGGGCTTCGTCTGGTCGCACGCCTCGATCATGTACAACGCGCTGGAGAATATCCCACAAATCGAGCGCATCACCCAGGTCGGCATCCGCGACTACTGCGAGCAGGAGCATGTCTACATGCGCTCCCTGGGCCCACGCGCCAAGGTTTTCTATGAGCGCGAGCTTTCCGCGCGTCGTTTTTCCGGCGAGGCGTGGACTAAG
>JAYVZL010000353.1:0-3128 GCA_043783505.1 Elusimicrobiota bacterium
CGCAGCCCCTGCGCAAAACTCTCCTCTGAAGAATGCAAATCGGAATAAGACCGATCGGGCACTAAGCCAAATAATGAGGGTAGCCCCGGAGAGGACCCCTCCCCCCTAGGCCTTTAGGCCCTTCTGGTCGAAGACATCGCCGGCTACACTAAAACCATGAGCTTTCGTATGGCTTTATCCCTATTTATCTCGCTCGTGTTAGCGACGCCGGATGCGGCGGTCGCGCAGCCGCGGGCCGCCGTCCCGGCCGTCCAGCCGATCGGCAACGTGGCGCCTGCGCGCGTGCTCATTCTCGAGGCGTTTTCCTCGCCGCTCACCGCGCCGGCGCTCTCTAAGGGCGCGGCGCCAGCTCTCCTCCACCCCGCGCTCGATGAGCGCATGGCAGTCTTTTTACAGCGTACCGCGGCAGCCTCTCCCAAGAGCGCTCAAGCCGTGCAGGCCGTTCCCAAAGCAGCGGGCGCCGTAGCGGTTCTGGCCGTCGCAAACCGAGAACTCGCGTCGTTCACGCCAGAGCAGCTCGACGCGATGTCGCCGGAAGAACTCGACAATCTCGCCGGGCGGATCATGGATGGAGCGGGAGCGCCTCGTCCAGCTGTCGACGTTCTTGCCGCCGCGCCGGCTCCGGCGCCGACAGCCGATTTGCCGCCGACTTCGCTCAAGCGAAATCTCTCCGATAGCGATATCCAACGCGTCCTCGCAGCCGTCCCGGCCGAGCGGCCTCACGGCTTTGACGACACCGGCGCCGTGCCGACGATACTGTCTGCGTCTCGCGAAGAACTTCCGGATTTGTTCAGCAGTAAGATGATGCTCCATGGAAACCGCATTTTTTTTGACATGTATCACGCTCTGTCCGGAGTGGTGAACGGCCCCGGCTCCAACGAGGAGCGCGCCTCCCTTGCGCTCGCGCTCCAGGATCGTTACGCCGAATTCTTTCAAGCCGCGCGTTCCTCACCAATAGTGCCGCACGCCATGCACGTGGCCGCCGGCCGGGTCCTACACCGACTTTTAAAGAGCGGGGCTTTAATCGAGGAGCTTTTCCACGCAAGAGAGATCGCCGACAAATTGAAAGAATTAGATCGACTTCTCGCCGAGGCACCGGCACTGAAGGACATTCCCCCGATGCGCGAGGATGGCGTTTCCCAACAATGGAAGATTCCTTCACGCCTGCCTGACAACGAACGGATACGCGATGACACGCAAAAGACAACCTTTACGCTGAATATGAAGAGATTAGCCGACGAGTTGAATACAACCTCCTTCAACCTCGACCAATCGCTCAAGCGCGCCGCTCTGGCAAAGACAGACGTTCGGTTCTCCGGGGCTTTCCACCAGGCCAGATCGCAGGACCTCACGACAGTCACGCAAAATGCTCGCCATATAAGAGCCAGGGTGGCGGGCACGCTCACAGCCTACATCGGAAACCGGCTAATCAACCAATTCATCGCTCCGAAGAAGGTTCACCCCGAAGTCGCTCAGCCCGACAATCGCTCATTGCACCCGGGTCTAGAACTCACGTTATCGGGGGACGATTTTATCCTGAAGGCGCGCTTCGCCACGCCCATCGTCGAGCCCGAACTGCGACAATTCGTCAAGTCGTCCATAGAGGACTACTGGCACGGATCGTTCACCGACGCTGCCGGTCTGACCTACTCTTTTCGCACCGAGGTTTCTATCCGCGCCTTGAAACCAGGCGAAGATTCCAGTCCAGAAGAGCTGCGGCTGACCGAGGCCTCTCTTTTCGGCGATCACGCGGGAGCGGACGGCTTCGCCCTCAGCCGCGACAACGGTAGATGGCATACTCCGGCTCACGAGTTCGGACATGTCCTCGGCCTCCCTGACGAATACACCATCGAATACGACGTCCGTCGCCGGACCGTCCGCGAGAGCCAGCCTAAGAACAGCCTGATGAGCTCGAATTTGGGCGTCGCCCTTCCACGCCATTTGGCCCTTGTGGTAAGTGCCTTCACCGGCGAGCGTTAGACGCAAGCCCGGTCACGGGGGAGTATCCCCTCCCCCCTAGGCCTTTAGACCCTCCTAATCAAGGGCTTCGCCGGATACACTAAAACCATGAGCTTCCGTATGGGTTTATCCCTACTTATCTCACTGGTGTTAGCGGCGCCGGAGGCGGCCGTCGCTCAGCCGCGGGCCGCCGTCCCGGCCGTCCAACCGATCGGCAACGCGGCGCCAGCGCGCGTGCTCATCCTCGCGGCGTTCGCATCCCCGCTTACCGCGCCGGCGCTCTCTCCCGGCTCCGCTCTCCTCCATCCCGCTCTCGATGAGCGCATGGCCGTTTTCCTTCAGCACACCGCGGCGGCCGCTCCGGCACAAATTCAAACCGTGCAAGCCGTCCCCAAGGCAGCCGGTGCCGTTCAAGTCCTGGCCGCAGCAAACCGGGAACTCGCGTCGTTTTCACCCGAGCAGCTCGAGGCGATGGCGCCGGAGGAGCTCAATAATCTCGCCGGGCGGATCATGGATGAGGCGGGAGCGCCGCGACCGGCCGTCGAAGCCGCCGTGCCAGCGCCGACGGCCGACCTTCCGCCGACTTCGCTTAAGCGCGCTCTTTCCAAGAAAGATATTCAACATCTCCTTTCATACTCCGATGATTTTAAAAACGCAGGTCAAACAACTTTTGAGTCGATACTCATGCCGCCCTCATCTATCCTCGAAGTCAACGATTTCAGGACGGTCCTCTATAACATGTATCAGATTTTATCCAGAGCGGTGGACGGCCCCGGCTCCAATGAAGAACGTGTTTCCTTGGCCATCGCGATTCAAGATCGGTACATCGGTTTCCTGAGCGACACACGCGCCGCGCACACACTAATCAAGTGGCGCGTGGCCGCCGGCCGAACCCTACACCGGCTATTGAAAAGTGGGGCTTTAATTGAGGAGCTGTTTCATAGGCGCGAAGTCGATTCCAAGATAAAGAAGCTCGATGTGCTTCTGGCCGCGGCACCTCAATCGGCAGACGAGGCCGCTCACTCTCAAGACTGGAAGATTCCATCGCGCCTACCTAATGACCAAAGGATTCTCACTGACTCGCGAAAAAATATAGTGATCGATGATATAAACAGGTATTCCTCCGAAATTGATGAGATCTCATTCAAAATCGAGCAGGCGCTAACACG
>JAYVZL010000354.1:0-8020 GCA_043783505.1 Elusimicrobiota bacterium
AGACGTTTTGGGCCCGATCCAGAATGTCAGGGCGGCTGCTGAGGCGGCGCAGTAGAAGACATCCTACAAGGGCCTCAATGGTGTTCCCGACACTTAACAGTAAAGAAACGGCAAATATAATCCATGGACTGGCGACTTGATTATGGAGAAACAACACGACATTGGCCAGGAACGCCCCCAACAGAATGCCTGGCCAGACACGATAACCCCGGAGAAGCATCGCCGCCAAAGCAATGCCCGAAGCAGGCCAGATCGGAGAAGCGTTCGTCTTCTCGAAGGCAAGGAGCAATCCCAGCCTAGCCGCCGCATAGTACAGAGCGCCCACGACCACTATCTCAATAGCCCGTTTGGTCCAGTCAGGGAACGGGTTTGATTGTGCCGAGAATACACCCATTTACTAGTGTAGATTCGCAGCCTCTAAATAGTTAGGGGTAATTTGTCAGCAATGTCAGTGGGAGTTGCCGCAGTGGTTCCACGGGCAAAGCGATGCCGCCAAAGATTGACCGTGTTGCGGCTGATCTTCAACTGCTGGGCGATACGATAATTCGGCTGGCCGGACGCCGCGCGAAAGACAACGACATACTCCCCGATCTCAGCAGGCTGGTCATCGGCCTGGGCGACAACTTGCCCGGCGGCCCAGCGTCGCCCCCCCCGACCTGGGCTACCTGTTTTTTCCAACGTTCTGGGGCCGAGGCTACGCGAGCGAGGCGGTCGCCGCGGTCGTCTGGCATCTAAGGCAACACGGTATCGCGAAACTCCGGGCGACGGTCACGTCCGGCAATACGGCCTCGACTCGGGTGCTCGAGAAAAGCGGCTTCGTCCGAACGCGGGTCATCCCTGAAAACGACGTGATCCGCGGCGTCAAACACGATGACATCGAGTATATTTGCACGTTCGTTTCTGGAAGCTGATCACAGCCAAAACCGGATGGAAAGCGGACAAGATGGCCGAACCAGCTAAACGACCCACTCCCCGTCCCACAGTCCTTTGAAAAACTCCTGAACGGGAAGCAGAACAATCCCGTCCTCCGTTTTTCTCCGCGTGCGCTCCAAACATACCACCAACGCGTGCTTGAGTTTAACCTCCTCCCGCAGCGCCCGCAAACCCTTCAAGTCCCTCTCCGACACGGAAGCCTTGGCCTTCACCTCAATGCCAACCCCGTCCCCGACCACAAAATCCACTTCGAATTGAGATTGGGAGCGCCAATAGGTGAGCGGAAGGGATAGCCGCCGGTAATCCAAAAGGGCCCGCAGTTCGAGAAAAACCTGATGCTCCAAAGCCTGCCCAAAAGACGCCGAGCCCGCCGAATGGGACTCGACATGCTTAAGGACATTGGCGATCCCCACATCGAAGAGGTAGAACTTGGCCATGGCCACGGGCTTGCGCTTCAGGGTCTTCTGATAAGCCGGAAGCTCATGCCCGACCAAGGTATCCACTAAGACCTGGTAGTGCTCCCTGACCGTCCGTGCCGGAACACCGGCATCATTGGCCACCGCGGTGTAATTGACCTGCTCTCCGCTGGTCATCCCCGCCACATCCAGAAAGCGCGAGAAATTTTCAATGGAACGGACCAACCCCTCCGCTCGGATTTCTTCCCGTAGATAGGCGCCCACATAAGCCCTGAGATCCTCCAGCGGCTTCGCCGAATCCAAGATCGACGGCAATCCGCCTCGGTTTAATCGCTGGCTCAAGGGGACCCCCGCCGCTTCCACGGAAATCAAGGGGTTCAAGGCGGCCATCCAAGCCCTTCCCCCCAAAAGATTTGCCGCCCCCCGGCGGAGCTTGCGCGCGCTGGAGCCCGTCATCACGACCCGTAATGACGGATTGCGATCCAGCATCAGCTGGACCTCGTTCAAAAGAATCGGGAGTTTTTGGATCTCATCGATGATCAGGCAGGATTTTCGGTCGGGCTGTCTCTGTCGCAAGCGCTCGGGATGGGAGCTCAATTCATGAAAAGTCTCCGATTCCAGCAAATCGACAAAAACCGCGTCCGGGAAGGAAGCCCGTAAAAGCGTGCTTTTCCCAGTTTGGCGGGGACCCAACAGAAAGAACGACTTGTGACGAAGGAGCGCGGGAAGGTCCAGAACTCGTTTATACATAGCGCAAGTATTATGCCGAATTCCATGTAATTCGGCAATAGAGCAGCGCTACGCCGCCGTGGCAACTACATCCAAGATAAAGTGGACGGAAAGCGGACAAAAAACCACTCCGAGTTTCAATATTTATCCGGCCGGTCAAGCGTGGCCCTCCGCGTGTATGCTAAAATGGCCAATCAACCGCTAAACAATTTTTGATTTCGTCCGTACTAGGAAGGGTGGCCGAGCGGTTGAAGGCAGCAGTCTCGAAAACCGATTTCGGCCCCTCTGAAAAATCCCGCCGCTCGTTTTCTCGTCGAGAGACTTCCTGGCCCATCCTGTCTCGTAGTGCCGTTTGGACCGCCAAACACTACGCAGGCACTACGCTGGAAAACGGCCGATTTCGGAGAAGTCCTCAGGTGAGCGCGGTTGCAGTCGTCGCGTCCAGACGCCTCACCCTGACCGCGTCCGGCACCGCATCCGCGAGTACAACGAAGGATTCGCCGCCGAGGTTTTTAGGATAGATCGCGAGATTGGCGTTGCCGTTGAACTTAGACGCATAGATCACGCCCTCTATGCCCGCGTCAAACGCCAGCTGGCCAAAAATTTGAGACGAGTTGGGCACTCCAAATAACGACGGCCATTGACGCCAGTTCGCGTCCATCATCACGCCCATCAGCCCCGCGCGCGTGCCGACCAGGCTCGGCGCGGGCATGCGATGCGCCTTCGCCATCGCGCGAATCTCGGCCCTGATCTTAAAATCCTTGATCAATGCCACGAACGAATCCAGCTTTTCCGGCTTGCGCAGGTCGATCACAGCCCGCAGCGATCCGCTCACCGGCATGTTGTATATCGCGTCGGGTTTGGCCAACGCCGCGTCAAACGCGTTCATCTCTCCGCCGTGCAAAGCCGCGTCCTGCCCCAGAACCTCCTGCATCGCCGTCTCACGGTCGGAGGCCAGGTACAAGGCAGGGAACGGCGGAAACCTTGCGGGGTCAATGCCGCCGATGTTGAACCGCCCTCCCGGCTTATTCAGACTGCCCGCCATCGAAAGCGGATCAAGCACATACTTCACCCGCCCGACTCTCTGCCACTTCTCAAACTGAAACGGCTCGGCCGCCTCCAGCAGAACGGCCTTGATCTCGCCAGCGATCAGGGACCTCTGATAGGCGAGATCGCTGTACCAATCCCAATGGAACCGTCGCCCCGCTTCTCCCCATGCAGCCCATTGCTCAATGTCGGAAACGGTGAACCGCTCAAAAACGACGGGCATCCGCTTGCGCGGGTGAAGACGCCGGTGCGGCTTCTTATGGCGCGCCGCCATGTGGCCGCGACCTACTGCCTATTCTCGGAGAGCGAAGTGTAGATGAAGTCGCGCATCGTCTCGTAGCGACCGTAGCGGATCATGTCCCGGGGAGAGACATTGCCGAGTAAGGGATTAGGAAGGCGGAACCATAGCTCCGTCTTATGCACGTCACCGCCGAAGAACTGCGCCACTAGGTTGACGAGCGACGCCCACTCGGTCAGCTTCTGCTTGACCGCATCCGGCATTCGTGTGTCATAGCGCACAGAACCTGCGGGGATTCCGGTCGCGGACGCCATCTCCTTCTTTCCGAAATGGAAGAAATTCATGACGGCTTCGCGCTTGGGATTGCCGTCCTGCAAAAGACTCATATAATCCTGATTGGGGACGGTGGAAAACAATTGAGCGCTAGGGGCCATATTTACTGCCTCCGATTTGCCATGCTTCTGCCTCTATTTTACCACGCATGAGCCAATCCGTCAATACCTTCCTACCACCTGCGTGCTCATCAAATGATGGCGCCGCGCCGGCGTTCGAGACTCCTCACGGAGCCCTACCAGCAGGCGCGGCGCCTTTTTCTCTTCGTCCGCTCTCCCGGAATAGCGGCCCGGGCAAGCGGCACCGGTTCATGGGAATTTTGGTCATGACCTGGGCACTGGACTTACGTCCGTGGACGTAAGTCTTCTCGCCTGCGTCGTGAGCTCGCAAGGCGGAACCCGATGTTGTCGTTGCGGTTGGCCGGGTCGTCGTTGTTGCGGTTATCGGCCCGCAGGTTGCCAGCGTCCTTGTTGTTGAAGGAGCCGCCACGCATCACCCGGTTGGAGCCCGTAATATCCCCGAACCAAAACTCATCAACTCATTGAGCGACCTCCGCAAGCCGAGCGTATCCGCATGTTCCGCATGACCCAAGCGGCTCCTTAAAGAAGCGGCGAGATCATTCTCCGACACTCTCCCGCCAATAAGACCCTGGGCTCCTGATCGGAGCGCGCCGATAAGCCGACGCTTGCCCGAGCCATCCAGACGAAGGACTCTCGGCCAAAGTCGCAAACCCAGGAATGGTATGCCTTCCGAAACCGGGGCGTGAACGGTCGCCTCGGACTTGAGCGCGAGCTTGAGATGGCACTCCACGAACTCGCGGATACGCTCGTGCGCGTCGCGTAGGAAGCTCTTCGAGTCCGAGAAAAGCAGGAAGTCGTCCATGTAGCGCACATAACCCGGCGCACGAATCTTTTCCTTTATAAAGTGGTCGAGCGGTGTGAGGTAGTAGTTGGCGAAATGCTGGCTGGTCAGATTACCAATGGGGAGCCCCTTGCCCGAGGGCGAGCCCGGAGCGCCGTGCGCGATGATCCGGTCGGCAAGCTCAAGGAGCCTGTCGTCTTTGACGAGGCGCCTCAAGCCCGCTTTCAAGACCTCGTGATCCGAGGTCTCGAAGAACTTGCGGATATCGAGTTTTAGAAACCGGCCGAAACGCCTTGAGAACTGCTGGGCTCTGCGCACGGCCCGGTGGGAGCCTTTTCCCGGACGGCAGGCGTAGCTGTCGAAAATCGCCGCGCGCTCAAATAGCGGTTCCAGGACCGCGCACAGAGCGTGATGCGCCACCCGGTCTCTGAAATCGGCGGCTGATATCGTCCGAGGCTTGGGGTCCGAGATGTAAAACGTCCTGTATGGTCGAGGTCTGTAGCTGCCATCCAATATCTCGCGCTGAAGGCGCAGAATCTCGCCTTCCAGGTGGAAAAGAAAAGACGCCGCTGACAGGCTGGCGCCTTTGCCGCGGGCGGCGCGCTTGGCCGCCGCGACCAAGGCGTGAAAGTCGGCCACCTGCTCGAAAAGATGCCCGGACCGCTTCACGGAGCGCTCCGACTGCGAATCCAGCCGCCGAGCATGCGTCCGGCTTCGTCGATGCTGCGCGCCATATGCTCAAAGCCTCGGTGGTCGAGATAGCGCTCTTCGTGGCTGATTCGAAGAAGGACTCTCAGCTTCTCCAAAGAAAGGCTCGCCTGCGCGAGCGCGGCCGATTTATCCTTGGCGTAGCGCGCTTCGACGATCTTCTCTAGAATGTCGAGCGCTAAATTGTCTATCCGCGAGGAAAAGGTAAAGCGGACCCGCTTGGGGAACTTCTCGGTTCGAGAAAAAATATCGCTGAGTGTTTTTTCCCAATGGACGAAAAGAGGAAGCTCGACGGAAGCCATGAGCTACCCCCCCCCCCGCCTCGTCATTGCGTGGATCGGAGGGCAGTGTTTCCGGGAGCTTCGACGATTTTAATTTTTCCAAAATGGCCAGCATTTCTTCTCCCCATCGCTTAGCCTTGGCCTCGCCGATTCCCTCGATCTCCCGCAGCTGTGAAATATTTGCCGGACGCTTCATTACCAACTCCGCCAATTCGCGATTATTGAGGATCAGGTAAGGCGGCAGGCCGTCGTGCTTGGCCTTGCGGCCGCGCCACAGACGGAACTCGTCGTAGATTTTTTGTCCCGGCGCGTCAAGCTCCGCGCGCCAATCCTTGCGTGCGGCCTCCGGCGACGAACGCGTTCCGCCGCCGTTGTCAGGAAGTTCTCGGTAGCGCAGGACCAGCAAGAGCGTCGGCGTCTTTTCGTGAACGAGAAAATGTTCCGAAACGTCGATTACGTCTTTGCCTAACTGAAATTTCGCAAGTTCGCCTTCATCGAAAAGTCCCGTGGACGGGTTCAAGCGCAGGGTGAAAATCTTGAGCTTCATTTTGCCTCGCGAGTTTTCGGTTTGCGTGCCCTGCTGCGATCGGGATAGGGGCGGCCGGGTAAACCCGGCCGTCCCCTCCCACACCACCGGACATGCGGGTCCGCATCCGGCGGTTTGAAAAGTTGAGGTTCACGCTGCAAGTCTTGGCACCCTCATTGCGTCGAAGTAAGTCGGAGGAAGAGCCACGTGGACCAATCTGGTCCAGGAGGTTTTCCACCAATGGCGAACGCGGCCGGCAGCCATTTTTGCTTCGCGCTCGGACAACCCGAGCGCTCTCAGTTTCCCGTAGGCTGTTCTACCACATTTCCATTGCCGGAGTTGGACCGCTCGCAGACGGTGGCGTATCCAGCCGTCGAGGTCGAGAAACACACTCGGCGTCTCCGCCAGGCGGAAGTATTCCTTCCACCCCGGCAGGTACATCCGCAGTTCCGCGGCCACCGATGTCATGCTTCGCCCACCGCTACGTCGCGTTATTTGTCTTATCCGCTCCTTCATCGCCCTGATGGCTTGGTTTGCGATCCGTATTTTAACCGCGCCTCCTTTCGGCCACATGAAACTGTAGCCTAAGAATTTACGGGTCCATGGCCGCTCCACCGCGCTTTTCGATTCGTTGACCTTAAGCCGGAGCCCCGCGTAGAGCCGCCGGAGCGACTCCATAACCCTATCGCCCGCTCGCTTTGACCTGACGTAGACGTTACAGTCGTCGGCGTAGCGCGCGAAGGCCTGTCCACGTTTCTCCAGCTCCTTGTCCACTTCGTCTAGGAGCACGTTTGCCATCAACGGCGAGAGCGGGCCTCCTTGCGGCGTCCCCTCCTCCCGCTCCGTCACCACTCCGTCGGCCATCATTCCGGCTTCCAGGTAGCGACGGATGAGCCCCAGCAGTCGCTTGTCCGTTATCCGCTTTGCCAACCTGCCCATCAACACATCGTGGTTGACCCGGTCGAAGAACTTTTCCAGGTCAACGTCTACCACCCAGTGGCGTCCTTCCTGGATATAGTTTCGCGCCACGATGACGGCATCGTGCGCGCTCTTGCCAGGCCGAAAGCCATAGCTGTGTTCTGAAAAGGTCGGATCGAATCTCGGCTGCAGCACTTGCAGACTGGCCTGCTGGATGAAGCGATCAAGAACGACGGGAATGCCGAGGGTTCTGACCCCGCCTCCCACCTTTTCTATCTCGTGCCGCCTTACAGGCTTCGGTTGATAGTTCCCCGCGAGCAATTGCGCTCGAAGTTCCTCACCATGTTCCGCCCAATATTTCGGCAATTCGTCCACGGTCATCCCGTCAACGCCAGGACTCCCCTTGTTTTTCCTCACGCGCTTCAACGCCTCTTGGGTGTTGGCGTGTCCGACCACTTCTTGCATCAAGCGGTCGGTTCCTAAGCGTCCGCTCCACATTATCGCCGTCGACGCTTCGCCACTTCGCTGGTCATTCGGGGTTTCACCCCTGTACTCCAGCGGAAGCTCCGCTTGCGCGGACTCCTGGCGCCTGGCGTCTTCGAGACTCATGGTCGTTTCGCTCTCCTTTTCATTCGGCCCTTCACGTCGTCCATGAGGACGCCGCTAATACGGCCTCTGCTGACTTCTCGCTCCGCTTCTCAGCGTCGCCCTTTCAGGCGTGGGGCGAGACCTCCCCAGGTAAGGGTCATGATCTTCCCTGCGCAGCCGCCGGATCTACGCCGTCGCCCGTTGGTTGCAAGAGCTTCGTGGTACGACGCCCACTCGCTCTGGACGAAAGCGCCTCATATCCGATTTCTGTTCGTCGGCCCGCAGTTTCGCTACCCGCTTCTTTCAGCGTGGACCTCGCGGTCCTGGCCTTTCGACCTTCGCCTTGCGGTTTGCTCGGGGTTCCAGCAACCAAGCCCCCCAGAGGACTTTCACCTCCTGACCATGCCCATGCTGGGCACACGTCGCTCGCCGGGCGCGGCTT
>JAYVZL010000355.1:0-3117 GCA_043783505.1 Elusimicrobiota bacterium
GAAGGAATACTCTCTGCTGGGCAACGATTTCGTCGTCGACCAATACGGATTCCTGTACGTCGTTGACGGCAAGAACGGGAAAGTCGTCGAGCAGTCGCCCGACGGCTTCATCATGGGCCGTTTCGGGTCGTTCGGCTCCGGCGTCGGCCAGATGAAAAAAGCGGAAGGCATCGCGATCGCGCCGGACGGCGTCCTGACTGTGGTCGATACCGGCAACAATAGGATCCATCGAGTCGAGCTGAGCAACAAGCTCAAGACCAAGCCGTTGCCTCTGAATCTGTCTACTAAGATGTCGGTCTCCGGCCCCAGCCGCAAGCTGCCGTATTTGGCTTCGATCTTGGCGCCGTACGGCGACAATTTATTCGCCTGGCTGCCCAAGGACAGCCAATTCGTCCTCATCGACGCCCAGGGCAAGGAAAAGGCGCGTTTCGGCGCCTCCAAGGGCAAGGGCGGCGATACCACCCGCGACGTCGGCGGCATGGCCGCCGTCAAATCGGAAAAAGTCGAGGGCCTGTTCGTCACCGACACTCCCAACCACCGCCTCCAACTTTTCGGCCTCGACGGCAAGTGGAAGTCCAACGTGGGAGAGGCCCAAGGCTTCTTCGACAGCAAGAAGCGCGAGGGCCGGATGAGGAATCCCAATGGGGTGGCCATCAACGGCGAGGGCGTGGTCTACGTGGCCGACACCGGCAATCAGCGCATCGACGCCTTCAGTCCCGAGGGCGTGTTTCTCTTCGGCTTCGGCCCCAAGATCGGCTCCTACATGCTTCAAGAGCCCGTCGCCGTGTCCTGGGACAAGGCTGGCTTCGTCTATTTTATCGACAAGGGCCTCAAGAAAATCTTCAAGTGCGAGCCTTCGGGCGCGTTCATCGCGGCCTGGGGACAGGAAGGCGACGGTCCCGGAGAGTTCAAGTCTCCGGTCTCGATCGCCTTCGACGGCCAAAACTACCTCTACACTCTCGACTCCGCCCTGCGCCGCGTCAGCGTCCACACCAAGGACGGCAAGTGGCTGGCGGACTTTTTCGCGGGAGGCAAGCAGGAACGCGAGCTTCTCGAGCCGATCGCCGTGGCGGTCCAAGGCGATAAGCTCCTGATCGCGGACAAGGGCAAGAGCCGCCTGGTCAGCTACGATCTGCACCCGATGCTCACGGCGCCTACCGCCGTTTCATCCACGACGAAAGACGGTATCACTTCTCTTTCTTGGGAGCCGGTCGCCGATCCCTGGACCGGTGGATATGTCGTCACGCGCGCGACGAGCGCGTTCGGCCCGTGGATTGAGGTTGGCGAGAGCAAGACGGAGACGTTTCAAGACTCAGAGGTCACGCCTTACGAGAAATACTGGTATCGCGTGGCCACGAAGTCCAAGACGCAGGACGTGGGTCCGGCCGGACGCGCCGTCGAGGTGTTCGTCGCCGGATCCTTCAACCGCTCCCCCGTCGAGATCTCCTCGATCACGCTCGGCAATATCTTCGCCGCAAACTACAAGTGGTACCTGAAGAATCCCCTCGGCTTGGCCACGCTCACCAACAACGTGAACGTGCCCTTCCTGAACGTGAAAATGACTTTCAAGCTCAAGGACTATATGGACTTCGGCTTCGACACGGAGATCAAGCGGCTTGAGCCCAAGCAGACCGTGGAGGTCCCGCTGATCGCTACCCTCAACAATAGGGTGCTGGAGATCACTGAGGACACGCCGATCCAGGCCGAGTTCACGATGACTTACTTCGAGAGCGGCAAGCAGCAGACCGTGTCCTTGACCAAGCCCCTGCGGCTGTTCTCGCGAAACGCGATTACGTGGCAGGACCCGCAGCGCATCGCCAACTTTGTCACGCGCAAGGATCCCCCGGTGCACGACTTCGTGCGCTCGGTCTCGACCCTCGAGTTCAAGAACCGCAAGGCCTCCGCGCTCAACGAGAGCGTGGTCAAGGCGATGCGGATTTGGAACTCCCTGTCGGAGTACGGGATGAAGTTTGTCGCCAATCCGGCCAATCCCTTCGAGCAGGCTCACGACGATCCGAACTTTCCGGTGGACTACACTCAGTTTCCGCGCGAGTCGCTTCGCAGCAAGAGTGGACAATGCTCGGACCTGACGTCATTATACGCGGCCATGCTCGAGGACAACGACGTGCGCGTGGCCGTGCTCGACTACCCCGGGCACATGACCATGATGTTCGACACCGAGGCCGAGGACGCGGCCGAGGTGGGGATGCCGGCGGATCTTCTTGTGGAGTACGACGGCACGATGTGGGTGCCCATCGAAGTCACCTACATCGGCAAGCCGTTCTACGACGCGGTGTCCAAGGGCGCCTATGCGTACAAAGCGGAGGCGGACAAGGGCCGCGTGAAGATCTACAGCCTGCACAAGGCTTGGGGCACCTATGAACCGGTCACCATGCCGCCCACCGACTTCAGTCCTAAGTTTCCCGACACCGCGGCGCTGGAACGCAAGTACGACGATCAGGTCAACGTCCTCGCCAAGGACCGTTATCATTTCCTCAAGAAATATTACGAGGAGGAATTGAAGAAAAATGGCAAGGACGTCAACGCGCAACTTCAGCTCGGGATCATCGAATACCAGTTCGGCAACCGCGACGCGGCGCTCACCGAGTTCAATAAGGTGCTTGCTCTCGATCCCAAGAACTCTTCCGCGCTCAACAATCTCGGCAGCGTGGCCTTTCTCGAGGGGGACAACGTCGAGGCCGAGAAGCGCTACACCCAGGCCGCGGAAGTCGAGCCGGATGACGCCGTCATCTGGCTGAACCTGGTCAAGACCTCGATCCGTCTTAAGAAGATGGAGAAGGCGCGCGCGATGGGCGAGAAATCCGTGGCACTCGCGCCGGACTTCAAGCCTTACGTCGACAGTCTAATCAAGGGAAGCTGAGTATTCAGGAGACCGGAACCATGAAAAATACCGCCATCGTCCTCTTCGTCGTAGGACTGCTTTTGTCAGGCGCCGCGCGCCCCGTCACCGCGGCCGACGCCGCGTCGAAGACCGCTCCGGCTAAAAGCGCCTGGGGCAGCTGGTTTAAAGACCTCAAGAACACTTTGGCCCAATCCGCGGTCGGCGGCGAGCGCAAGAGGGGCCGCACCGCCACGTCCGTCGCGGCCGTGCGCGGT
>JAYVZL010000356.1:0-18425 GCA_043783505.1 Elusimicrobiota bacterium
CAAGGATTATTTCGTTCTCGATGTGCGCTCGCCCGAATCCTACGCCGAGGCTCACCTGCCGACCGCAATCAACATCCCACTCGCCGACCTCGCCGCCAAGTTCGCCGGGTTGCCCAAGGACAAGACCATCGTCGCCTACTGCGGCAACATCAACTGCGGGCTGGCCCCGAAGGCCGCGCTCGAGCTGGCGCAGAAAGGCTTCAAGGTCATGGAACTTTTTGGCGGCATCGCGACTTGGCAGGACTACGGCTTTCCCATCGAGAAAGCCTAAGTCTCTTCGAAATCAGCAATAAAGAGCGCCCCGGCGGGGCGCTCTTTATTTTTAGACGGTATGATCGCGTGGTCCCGCCTCCACGCCCGATCCCGCGCTTTCTAAAGCACTTGACTTTTTTAATATTTATGTCATACTATAAGATATGAATTTAAATACAAGCCTGAGCAAGGACAGCGAAGGGGCGCTGTGGCTTGAGACAGCGCCCCGGCCGCCGCGTCAAGTCGTGACCGTCGCCACCGCCTGTCGACGCCTGCGCCGGACCCGTCGGCAGGTCTATCGCCTCCTGAAGGCGGGACGCCTTGGCCCTCCCGAGAAAATGCTGGGAGAATGGCTGTTGGACCAGGCGGCCGTCGAGGGCATGGCAAAGGCGCCGCTGACGGCACAGCCTCTGCCGGGCCGCTTGAAACCTTTGTTTCCGGAATACGACACAAAAGAGCTAAACGCGGGCAAAGACGGCGTGCTGATTATTTCGAGAGTGCTCGAAGGGGGCGGACGGGAGGACCTGCGATGGCTGCTGAAGCGCTATTCAAGGCGGGAAATCCGGCGAGTCATCCGCGTGGAGGGAAGCCGCCTTCTGTCGGCCCGCTCTCTAAAGCTTTGGTCTATGGTCTTTACTGAGACGCCGTCGCCCCTCGCGCCTTGGCGCAAGGCCGACCCCTGGCGGGGGGCTTCCGCCTGAAGTGGCACGATGAAGTGCTCGATAAGGCAGGCCATGAGGCCGCCGCGCGGCTAGCCGCGGCGACGAGCGACTTTTATCTCGCCGGGGGGACCGCTTTAGCCTTGCGGCTGGGTCATCGCATCTCGCTGGATCTCGATCTGTTCTCGGCAAAAAATGCCTTGGACGCCGTGCAGCGACGGACCCTGTTTGGAACCCTGACAGCCTCGGGGCCGATCAAGATCAAAGAAGAGAAGGGGGGGACGTGCCATCTTGACCTCGGCGGCACGTCAGTGAGCCTGTTCTATTACGATTATCCGACTCTAGAACGTCCCCAGCCATGGCGCGGTCTGGCGACGGCCTCACTCGAAGACATCGCGGCGATGAAGCTGAGCGCCGTCTTGGGCCGCGGTTCAAAAAAATATTTCATCGATCTTTACGAGCTATGCCGCCGGCTGGGCTTAGGCCCCGTCATGACCACTGCCGGACGGAAGTTTCCCTTGCATGCTGATTTCCCATTGCAGGCGGCCCGGGCTCTTTTATATTTCGAGGATGCCGAGAAAGAACCGATGCCGCAAATGCTCCGCTCAGCCGCATGGGAAAATGTTAAATCCTATTTCGAGGACACGATACCGAAATATGTAAGGGCTCATTTGAAGCGGTGACTCAAAGTCGGCCCGGTGGTTTAATCCAGGAACCTTGTGTCCAATCGGGATATAGGTCTTTAGGCCCAGACTGTGTCATTACGCTCATTCTGTGCTATAATGTCAGGGTTCGGTGTTCATTGACAACCTAGACAAAATCCGCTACCGCATAGCCGCGGCCGCCAAACGGACGAACCGTAACGGCGACGCGATCACTTTGGTGGTGGTGACAAAATACGCTCCCTTTGAGGACGTCAAAACAGCCTTATCGTCAGGGCTGGTCCTGGAAGTGGGGGAGAACCGCGTTCAGGACGCGGAGAAAAAAAAGTCGTCTCTTGGCGAGCTCGGAGGCAAAGTCCGATGGCGCTTGATCGGACATCTACAGACGAACAAGGCGAAAAAAGCCGTCGCGGTCTTCGACGCGGTCGATTCCATCGACAGCGAAAAGATCGCCAAAGCGCTCGACGCCGCGTTGGAAGGCGCTAATCGCAAGCTTCCCGTGATGATCCAGGTGAAGCTCAGCGAGAGCGAGACGCAGTCGGGCGCCACACCGGCGGAACTGCCGGGACTCATCGAGGCCGTGAAGAAGTGTTCGCGCCTCGAGCTTCAAGGACTCATGGGCATCGCGCCTAATGTCGAACCTTTGGAAGCGGTTCGACCGAGCTTCCGTCTTTTGAGGGAACTACGCGATAAATATCTTCCTAATGGACGATTGTCGATGGGCATGAGCCGGGACTTTGAGATCGCGATCGAAGAAGGCGCTGATCTCGTCCGCATCGGTTCACAGATTTTTACGCAACATAGTCCGGCATCAATGGAGGCCCCTGCATGATCGTGAAAGTGCGCGTCATACCTAACGCCACCGAAAACGAAGTGGTCAGCCGCATCGGCAGCGTGCTGCGGGTGAAAGTCGCCGCTCCGGCGGTCGACGAGAAGGCAAACGCCGCGTTGAAGGATTACCTCGCCGAGTTCTTCGAGGTGTCCGGCAAGCGCGTCAGTATTCTTCGCGGGGCGAACGGCCGTGAGAAAACGGTCGAGATCGTGGGCAAGACAGAGGAACAGCTCAAGCGGGTGATGGAGTCCATTCCCTAAGAGCCGCAAGTCGCGCCGAGGCTGAGGGCGAACGAGGTCGTAAACCTTGTTCGCCCTCGTTTCTTTTAGACACCGCGCAAAAGATATAATTAGACCTTGACCCAAAAGCCTCTTCACGAAGACCCGATCAAGCACATCGTCTGGAAAAGAGACCGCCTCGTGGTTCTCGATCAGCGTCTATTACCTCGCAAGATTAAGTTCGTGACCTGCCGGTCGGCCGCCGATGTCGCCAAAGCCACCCAGGACATGGTCCTGCGCGGCGCCCCGCTCATCGGCTGTGCGGCCGCCTACGGCATGGCGTTGGCCGCCCGCAAAAATCGCCTTCAGGATGTCTTGAAAGCCGAGCCGGTCCTGCGGCGCGCTCGGCCCACCGCGATCAACCTCATGCATGCCTTGGACCACATGCTCATAGTCGCCGTCGCCGGCCCGGAGAAGACGCTGTCTAAGCGCATGGCCGCCGCGGCCGTTAAATATTACGAGGACGACCTCCTCGGCAACGCGCGCATGGCCCGCCACGGCGCGTCCCTTCTTAAGAAGGGCTCGCGCGTCATCACGCACTGCAACGCGGGCGCCTTGGCCACCGCGGGCATCGGCACCGCCGTGGGCATGATCCGCGCGGGCTGGCTGGCGGGCAAAGTCGAGCACGTCTATCCCTGCGAGACGCGCCCCTATTTGCAGGGAGCGCGTCTGACGCTGTGGGAGCTGATGAAAGCCGGCATTCCCTCGACTTTGATCACCGACAACATGGCCGCGCATCTCATGAAGACCCGCAAGATCGACGCGGTGATCGTGGGCTCCGACCGCATCGCGGCCAACGCCGACGTATGCAACAAGATAGGAACGTACGGTCTTGCCATCTTAGCCAAGCACCACGGCATTCCGTTTTACGTCGTCGCGCCCAGCACCACCGTCGATCTTTCCACGCCCCACGGCGATCGTATCCCGATTGAAGAGCGCTCTATCCAGGAAGTCGTCTCGATCTTCGGCGTTGAGATCGCCCCGAAAGGCGCCAAGGCCCATCATTTCGGCTTCGACGTGACGCCGCATGCCTTGGTCACGGCTATCGTAACGGAAAAGGGCGTCGTCTCTCCCGCCAACGGCGTCAATCTAAGGAAGGTTCTTTCAAACTAATGTTTAACGGACACAAGCCGCCGCCCACGCGCCCGAAGTTGACGAAAATATTGGCCACGCTCGGCCCGGTTTCGGCCAAGCCCGCCATGATGCTGGACTTGCTGGCCGCGGGCGTCGACGCCTTCCGCCTCAATTGCTCGCACGCCTCGATGACCGAACTCGCCAAGAACGTGGAGATGATCCGCTCCCTGTCGCGGCAAAGCCGCCGCGCCTGCTCGGTCGTCATGGACCTCCAAGGGCCGCGGCTGCGCGTCGGCCGCCTGCGCAACGGCGAGCCCATCGACTTAAAAAAAGGCGCGCGCACCCGCATCACGGTCAACGACATCCCCGGCACTTCCGAGGAGTTCTCGACTTCCTTCAAGAAGCTTCCGCAGACCGTGACAAAGGGCATGGAGATCCGTCTCGACGACGGCTCCATCATCCTCACCGTGCTCAAGACCGGGGCCGGCTGGGTCGACTGCGAGGTGCTCGTCGGCGGGCTGCTCAAAGAGCACAAAGGCATCAATCTGCCCGGCGCCGACATCGATCTGCCCGCGCTCACGACCAAGGACCTCAAGGACCTCGACATGGGCCTGAAGGTCGGCATCGACCACGTGGCCCTCTCCTTCGTGCGCTCGCCCGACGACATCCGCCGCGCGCGCAAGATTATCATGAAGGCCGGCGCGCCAACGCGCATCATCGCCAAGATCGAGCATCCGCTGGCCATCGACAACATCGACGAGATCCTGGAAGCCGCCGACGGCATCATGATCGCGCGCGGCGATCTCGCCGTCGAACTCTCGGCAGCCGAGGTGCCCGCCGTGCAAAAGGCGTTGGTGCGCAAGGCCAACGACTCGGGAAAGCTGTCCATCGTCGCCACGCAGATGCTCGAGAGCATGATCAGCCACGCCCAACCCACGCGCGCCGAGGCCTCCGACGTGGCCAACGCGATCTACGACGGCGCCGACGTGGTGATGCTGTCGGGCGAGTCGGCCGTCGGTCTCTATCCTGTGGAGACCGTCACCGTCATGGCCGACATCATCCGCCGTTCCGAGGCCTCCAATTTCCGCTACCGCATGATCCCGCACGGGCTGCTCGACTCCCCGGAGACGGGCTTCGCGCACGCCTTGGCTCGCGCCACCCACGACGCCTGCGAAGTCACCGGCGCCAAGGCCGTCATCGTCTATACCATGACCGGATGGTCGGCGCGCATCATGTCAAAGTACCGTCCCAACGCCCCGATCCTGGCCATGACCCCGATGAAAGCCACCTACAATCAACTGGCCCTCTATTGGGGCATCACGCCGCTGATCTGCCCCCTGGGCAAGACCACCGACGAGATGCTCGGCTACGGCGAGCGCATTCTCCTTAAGAACGGCGTGGTCAAAAACGGCGAGACGACCTTGGTCACCGCCGGCGGCACGGCCAAGCATAAAGCCTCGAACATGCTTAAAATACATGTCGTCGGATCCTTGACCTACCGGTAAACTATCCTTGAGGACGGGGTATCCATTTAACCGGCCTTATGTGATAGTCTGCCCGGGCGTGACCTCCGACCCACATCCCCAGCCCGGGAAGCATTACCCCGCCACTTACGGCGAGTTCGGGGCATGGTTCCGAAAAGATGCGGACTGCCTTGACTACCTGGAGTGGGTGCGCTGGCCAGAGGGATTCGTCTGCCCCCACTGCGAGGCCGTCGGCGGATGGCGAATGAGCGACGGCCGCTATAAGTGCACAGACTGCGGCGTGCGAACGTCCCCGACCGCCGGCACTATCTTTGACCGCACACGCACACCGCTCACGGTCTGGTTTCATGTCTGCTGGATGTTCGCCACGCAGAAGGACGGCATTTCCGCTTTGGCGCTACAGCGCAACCTGGGGCTGGGCTCCTACCAGACGGCGTGGGCGCTGCTGCACCGGCTTCGTTCCGTTCTCGTGCGCCCCGGTCGGGAACTGCTCTCGGGAATCGTCGAGGTAGACGAGACCCTCATCGGCGGCCACTCAACTCCGGGCATCCCAGGTGGACGTACCACCGACGAGAAGACGCTGGTAGCCGTGGCCGTCGAGCGCAGTGACCCCAAGGGATTCGGGCGCTGTCGGATGACCGTCATCAAAGACGCCGGCACGACCTCCCTGCGGACTTTTCTTAAGAACACCGTAGAGCCTGGCTCCACTGTCATCACTGATGGCTGGCAGCCGTATCGAGAAGCCACAGCTGATCTCTACACCCACCAGCGATATGTCGCTCCAGGAGCGCTTGCTCACCAACTCCTGCCCGGAGTACACAGAGTCAGTGCTCTGGTGAAGCGGTGGATTCTTGGGACGCATCAGGGTAGCATGGGTGACGCACACCTGCCGCTATACCTCGACGAGTTCGTATTCCGATGGAACCGTCGCAAATCGCGTAACCCAGGATTGAGATTCTGCCGCCTGCTCGAACTCGCTGCCAATCATGACCCTGTCCGTTACCGCCAACTCATCATGACGAAGCGGCCCAGAAAGACTCCCCGTCCGCCGCCAATAACCCATGGCAAACCTGCCAGCATGGAGCGACCAGGCATCGATCGACCATGGCGAGTCGCCTGGGCCGCTTAAATGGATACCCCGTCCTTGAGGATTGAAGCGCGCTTGGCCGCCAGCGTCAATGTCTTGCCCGGCGCGGTCTCTCGCTACCGCTGGCAGGGGCTTTGCCCGGACGTGGGCGAGCAAGTCCGATGAGCAAGCCGGTCCATCCCACGTTTTGGCCCACCTTGCTCACGGCGCGCGACGCGGCGCCGGGCGTGCGCGTCTTCCGCTTCTCCTCGCCGAAGGGGCTTTTCTTCACCCCGGGTCAATTCTTGATGTTTCATTTCGCCGACGACCCCAAGACCTGGCGCGCCTACTCCGTGTGCTCCTCGCCGGTCGCCGCCGGCGAATATTTCGAAGTGGCGGTCGGCATGGTCGGCGCCTTCTCCGAGCGCCTCGGCCGCTTGGAGCCGAGACTCGAGGGGGGGCTGGTCGTGCGCGGCCCCTTCGGCAAGTGGATTTACGACGGCTCGGTCCCGCACGCGGTCTTGGTCTCCGGCGGAACGGGCATCTCGCCTTTTCGCGCGATGTGTTTGCTAAAAATCGAGATGGGTTTGGCCGGAAAAATAACTCTCTGTTGCTCGGCCAAAACGCCCGCCGGCCTCCTATTCCGCGATGATTACGGCGCTTGGAGAAAGAGCGGCATCGGCGTGAACGAACGAATCACTCAACCCAACACGGATTGGAAAGGCACGATCGGGCGTTGGACCCCGGCCGAGCTATTCGCCGCGGCCAACGACAAAACGGCAATGTATTATCTATGCGGCCCGAACAAGATGGTCCAAGACATGCGCGAGGGACTCCAGGCGCAAGGAGTCCCCGCGGGCGCGATTCGGACCGAGAAATGGGGCGATTACGCGGACCTGATCTGATCCTGGCCTCGGCCTCGCCCCGCCGCAAAGCTATCCTGCGCGCGGCGGGTGTTAGCTTCCGCGTCGATCCCAGCGACGTGGATGAGAATATCTCCGAAAAGGATCCTCGCCGCCTCGTCGTCAAGCTCGCCCGCCTCAAGGCCCTCGCCGTCGCCCGCCGCCATCCCGGATTGCCCGTGCTCGGCGCCGACACGCTCGTGGTCTGCGCGGGAGAAATACTCGGCAAACCCAAGGATCTCAAGGACGCGGTGCGCATGATCACGCTCCAGTCCGGCCGCTGGCAGCGGGTCTATACCGGCACCGCGCTCGTCTCGGGCAAACGGGTCTACACCGATCTGGCCGTGTCCAAGGTCAAGGCGCGCCTTCTCGACGCGCCGCGTCTGCGGCGTCTGGCTGGAAAGCACATGGACAAGGCCGGCGCCTACGCCGTGCAGGATCGCGCGGACCCGCTCGTGTCGCGCATCGTCGGCGACCGCGACAACGTCGTCGGCCTGCCAATGCGGTCGGTCAGACGGCTTCTGGCTCGGGCGCGGCGGGCAGCGTAAAGTAGAAGCGCGCTCCATGCGGCGCCGCGTCGCCGATGCCGATCGCGCCCCCGTGGCGCAGGACCACCTTCTCGCACAGCGCCAGCCCCAAACCCACGTTGCCCACGTGGCGCTTCATGTCCTTCTGAAAGAATTTTCGGAAGATGTGCTCACGCGCGTCCACCGGCACGCCCGGCCCCGAGTCGCTGACCTCCACGAGAACGCCGCCGTTATCGGCGCGCACGCCGATGGCGATGCGCCCGCCTCTGGGCGTGTGCTCGACCGCGTTGTGGACCAGATTGTCGAGCACCCGGCGCAGAAGCGCCCCGTCGCCCAGCGCCGGGGGGAGATCGTCCTCGGGCAGGATCAGGTCCAGGTTCTGCTTCCGGTCGGCCACGATCAGTCCGAAGTCCTTGGCGCAGGCGCGGGCGAGAGCGGTCATCTCCACCATCTCTGTGTATTGGGAGGACTGCGATTCCTCAAGCTTAGCGAGCTGCAGCACGTCCTCGACCATTCGCTGGAGACGGGCCGTGGACATCTCCAGAAGCTCAAAAGTGCGGTTGTTCTCTCGCTTGCCGTTTTTAGTCGCCAGGTCCGCGAGCAAAGTGATGCCCGAGCGGATCACCGTCATCGGCGTCTTCAAGTCATGGACCAGCATCGAGGCGAGCTCGCGCTTCTCAGCTTCCAGGACGCGGCGTCTGCGGGTTTCGGCCTTGAGGCTCACGCCCATGCGGTTGAAGGCGCGGGTCAGACGCGAGACTTCGTCGCCGCCTTCGTCGCCGCCCAGGCGCCGGAAGCTTTGGGGATCGGCGGCCATGGACTCCAAGCGCCCGACTAAGCGCTCCAGCTGCTCGCCCGCGAACAGGCCGATAAGCCAGGCGATGAGCGTGATCGCCAGAAAAGCCGTCACGCCCGCCTGCACGCCGCGCGCGCCGATCTCGTCGAGACGGCGCTCGAGCTCCGCGGTCCTAAAACCCACCTGCACCACGCCTTTGCCGCGCGGCCCCAGGTCCACAAGCCCTTCGACGTCATAGATGCCGTCGTCGACCTGCGACAAAAGGCGCCCGGGCTTCGACTCTCGCCCCTCGCGTCCGGTGAGCGTAGGATCGTCGGAGCGTCCAACCAGGCGCTTGCCCTTGCGATCGCGAACCACGATGGTCGCGATCCGCGTCTCGCGCACGAGGTCTTCAAAGCGCTTGCCCAGCTCGGTCAATCGTCCTTGTCTCGCCTCCGACTGCACCAAGGCGCGCACCGCGGTCAACGTCACCCCGCCCAGCCGCTCGGCCTGGGTATAGGCCTCGTGACGCGAGGAACGCACGCCAAGGGCCACGAGTCCGCCGGCGACGAGGCCGCCGAAGAGGGCGAAAACCAGAGCAAGACGTAGGCTGAGGCGCATGGAGACCTGGTTCATTCTACGATTTTCGGCTATACTTGGCGCGCACGATGACAAAAACAAAACTCGGGGTCTCGGTCGCGGCCTGCGTCCTGATCGCCGCCGGCTTCCTTACCGTTCGTTACGGCGCGCGGGAGCGCGTCGCGAATAATCCGCCCTTGCCGGATCTGCATAACATGCAGATGCAGCAGGTGCAGGCCGTCACGGCGCAGGATGCCCCCGCCGGCCAGTCCGGACTCGATCTCCTGCGCAATCCCGACGGTTCGGCCGCGCCCGAGGGTCCCGACCAGCAGCAGATGATCGCGCAGGCCATGGCCTCAGGTGACGCCCTCAACCAAAGTGCGGTCGCCATGCTCGATTCACTTGCTCCCATGCTGAGCAACCCCCTGATCACCCGAAATATGAAGCCGCGGCAAAAGGCCGACTTCATCGAGCTTAAAAAAATGATCGCCGATCTCAAAGCGGGCATCGCCTCCGGCGCCCAGGTCACGCCTCAAGAGCAGCAAAAGAACATGCTGAAAATCCAACAGTTGACGATGAGGATGATGGGTGCCGGACTGAACTTGCCCAAAACCGAGCCGGTCGTAGAGGCCCAATGACTCTTCAAGGCAAGGTCGTCCTCATCACCGGCGCGGCCCGCCGCGTGGGACGGGCGATAGCGCTCGCCTTCGCGTCCAAGGGCGCGCGCGTCGCCGCTCACTACCACACCTCCGCCTCCGAAGCCCGGCAGCTCATCGAGGGCGTCAAGTCTTTGTCCGGCGCCGACGCCGATATCTTCCGCGCCAATCTTCTCGATGCCGCAGCACCCCAAAAATTAGCCGACGCCGTCTCGCGCCGTTTCGGCGCCATCGACATCCTCATCAACTCCGCCTCTCTCTACGAGCGCACGCCCTTCGCTTTAGCCAGCGTCGACGACTGGGACCGCCACATGGCCGTCAACGCGCGCGCGCCGTTCTATCTCGCCCAAGCCTGCGGACCGTGGCTTAAGCGCTCCGGCGAAGGGACGATCATCAACATCGCCGATTGGGCGGGCCGCCGGCCTTATGCCGATTACGGCCCCTACTGCGCGTCGAAGGCGGCTCTGCTCAGCGTGAATGCCGCTTTGGCCAAGGCGCTCGCCCCCGAAGTCCGCGTCAACGCGATCCTACCCGGACCCGTGCTGGCGCCGGACTCTATGGGGGAAGGCGAAAAGAAGAAAATCGCCGAGTCGACCTTGCTCAAGCGCCTGGGCACGGCCGAAGCCGTCGCGCGCGCCTGTCTTTATCTGGCTGAGTCCGCCGACTACAGCACCGGCGCCGAGCTCACCGTCGACGGCGGCCGGGCGATCGTCTAAAGTTTCGTAAGCGGAATTTGCAACGCGGGCCGCGGATTCGCGAACTTCACGCCCTTGAGCAGCTTATCCCACATCTTCGGGTCGCGCCACTCTCTTTTCACCTGCGGCGAGAAGATTATCTTCTTGAGATCGATCTCACCCATGCCCGCGTCGTAGGCGTCCCCGCGGAAGCACTGCGCGTAGCCGGTCTCGGTCTCGTGCAGGATCACCGAGTGCATGCGCGCAGTCTCGTCGCCGTTGGTCTTGACGGTGGCGTCGAGCAAGGCCTGGGCCGCGACGAAGATCACGCGGGTGAGCTGCTCCGCGGTGGGAGAGACCGGAAGCTGGACCCAGCGCTTGGAATGAGTCTTCACCATCGTCTTGTACTTCGGCGCCTCCCGCTCCCAGAACAGGGAGGCGTGATCGAAGCCGTCCAAAAAGTCCTTCACTCCACCCTTGAGCAGGCCGAAGTCGAAGATCATCTGCCCCCGGTCCAAGCGGTCGGCGGTCAACAGCAGCTCGCAGCGGAAGCTGTGGCCGTGGATCGAGTATTTGCAGCGGTCCGAGGAGCAGTTGCGCACGATGTGCGCCGCTTCGAAGCGATAGAGTTTGCGGATGATCATGCGGCCACCCCCGCCAGTTTCCACACGTAATCGCGCAGCTTCATCAAATCGAGCGGCTTGGACATCAGCCCGATGGAAGGATCGTTCGTCGGCAGCATGGCCAGCGCCTTCTTCTGTTCCATGCCGGAGATGAACAAAAACGGCACGCGCGGAAAGCGCAGGTCCTCGCGCATGAGCTTGAGCATCTTAGTTCCGTCTCCGTAGCCCGGGAGCCGGATGTCGCAAATAATCAGCAGCGGAGACAAATTGCGCGCCGTAATGAACGCCTGCAGGGCGTCGTGAGACTTAGTCAGCGCGAGCTCCGGATGGGCGAGCGCCTCCTCGAGCATGTCCAAAACGCGGGAATCGTCATCGACCAACAGGATCGATTTTTTATTCGGCATCAACGCGCTCCGCGGGACTCACGGCGGATCTCGACCGAAACTTCCTTCGTTTTGGGCATCGCGACTGGCGTCTTGCGCACACGTACCGTCGTGGCGCTGATCGACGGTTGTGTCCGCAGGATGGCTGAGGCCAAGCGCTCGGCTAATGTCTCGATAAGAGCGCGCTCGCCGGTCTCGGCCTCGGCTCGCACGATCTTCTCAACGGCCTGATAATCTATCGCCATATGAAAATCGTCGCGCCCCGCGCACACGCGGACATCGCACTCCAGGCCCACGTCCACCAGGATCTTCTGCCGGCGCGCGCGCTCGGCGGCGGGAACGCCCACCCGCGCCCGGCACTCGACTCCCCGCAGCCAAACCGTGTCCGCCATAGGTACAGTCTAGCAAGACCTGACTCGGGGGTGAAATGTTATAATGCGCCCTCATGGTCCAATCAAAGAAGATCGTCATCATCGGCTCCGGCTCGGCCGCCTACACCGCCGCCATCTACGCGGCCCGCGCCAATATGGACCCCCTGATTTTCGGCGGAGTCTCCATGGGCGGCCAACTCATGATCACCTCGGAAGTGGAGAACTTTCCGGGGTTTCCCGAGCCCATCCAAGGCCCCGAGTTGATGGAACGCATGCAGAAACAAGTCGAACGATTGGGCGTTAAGATCATCAATGAATATGTCGTTAAAGTTGATCTCTCCCGCCGTCCGTTTTATGTGGAGACCACCGAGGGCACCGCGGCCTCGGCCGAGGCCCTAATCGTGGCCACCGGCGCCAACGCCAAGTGGCTGGGCATCGACAGCGAGAAGCGCCTCATGGGCCATGGCGTCTCGGCCTGCGCCACCTGCGACGGCTTTTTCTTCAAGAATAAAGAGGTCGTCGTCGTGGGCGGCGGCGACACCGCGATGGAAGAGGCCACCTTCCTGACCAAGTTCGCCTCCAAAGTCGTCGTCGTCCATCGCCGCGACAGCCTGCGCGCTTCAAAGATCATGCAGGACCGGGCCAAGAAAAACCCCAAGATCTCTTTTATATGGGACACGGCTATCGAAGAAATCACCGGCAACGGACACGTCGACGGAGTAAAGCTTAAGAACCTTAAGACCAACGCCGTGGTTCCGCTCAAATGCGACGGAGTTTTCATGGCCATCGGCCATCAGCCGACCACCGGCTTCCTGGGCGCTCAGTTGAAGCTCGACGAAAACGGCTACGTCGTCGCCGACGACCGCACGCGCACCTCCGTCGAGGGCGTGTTCGCGGCCGGCGACGTCATGGACCATCGCTACCGCCAGGCCGTCACGGCCGCGGGCAACGGCTGCAAAGCCGCGCTTGAAGCCGAGCGCTGGCTCGCCGACCAGGGCCACCACTGAGCATGGCTCCGCTCGCGGAGCGCGCCGCCCTTCCGCCCTGGCTGAAGGTCAAGCTCCCGACCGGACCCGTCGTCGCCCGCCTCAAGGAAGCCTCGCGCTCGCGGGGATTAATTACCGTCTGCGAGGAAGCTCGCTGCCCCAATCTGGCCGAGTGCTGGGGCGGGGGGACCGCGACGTTTATGGTGATGGGCGATCAGTGTACAAGGGGCTGCCGGTTCTGTTCCGTTGGCACAAACGTCAAGCCGTCGGCGCCTGATACTGAAGAGCCGGCTAAATTGGCGTTAACACTAAAAGAGATGGCCGTGGAGTATGCCGTGCTGACCACGGTCTGTCGCGATGATCTTCCCGACCAAGGCGCCGGTCATCTTGCCGCGTGTATCCGCCAGATAAAATCCGTTTGCCCGGACATGAAGCTCGAGATGCTGCTCCAGGATTTCCGCGGAGACAGACGGCTCTTAGAAACGGTCCTCGACGCCGGTCCCGACGTGGTGGCTCACAATATCGAGTGCGTTGAAAGGTTAACCTCTTGCGTTCGCGACGCTAAGGCCGGCTATCGTCAGTCGTTGGACGTTTTGGCCCACGCGAAGCGTTATCGGCCGCAGTCGCCGACTAAGTCATCTTTGATGTTAGGTCTCGGAGAAGCCGAAGGGGAACTCGTTCAAAGCTTCAAAGATTTACGATCGGTCGGTGTGGATATTTTGACGTTGGGCCAGTATCTGCGCCCGACCGGGTCTCGTCATCATCTTCCGGTCGATCGATTTGTGCATCCAGATGAATTCGAACGTTTCGGCAAGATGGCCAAAGATCACGGTTTTTTGTACGTTGCTTCTGGACCCTTCGTTCGGTCGTCTTATCGTGCCGCGGAACTGTTCTTAAAAGGCCACCTCGAAACGACACATGCCCCTTAAAACCGTCGTCACTTGCGACATCAAACGCCTGGAGATATTGTCTCCAGACGGAACCTTCGACAAGGCCTTGATGCCCAAGGTCTCCGACGAACTGCTTCTTAAGATGTATAGGCTGATGTTCCAGATCAGACAGTTCGACGAGCGCGCCATCCTGCTCCAGCGCTCCGGCCGCCTGGGCACTTACCCCATGATCACCGGCCAGGAAGCCACGCAATGCGTGCCGCCCCTGTGCCTTAAGCCCACGGACTGGGCCGTGCCAACTTACCGCGGCGGCGGGGTTTACTTCGCGCGCGGCATGCAGATGCGCTACGCCCTGCTCTACTGGGCCGGCGACGACCGCGGCACGCATTTCCCCGAGGGCAGCAGTGACATGATGTTCTCAATACCGGTCGGCACGCATCTCACGCAGGTCGCGGGCTTGGCCTGGGGCCAGAAGTTCAAGGGGAAGGGGGGAGTGGCTCTCACTTACTGCGGCGACGGGACTTCCTCAAAAGGCGACCTGCACGAGGCGCTGACCTTCGTGGGGCAGTTCAAGCTTCCGGCGGTGTACATCATCGAGAACAACGGCTGGGCGATCTCGGTGCCGCGCTCCCGCCAGGCCGCGTCGCAGACCTTGGCGCAGAAGGCCTGGGGCTACGGCGTGCACGGCATACAAGTCGACGGCAACGACGCGCTGGCCGTCTACCAGGCGACGACCGAGGCGGTCGCGCGCGCGCGCAAGGGCGAGGGCGGAACGCTGATCGAGTGCGAGACATACCGGATGTCTCACCATACCACGGCGGACGACGCCACGCGGTACCGCTCGGATAAGGAAGTAGAGGCTTGGAAGAAGAAAGATCCGATCCTGCGAATGAAAAAATTTTTAACGGCTAAGAAAATCTGGGACGAGAAAAAAGAAAAGAATTTAGCCGCGGAGACGCAGAGTTGGATCAACGCCGAGGTGAAGGCTTACGAGGAGTTCCCGGCACCTAATCCTTTGAACATGTTCGCCGACAATTACGCGCATGCGCCCCAACACCTCATTGAACAGCGCGCGGAGCTGGAAGAATTGCTGAAGTTCAAAGGTGGAGCCAAAATCTTAATGGAATTGCCGCCGACTGAAGGACGCTTCCCATGAGAACGGCAACGAAGCATGCGACCAAATCTCCGGCGACGCAGACCATAAACCTGGTCACGGCCGTCAATCAAGCTTTGGATTTAGCCCTTGGTCGGGATAAGCAGGTCATGCTTTTGGGCGAGGATATCGGCCGCAACGGCGGGGTATTTCGCGCCACCGACGGTCTCTGGAAGAAGTATGGCGATGAGCGCGTCGTCGACACGCCCTTGGCCGAGATCGGCATCATGGGCGCCGCCATCGGCCTGGCGGTCAACGGCATGAAGCCCGTCGCCGAGATCCAGTTCGACGGCTTCATGCCCGCGGTATTCGACCAGGTCGTCTGCCACTTAGGCCGCATCCGCAGCCGCAGCCGGGGCCGACTGTCCGTCCCGCTCGTCCTGCGCGCCCCGCATGGCGGCTTGATCCACGCGCCCGAGCATCACTCCGAAAGCCCCGAGGCCTACTTCTGCCACACTCCCGGCATCAAGGTCGTCATTCCCTCCACACCCTACGACGCCAAGGGCCTGCTCCTGGCCGCCATTGAAGATCCCGATCCCGTCGTCTTCTTCGAGCCAAAACTTCTTTACCGCTCCGCTAAGGGCGAGGTGCCCTCGAATCACTACACTGTCGACATTGGAAAAGTACGAATGGTCAAAGAAGGCACGGACATCACCTTCCTCACTTGGGGTGCCATGACCGTCACCTGCGAGAAGGCCGCCGAGCGCCTCGAGAAAGAGGACGGCGCCTCCGTCGAGATCATCGACCTGCGCACCCTCGCTCCTCTTGATCTCGACGCGATTCTCGCCTCCGTGGGCAAGACCGGCCGCTGCGTGATCGCCCACGAGGCGCCCAACAGCGGCTCCTGGGCCGCCGAGCTTTCCGCCCTGATCGCCGAGCGCGGCCTGCTCCGCCTCCTGGCCCCGGTCGCGCGCATCGGCGGCTGGGACATCCGCATGCCCCTGTTTCGCCTAGAGCAATACTACATCCCCGACGCCGACCGCGTTCTCATGGCGGCGCGCAAAACGTTGAACTTTTAAATGATGCACATCGCGGCATGTTACGTGTTTAACCATATCGAACTGTTTCCGGGACTAGTTCGATATGCTCAAAGACATAACCTAAAACAATATTTATTCATGACCGCGATTCTGCTCATGGGGGCTTGCACCCATTCGACGCTCGCATCCGGAGACGGCGCGTTTCGGAGCCATCGCTTCGCGGAAGCGGTCGAACACTATTCCGCCGCCATAAGCGCGCAGCCCGACTCGGCCCTGGCCCATGAAAGATTGGGCATGGCTCTGACCTTGTCAGGCCGTGCTGCAGAGGGGGGTGTCGAACTGCGCAAGGCCATCGTGCTCGATCCGAGTTATGAGATGAAAAGTCCCATCTGGAAAAATCTCGGGCATGCCGTTCTTCTCGATCGCGGCCCGGAAGATGCGCTGCCGCTGTTTCAGAAGTCAGTCAAATTGGACGGCAAGAACTTCGAGGCGATCAACAGCCGCGGAGTCTGCCTGATGCAGCTCGGGCGCTTCGATGAGGCGGACACAGATTTCGACCTCGCGCTCACGCTGGCGCCGAGCTATGAAAACGCCAAAATGAACAAGGTCATGCTTACGCGAATGAGGACCATGTCGCGGCAGGAGCGTCAGGATTTTTTTAAGGATTGGAATAAATCTGTCGGCACCGGCAAGGGATAAGACTATGGATTATGAATTTAAGCTCCCCGACATCGGCGAAGGACTTGTCGAGGGCGAGATCGTGAAATGGCACGTCAAAATCGGAGACACCGTCCAAGAGCATCAAGTCTTGGCCTCCGTGCTGACCGACAAAGCTGAAGTCGAGATTCCCAGCCCAAAGGCCGGCAAAGTCGTTAAGCTGTTCGGCAAGCCGGGAGAAAAGATCAAGGTGCACTCGCCTTTGGCGACGATCGAAGTTGCCGGAGGCTCCGCTGCTCCCGCGTCCGCACCCAAAGCAGAGCCCAAAGCCGCCGCGAAGACCGCAGCGGCCAACACGCCTGAATCTCCGGTGAAAGCCTCGCCCGTCGCCGTGATTGAACGCCCCGCCCCGTCGGGCTCGGGAGGTTTCGTCTTCAATCTGCCGGACATCGGTGAAGGTCTCGTTGAGGGAGAATTAGTTAAGTGGCACGTAAAAGAGGGGGACTCAGTTAAAGAACACCAGCCCATTGCGGCGGTACTAACGGATAAAGCGGAAGTTGAAATACCGTCTCCGAAAACAGGAAAGATATTAAAACTGCACGCCAGGCCCGGTGAGAAGGTCAAGGTTCATGGCCCCTTAGTCACGTACGCTAATGTGAGCGGCGTTTCTTCCCCGGCTGCCCATTCCGTTGCCGTTGCTAACCCAAAGGCCTCGGCGGCGCCAGCCGCCGCAAGGCCGTCCCAATCCGTTTCTCAGGTTTTGGCCACTCCCATGGTTCGCAAAATGGCGAAAGATCAGGGCATAGACATCAGCCAGATCCAAGGTTCAGGCCCGCAAGGCCGAGTTCTAGCGTCCGATCTCTCTCACGCGAAATCTGGCAACGGGGCTAGTGCACCGTCGCGTGGCGCCTCGTACGACAACTCCGGGGCTAACGCGACGCCGGCTGTAAAGGCGCTGGCGTCAACGCTCGGAGTCGACCTATCGAAAGTGAAGGGCACCGGCCCCGGTGGAAGGATTTCAGAAACTGATGTGAGAGCTTTGGCACCTTCGGCGCCGACGGCAACGGCAAGGCAAGAACTCCTCTCAGCATCCACGACTTCATTCGGTTACCCGCCGGTGTCGATATCCCGACATGACGGGGACACGACGGTTCCCTTTACCGGAATACGCCGCAAAATCGCCGATAAGATGCAGCAATCCAAGCGCACTGTCGCCCATGTTACGCATATGGACGAATGCGACATGACCGCCGTATTATCTTTGCGCGAGAAGATGAAGCCCGAAGCCGCAAAGAAAGGGATTAAACTTACCTTCTTGCCTTTCATCATTCGAGCGCTGACCAAGTCATTGGCCGAATTTCCGTTGTTTAACTCGTCGTTGGATGAAGCGGCAGGAGAGATCGTTGTCAAAAACCGTCGTAATATCGGTATTGCCGTTGCTGCCCCGCAGGGTCTAGTGGTGCCCAATATCAAGGGCGCGCAGGACAAGGACCTTTGGGCGCTCGCCTCGGAAGTGGCGGCGCTCGCCGACAAGGTCCGCGCCGGCAAGATCGACGTGCCCTCGCTGCAGGACGGCACCTTCACCATCACCAACATCGGGCCCATCGGCGGGCTCTTCGCCACGCCTATCGTCAATCATCCGGAGGTCGCGATCCTGGGCCTGATGAAGCTCGCCAAGCGGCCCGTCGTGCGCGACGGCAAGATCGCGGCGCGGGACATGATGAACCTGGTGCTTTCTTTTGATCACCGCGTCGTCGACGGCGCCGACGCCGCGAACTTCATGAACACGATCATCAAGCATCTGGAAAATCCGCAAACCCTTCTCTAACGAGGATCCCATGGCGATCGTCACGGACGTGCTCATCATCGGCGGCGGACCCGGCGGCTACGTCGCGGCCATCAAGCTCGGCCAGCTGGGCAAGAAGACCTTGCTCGTCGATCACGACAAGCTCGGCGGCGAGT